>CAIMEA010000001.1 GCA_903839845.1 uncultured Hyphomicrobiales bacterium
CTGCTCCGAAAAGGGGGCGAGGCTTGAGGGTCCTTCGGGAAAGCCAACAGCCGCCAGAAGCGCGGCCCGGCTGCCGTAAGACGCCGCCGTGGCGCGCCGAGAGGCGCGGGCATCTCCGCAATGAGATGCTCACACACGGAAATACTGGAGCGCCCTTTGGCGCGCCACACCCTCGATATTTCGAGGGTAAGGAAATCAGGAGTTGGCTTGCCCGGGGCCGCAAACAATACGGGCGATGGTGCGTGCGTGCTTCTCTTTCCTTCCCTCTCCCCGCACCCCAACTCGGGTTTACCCGAGTTGGGCATTTAGAATGCCGAAGTCGGATAAATCCGACTTCGGAGGGGGAGAGGTGGCCCGCCGAAGTCGAGAGGCGAATGCGGGTCGGTGAGGGGCCGTCGCTGAATTCACCGCGAGTTCGCCCCTCACCCGGCTCGCAAGTGCTCGCCACCCTCTCCCCGTAAGGACGGGGCGAGGGAAGAAGAGGCTCTCTTGCCCGCACCCGTTCCGGTCTATAATGACGGCCACAAAGTTTCGCCGAGAAATCGAGGAGAAGTTCCGATGTCGCAGCCGGCCGAAAAGCGCGAAGGCAAGCCCGCAATGCTGAAGGATCGCGACTTCCAGTGGGAGGACCCGCTCGGCATCGAATTCGAACTGACCGAGGAAGAGCGCATGGTGCGCGATTCCGCGCGCGGCTTTGCCCAGGACTTACTGATGCCGCGCATCGTCGAAGCCTATGCGACGGAAAAGCACGACCCCGACGTCATGCGTGAAATGGGCAAGCTCGGGCTGCTCGGGCCGACGATCCCCGAGGAATACGGCGGCGCCGGCCTTGGCTATGTCGCCTACGGCCTGATCGCGCGCGAGGTCGAGCGTGTCGATTCCGGCTATCGCTCGATGATGTCGGTGCAGTCGTCGCTGGTGATGCATCCGATCTACGCCTATGGCAACGAAGCGCAGCGCCGCAAATATCTGCCCAAGCTCGCGACCGGCGAATGGGTCGGCTGCTTCGGCCTCACCGAGCCCGACCACGGCTCCGATCCCGGTTCGATGGTGACGCGCGCCGAGAAGGTCGCCGGCGGCTTCAAGCTCAACGGCGCCAAGACCTGGATTTCCAACGCGCCCTTCGCCGATGTCGCGGTGGTCTGGGCCAAGCTCGATGGCGTCATTCGCGGCTTCATCGTCGAGCGCGGAACGAAAGGTTTCTCGACGCCGAAGATCGAGGGCAAGCTGTCGTTGCGCGCCTCGACCACTGGCGAAATCGTTTTGGTCGACTGCGTCATTCCGGAAGAGAACCTTTTGCCGAATGCGCAGGGCCTCGCCGGTCCGTTCGGTTGTCTCAACAATGCGCGCTACGGCATCGCTTGGGGCGTGATGGGCGCCGCCGAATTCTGCTGGCACGCGGCGCGGCAATACACGCTCGACCGCAAGCAGTTCAACCGGCCGCTCGCCGCAAATCAACTGGTGCAGAAGAAACTCGCCGATATGCAGACCGAAATCGCGCTCGGCACCGCGGGCGCCTTGCGCCTCGGCCGCATGCTCGAGCAGGGCAGGGCGGCGCCGCCGTCGATCTCGCTGATGAAGCGCAACAATTGCGGCAAGGCGCTCGACATCGCGCGCGTCGCGCGCGACATGCACGGCGGCAACGGCATCTCCGGCGAATATCATGTAATGCGCGTGCTTTCGAACCTTGAGACCGTCAACACCTACGAAGGGACGCACGACATCCACGCGCTGATCCTCGGCCGCGCGCAGACCGGGATCCAGGCGTTTTTCTAACTTCAAAATTTTAATTGAACTGTGGCCGCACGGTGAAGTGTGCTCCCTCTCCCCATCGGGGAGAGGGTTAGGGTGAGGGGGCCTAACACTCTCGATAGCCCATTACCCCTCACCCGAACCGCGTCGCGGTTCGACCTCTCCCAAAGGGAGAGGTGTAAAGAAGCGCAAATGTCCCTCCCTACAATCATCATGCTTTTTATCGCCGGCATTGGCGGCGGCGCGCTGACCTCGCTGGTCGGCGGCGCGGCTGTCGTCACCTATCCGGCTTTAATCGCCGCCGGCATTGCGCCGCTGCCGGCCACCGCCTGCAATCTCTGCGCCTCGTTTCCCGGCGCATTC
>CAIMEA010000002.1 GCA_903839845.1 uncultured Hyphomicrobiales bacterium
GCGCAGGACCTCGACGCACTCGACGCCGATCCCGACTGCAAGCGGCTGTCGTGGCGGCACGGCATCAGCCGCAACGTGCTCGACAAGAAGCTGCGCGTCAGCGAAGTGGCGAACTGGATGGAATACCAGGTGCTGCCGATGCGGGTAAAACGCGGGAGGGGGTAATTCGTCATGGCCGGGCTTGTCCCGGCCATCCACGTCTTGCTTAACTGAAACAAGAAAGTCCTGGATGCCCGGCACAAGGCCGGGCATGAAGGAGATGGTTATGAACTACATCGACAAAAACGTCGTGGTTACCGGTGGCACCGGCGCGCTGGGCGCGGCCGTCGTCGATGGATTGTTGAAGGCCGGCGCGACGTGCACGGTGCCTTATGTGCACGATGCTGAAATGGCGCACTTCGCGCACAAGGACGATGCCAAAGTCAGCCTGATCAAGGTCGCCGACCTTTCCGACGAGAGCGACGTGGCGAAACTGTTTCAGGGCATAGCACCCTGGGCGTCGATCCATATCGCCGGCGGCTTTTCGGCGGCGGCCATCGGCGACACCGACAAGGCAGCGCTGATGGCGCAACTGGATAGCAATCTGGTGTCGTGTTTTCTGTGCTGCCGCGCCGCGGTTCTGGCCATGGCGGGCAAAGGCGGGCGCATCGTCAATGTCGCGGCGCGCCCGGCGCTGGAGCCACGCTTAGGAGCCGGCATGACCGCCTATACGATTGCCAAATCCGGCGTCGCGGCGCTGACGATTGCGCTCGCCGAGGAAGTGGCGAAACAGGGCATTCTGGTGAATGCGGTAGCGCCCTCGATCATGGATACACCGGCCAACCGCGCGGCGATGCCGAAGGCGGATTTCGACAAATGGCCGAAGGTCGAGGACGTGGCGGCGACGATTTTGTTTCTCGCCTCGCCCGGCAACACGGTCACGCGCGGCGCCATCGTGCCGGTGTACGGGAAATCCTGACTACCCGGCGACCGGCACCAGTTCCAGCGTCGGGCGCAGGAAGCGCTGCACCGCGTTTGACGCAACCACGGTGCGGCCTTCGGCGAAGGCCTCGTGGTTCTTCTCGATATCGTCGAGGTCATAAAGATAATTGACCATCAGGCCGCAGCCCTGGGCGATTCCCTTGTCGGACGTATCGCCCAGCCAATTGATGCGCTCCAGCCGCGCGCCATTGCCGAGATGGAAACGCGCGACCGGGTCGACCGGCAAACCGGCCGGCGTCTTGCCGCGCAGATAATAAAACGCCGCCAGGCGCAGCAACGGGTCTTCGAGTTTCGAGAAAATTTCCGGATCGGTCCACCAGTGCGGGCGCTCCATCAATGACAGCATGGCGCGGTCGGCGTCGTTGAGGACCGGCGAATTCTCGGCCTTAAGCTCGCGTGACAGCCAGCGCGCAAAGTTCGGCACCGGCGACAACGTCACGAAGGTCGAAAGCTTCGGCAATTCGCGGCAGATCTCCTCGACCACCTGCTTGATCAGGAAGTTGCCGAACGATACGCCGGCCAGGCCGCGCTGGCAGTTGGAGATCGAATAGAACACCGCGACGCGCGCCTTCTCCAGCGGCACGAAATCCAGCCGTCCGCTGGCCAGGATCGGCGCGATCGCGCCTGGAATATCGCGTTCGAGCGCGACCTCGACGAAAATCAACGGCTCGTCGATCAGCGCCGGATGAAAAAAGGCAAAGCAGCGCCGGTCCGGCGGATCGATGCGACGGCGCAGATCGTCCCAGCCGCGAATTTCGTGAACCGCCTCGTAACGAATGATCTTTTCCAGCACGATCGCCGGCGTCGACCAGTCGATCCGCCGCAGCACCAGAAAGCCGCGGTTAAACCATGACGAGAACAGGTGCACAAAATCGTCATTGACGGCGGTGAGGTCTTCGCGATTGGCGAGCACATCCAGCAACTGCTCGCGCATGCGCACCAGCGCCTGGGTGCCGCCGGGGGCGAGATTGAGGCGGCGAAACAGCTCCTGCCGGCGTGGCTCGGAGGCGGCGTGCACGTCGGCCGCGGTCGCGTCGGAAGGTTGCGCCCGCCAGGCCGCGATCGCTGCTTCCATGCGCGCGGGATCGGTGCCGAAGCGCTGGGCCAGCGACTCGAAAAAGGCGATGCGCGGTCCGATGGTAAGATCGGCATAGTGGCCGAGGATTTCCCGCGCCAACGCCACCCCGGACGCCTCACCGCGCCCCGTGAGCAAATCTTCGCATAGCCCGATCAGGTTTTCCGATCGTGCGGCGGGATTGCCGCGCCGGTCGCGGCCGCGATCCAGCAGCGCGCGGCCGCGCTCCGAGATGGTTTGCAGCAATTCGCCGAAGAAAGAGGTGTTCATTCAGTCCCCGAAGCGACGTGATCCAATATCGCGCCGCACCAAATATGCACAAAATCCAGCCCTGCGACATCCTACTGAGGGCGCAATCGCACTGCCCGCTATTTCACCACAACAAATTGCCGCGAACCGGGTTCCGGCCGGCCGGAAAGAAGCTCGCCTGCGACCAATCACCGGACTTGCGCGACGAACAGGCGCAACGCATTCTGCCGCCCGGGAGGACGGGAGCGCCCTAAATGGGTGTTTTCGCAGCGCTTTTGAGAGGGATGAAGGCTTGACCGTCGTTGATGCCGATAAAGACGTGCGCGGACCATCGGCCGCGCCGCAGGAGGTGGCTGCGCCGCTGCTGCAAGTCGAGAATTTGCACACCCAGTTTCACACCTCGCGCGGCATCGTCCGCGCGGTCGAAGGCGTCAGCTTCTCCGTCGACCGCGGCGAAGTGGTCGCCATCGTCGGCGAGTCAGGCTCGGGCAAGTCCGTCACCGCGCTGTCGATCATGCGGCTGCTGCCGCGGCTGACCGGCAAGATTCCGCAAGGCCGCGTCATGTTCGACGGCCGCAACCTGCTCGATCTCGGCGACGATGACATGCGCGCCATTCGCGGCCGCGACATTTCGATGATCTTCCAAGAGCCGATGACCTCGCTCAACCCGATCCTGACCATCGGACTGCAGATCAAAGAACCGCTGCAAATTCATCTCGGCATGAATGACGAGCAGGCGCAGGCCCGCGCCATCGAGTTGTTGAACCTTGTCGGCATCACCGACCCGGAACGCCGCCTCGACCAGTACCCGCATCAATTCTCCGGCGGCATGCGTCAGCGCGTGATGATCGCCATCGGCCTCGCCTGCAATCCGAAACTGATCATCGCCGACGAACCGACCACCGCGCTCGACGTCACGATCCAGGCGCAGATTCTCGAACTGATGAAGAACCTGTCGCGCAAGCTCAATATCGCGCTGGTCATCATCACCCATAACCTCGGCGTGGTCGCGCGCTATGCCGACCGCGTCATCGTCATGTATGCCGCGCGGGTCGCCGAGCAGGGAGCGGCCGAGCAACTGTTCCACAAGCCGCGCCACCCCTACACGATGGGTCTGCTGCGCTCGGTGCCCCGGCTCGATCGTCCGCGCGGCAGCAAGCTGGAAACCATCGAAGGCCTGCCGCCCAATCTCGCCAATGTCACGACCGCCTGCCGGTTCGCGCCGCGCTGCCCATTCCGCATCGCCGTGTGCGATCAGGAGCCGCCGCTCTACCCCACTGACACCGGCAGCCTGTCGCGCTGCCACCGGCATACCGAAATCGCCGAGGGCAAGATCGTCTGGGCCAGTCTCGGCGGCGCCGGGTTGAACTTCGCCGCCAACACCGAAGCGCCGGTGTTGTCGGTGCAGCATCTGACCAAGCATTTCACGGTGTCCGGCGGGCTGCGCAGCGCCGGCGGAACGGTGCGCGCGGTCGAGGACGTATCGTTCAACATCTTCCCCGGCGAGACGCTCGGCCTGGTCGGCGAATCCGGCTGCGGCAAAACCACGGTCGGACGGCTGATCCTGCGGTTGGAGGAACCTTCGGCCGGCGAGATCCACTTCGAAGGCGTCAATCTGTCGACGGCTTCGGCCGCCGAACTCAAGGCGATGCGGCGCAAGGTCCAGGTCATCTTCCAAGACCCGTATTCGTCGCTCAACCCGCGCATGACCGTGGGTCAGATCATCGGCGAGCCGCTGCACGTCTACAAAATCGTCTCCGGCCGCAAGGAGAACGAGGCGCGCGTCACCGAGTTGCTCGGGCACGTCGGGCTTCGTCCGGAAATGGCGGAGCGTTATCCGCATCAATTGTCTGGCGGGCAACGCCAGCGCGTCGGCATCGCCCGCGCTTTGGCGATGGAGCCTTCTTTCATCGTTTGCGACGAAGCGGTATCGGCGCTCGACGTGTCGATCCAGGGCCAGATCATCAATCTGCTCGAGGAACTACAACGCAAATTCCGCCTCGCGTTCCTGTTCATCGCCCATGACCTCGCGGTGGTGCGACATATCTCGGCGCGCGTCGTGGTGATGTATTTCGGCCGGGTGATGGAAATCGCCGACCGCGACGTCATCTACAGCGACTCCCTGCATCCTTATACGAAGGTCTTGCTCGACGCCGCGCCGGTGCCCGATCCGACACTGGAAAAGCTGCGCGAGCCGCGCCTGATCAAAGGCGAGCTGCCGAGCCATCTGGCGCCGCCTTCCGGATGCGTCTTTAATACCCGCTGTCCGCTGGCGAGCCAGGAATGCCGCGAGGTGGTCCCGCCGCTCGAGGAAAAGCGGCCCGGACACTTTGCCGCCTGTATAAAAGTCTAAGACAACGCTCAAAACGTTCAAAAAACGCACAGAGAGGGAGGAGACACCATGAAGATCACCAGAAGGACGGCCTTGCAGGGGACGGCCGGAGCGCTCGCGCTCGGCATGAGCGGGTTCGATTGGGATTTCACCAAGGCGAATGCGCAGGCGCCGAACGTCAAGCGCGGCGGCGTGCTCAACTTCGCGATCAGCGCCGAGGCGCCGCATTACGACCCGGCCGGCAGTGACACCTACGCGACGCTGCATTTTGCCGCGCCGTTCTACTCGACGCTGCTGCGATTCAACCTGTCGAAGTTCCCGGCGGTCGAGAACGACCTGGCGACGTCATACACGGTCGCGCCCGATCTCATGACCTATACGTTCAAGCTGACGCCGAACGTGAAATTCCACGACGGCACGGCGCTCACCTCCGCCGACGTCAAGGCGACCTACGACCGCATGCGCAACCCGCCCGCCGGCGTGGTGTCGACGCGCCAGGCGACCTTCGCCGATATCGGCACGGTCGAAACGCCGGACCCGCTCACTGTCATCTTCAAGATGAAAGCGGTGAATGCATCCATGCTCGAGCATTTCGCCTCGCCGTGGAACGTCATCTACTCGGCCAAGGACCTTGCCGAGAATCCGGCCGGCCCGCGCACCAAGATCAACGGCACCGGCCCGTTCATCTTCGTCGAACACGTCAAGGGCAGCCACGTCGCCGGCAAGAAGAACGACGCCTACTTCAAGAAAGGCTTCCCCTATCTGGACGGCTTCAAGGGCATCTTCACGCTGCAGGCGGCGGCGATGCTCAATGCCGTGCAGGGCGGCCAGGTGCTCGGTGAATTCCGCGGCATCTCGCCGGCCGAGCGCGACCGCCTGGTACAAACCATGGGCGACAAGATCCGTATCGAGGAATCGAGCTGGACGCTCAACCTGCTGGTTTGCTTCAACGTCGACAAGAAGCCGTTCGACGACGTGCGGGTGCGCCGCGCATTGCTGATGGCGATCGACCGCTGGGGCGGCAGCGTCGGCCTCTCCAAGATTTCGACTTTGCGCTCGGTCGGCGGCGTCATTCGCCCCGGCTCGCCATTCGCAACGCCGGAAGCGGAACTGGTCAAGCTGCCGGGCTTCTCCAAGGACATCAAGAAGTCCCGCGAGGAAGCCAAGAAGCTGCTGAAGGAGGCGGGCCAGGAAAATCTGAAATTCACGCTCTGGAACCGCAACCTGGCGATGCCCTATACGCCGGCCGGCATTTTCCTTGTCGATCAGTGGCGGCAGATCGGAGTCGAGGTCGAGCACAAGCAGTCCGACACCGGACCTTATCTCGCCACGATGAACGCCGGCAATCATGACGTGGCCATCGACTTCTCCAACCTGTTCATGGACGATTCGAGCCTCGGTCTTGCCAAGTATCTGTCGATCGGCCGCTCGCCGGAAAACCGCTCGCGCTCGAAGGACGAGATGCTCGACAAGCTCTATGACGATCATCTGCGCGAGCGCGATCCGGAAAAGCGCAAGGCGATGATCCGCGCCTTCGAGAAGCGCGTGTTCGAGCAGGGCTACCAGCAGCCCTTGCTGTGGTGGCACCGCATCGTCCCGACGCACAAGACGCTGATGGGCTGGAAAATGTCGCCGAGCCACAATCTCGGCCAACAGCTCGAAGACGTCTGGCTGAACGTGTAACTCTTGTCCCGGACGCGGCGCAGCGCGTAAGCACTGCTCCGCAGATCCGGGACCGTTAAGACATGGGCCGTAACGATCCCGGGTCGGCATCGCAACATTTCATGTTGCGATGCGCCCGGGATAAGGAAATGAAATGCTTCGCTACGCCATCAACCGTATCCTGCTGATGATCCCGACCTTGCTCGGGGTCGCGGTGCTCGTGTTCTTCTTGCTGCGGATCGTCCCTGGCGATATCGTCGAGATCAAGCTGCGCGGCGATGGCGGCACGGTCACGCAGGAAACCATCGAGCTGGAGCGCAAGCGGCTCGGCCTCGACCGCCCGCTGATCAATCAATTCGGCACCTGGATGATCGACATGGCCAGGTTCGACTTCGGCAACTCGATGTGGACTGAGCGGCCGGTGGTCACCGAAATCGCCGGTCGTCTCGAGCTTTCATTGCAGGTCGCCATCATGGCGACCATTATTGCCGTGCTGCTGGCCATCCCGATGGGGACGGCGGCCGCGCTGTTTCGCGGCACTTGGATCGATTACACCGTACGGCTCGTGACAATAGGTGGCTTGTCGATACCCTCGTTCTGGTTCGGCATGATCATCATGTTGACGCTGCTGAGTCTGTTCAACTGGCTGCCGCCGATTACCTTCACGCCGATCTATGTCGATCCGGTCGCCAATCTGACGCAGCTGATCTGGCCGGCGCTGGCGGTCGGCTACAGATATTGCGCCGTGGTGGCGCGCATGATCCGGTCGTCTTTGCTCGAAGTGATGAACGAGGATTACATCCGCACCGCGCGCGCCAAGGGCGTCTACGAGAAGCTCGTCGTCTCGCGCCATGCTTTGCGCAACGCTTTGCTACCGGCGATCACCGTCATCGGCCTCGAATTCACCTTCCTGATCGGCGGCCTTGTGGTTACCGAACAGGTGTTCAACCTCAACGGCATCGGCCAGTTGTTCGTGCAAAGCGTGTCGCGCAACGATTTCACGCTGATCCAGGGCATGGTCATGCTGATCGCGGCGTTCTACGTGTTCGTCAATCTGGCCATCGACCTGCTTTACGCCGTCTTCGACCCGCGCATCCGGTACAATTCATGACGATAGCCGACCCGACACTTCCCCTTGCCCCGACGAACGCGGCTGCGCCGTCGCGGACGCCGAGCAAATTTGTCGACTTCTGCCGCCAGCAGCCGCTCGGCGCGGTGAGTTTCCTCATCATATTCGCCATGATGTTCGCCGGCATCTTCTCCTCGCTGGTCGCGCCTTACGATCCCTTGACCATCGACTTCGCGTCGCTGCTGGCCCCACCCTCGGCGGACCATTGGTGCGGCACCGACGCCTATGGCCGCGACATCTGCTCCCGCCTCATTTACGGCGCGCGCACGGCGCTGGTGATCGGCTTTACGTCGTCATTCGTCGGTTCGTCGCTCGGCGCCATTCTCGGCATCGCATCGGCCTATTTCGGCGGCAGGATCGATGCCTGGATTCAGCGTTTCGTCGATATCCTGCTGGCTTTCCCGCTGATCGTCCTGGCGCTGGTGGTGGTGGCGGCATTCCGCAAGTTCTCCGTCGGCGGCGTCGATATCAACCTGATCGTCGCGATCGCCATACCGATCCTGCCGCGCGTCGCCCGCGTCGTGCGCGCGGCCGCGCTGTCGGTGCGGGTCGCGCCCTATATCGATGCCGCGCGCGCCGCCGGCTATTCGCACACCCGCATCATCTTCCGCCATATGGCGCCGAACGTGGTGGCGCCCTACCTGATCATGCTGACCGCCTTCATCGCCCAGGCGATCCTGGCGGAGGCGTCGCTGTCGTTCCTGGGCCTCGGCGTCACCGAGCCGACCGCCGCCTGGGGCCTGATGCTGTCCGGCAATGCCGCCGACTTCTACCGGCAGGCGCCCTGGATGATCCTGTTCCCGGGCGTGGCGATCAGCCTGGCGGTGTTCGCATTCAACCTGTTCGGCGACAGCCTGCGCGACTTCCTCGATCCGCGCTTCAAGGTTTAGGACGCCGGCTACTTGCCGACACCCATCAGGTAGTTGGGCAACCAGGTGGCGATTTCAGGAAAAATGCACAGGATCACGATCGCCAGCATCATGCAGATGACATAGGGCATCGTGCCCCACATCACGGTCGTCACCGGCACGTCGGGCGCAATGGCGTTGACGATGTAGATGTTCAACCCGACCGGCGGATGGATCAGGCCAATTTCCATGTTGATGGTGAGGATGACCCCGAACCAGACCGGGTCGAAGCCAGCCGCTGTAATAATCGGCAACAGGATCGGCGACGTCATCAGGATGATCGCGGCGGGCGGGATGAAGAATCCGCACACCAGCAGGAACAGGTTGATCATCCCCATCAAAACCCAGCGATTGAAATGGGCATCGGCGATGGCCTGCGCCAAAGTCTGGGTCAGATAGAGCGACGTCAGCATGTAGCCGAACAGCACGGCGGTGGCGATGATGGTCAGGATCATCACCGACTCGCGCATCGTGTCGCGCAGGATGTGCCAGATCTGCGCCGGCTTCCACAGCCGGTAGATCAGAATCGCCAGAATAAGGCACATAGCGGCGCCGACGCCGGCTGCTTCCGATGGCGTCGCGACGCCGCCATAGAGCGAGTACATGACGCCGAAGACGATCGCCAGGAACGGCGCGATTTTCGGGATCGCCTGGAATTTTTCTTTCCAAGTATAGCGGAATCCCTCGGCATGCGAACGGAAGCCGCTCTTCCATATCTTGAAGATCGTCCAGATCATGAACATGGCCGTCAGCATCAGACCCGGCACAACACCGGCAATGAACAGGCGGCCGATCGACGTCTCGGTAGCGATGCCATAGAGGATGAAAGTCACCGACGGCGGAATCAGAATACCGAGCGTACCGCCGGCGCAGATCGAACCGGTCGCGACATCGTCCGGATAGCCACGCCGGCGCATCTCGGGGATGCCCATCTTGCCGATGGCTGCGCAACAGGCCGGCGACGACCCGGTCAACGCCGCGAAGATCGCGCAGGCGCCGAGGTTCGAGACGACCAGGCCGCCGGGCACGCGGTAAAGCCAGCGGTCGAGCGCTTCGTAAAGATCCTTGCCGGCGGGCGATGAGCCGATCGCCGCGCCCATCATCACGAACATCGGGATGGCGACCAATGTGAATTCATCGAGGCCCGACCAGAACGTCTCGGCGATGACATGGATGGCGTCGAAACCCTGGAACAGGACCAGAAAGGCCAGCGCGATCGCGCCGAGGCCAAAGGCCACCGGAATTCCCGATAGCAGCATCAGCAGTGTAACGACGAGGACAAGCGCCCCCTGCATCGACGGGCTCATGGGGATTCTCCGAGCGCTTCGCGGGCCTGGGCGCGGGCGAAGTCCTCCGCGCTTTCCTTTTCAGAAAGTCCAAACGGAGATGTGCGCCCGGTGACGAGTGACAAAAACTCGACCAGATACTGCAGGACCAGCAGACCCAGACCGACCGGCATCGACAGGTAAGGAATCCAGAGCCGCGCCCGCCAGACGGTGTTCGACAGCCAGCGTTGCGTGAAAGCCTCGTACCAATAGATCGTGCAAAGCGTGAAAATCGCAACACAGAACGCCAGCGCAATCAGCATCGTGACCAGCGCGAGAATGTAACGGCCGCGCCCACTCAGATAGAGCGGCAGCACGTCAACATTGACATGCCCCCGCGTCATCAGAACGTAGGGGCTGGCCACGAAAGTCGCGCCAACGATGCAGTATGTCACCATATCTATCTGCCAGATCGTGGTGAGATTGAAGATGTAGCGCTCGACCACCATGTCGCAGATGACGAGTACTGCGATGGCAATGAGGAAGGCGCCGGTAACGCCGGCGACGCGGGACGCGAACGTGACCGCCCGGATGAACCCGTTCATGGAATTTCCCGATAATACGTTTGAGGAATGGCGCGAAATGAAACGGCCGGCGGTTTTTCCGCCGGCCGCCAATCCGCGACCTATTTCACCGCCAACGCCTCGTCGATCAGCTTCTGACCGTTCGGCACGTCCTTGGCAAACTGCGCATAGGAGCTCTTCTTCGCCACTTCCAGCCAGGCCGCGTAATCGGCGTCGCTGAGGCTGACGACCTTGGCTTTGTGGTCCTCGAAGGCCTTGATCGCCTCCTTGTTGATCTCGTCCGCCTTGCCCTCGAAATAGGCCTGCGCCTTTTTGCCGGCAGCAACAATTGCATCCTGCTGCGGCTTAGTCAGCCGGTCGAAAGTCTTCTTCGACATCAACATCGGCTGGTACATGAACCAAAGCGCGTTCTGGCCGGGCGCGGTCAGGCAGTCGGCGACTTCATAAAGCCGCATCGACGCAAATGTCGACAGGCTGGTGTCGGTCGCATTGACGACGCCGGTCTGGAACGCATTGTAGATTTCGTTCGATGGCGGGCTGACGATGCTGGCGCCGGCGCTTTCCCACATACCGGCGAAGGTCGGGCCGGCAGCGCGGAACTTGCGGCCTTTCAGGTCGTCCGGCTTGAGGACGCAGCCGCCCTTGGAGGCCATGCCGCCGGCGAACCATGCGTCCGACAACACCATGACCCCGCGCTTCTCGATCTCGGCGCGGATATCTTTCATGAACTGCGAGTCGTTGATGCGCTTGGCGCGGTCCTGATTGCGGATCAGGCCGGGCATCAAGGTCGCACTGAACACCGGCACTTTGCCGCTGGCGTAATCGAGAGGAAACAGCGTGATGTCGAGTTGTCCGTTGGCCGTCGCGCTCCATTGGTCATTCGGCTTGAACAGAGACGCGCCTGGATAGACTTGAATGTCGAGGCCGACATTCGCGGCTTTCACGTCCTTGGCGACCATCTGCACCATGTCGTCGCGGACGTCGCCTTTGCCACCCGGAAACTGGTGCGATGCCTTCAGTACAACCTGCGCATAGGCCGATGTCGACAAGGCGACGGCAGCCGTGGCGATGAGCAATGTCGTGAGCTTCCTCATTGGGTATCCTCCAAAACTAATTCATGAGCGGCAGTTAGTCCGCCGCCTTTGCATGGCCGGTCTGAGCCGGCAATTTTTTGTCATCCCCGACCCCACATTAGCTTCGCGTAAATCGCAATGCCATAGGAGGTTTTGCGCAAATCGCTTGCGAACGCAGAAGGCTCGCGCGGGATCTCGCGGTCTGGCCATGCCCGGCCGTTGCATTTATAACCCCGCCCGACATCGATCTTTCCTTCGTCCCTGCCGGAGTTCCTTCCTATGGCTAAGCCTCTCGCCGGTGTCCGCGTCCTTGAACTCGCCCGCATTCTGGCCGGGCCCTGGGCCGGGCAGACGCTCGCCGATCTCGGCGCCGACGTCATCAAGGTCGAGCGCAAAGGTGCCGGCGACGATACCCGTGGCTGGGGCCCGCCCTTCGTCGAAGGCGCCGATGGCGGCAACCTTGGCGCCGCCTACTTCCATGCCGCCAACCGCGGCAAGCGCTCGATCGAACTCGACTTCGAAGACCCTGAGGGCCAGCGCATCGTCCGCAAGCTCGCGGCCAAATCCGATATTCTGATCGAGAATTTCAAGGTCGGCGGGCTGGCCAAGTTCGGCCTCGACTACAAGAGCATGGCAAAGGATTTTCCGCGACTGATCTATTGCTCGGTCACCGGGTTCGGTCAGGACGGACCCTACGCGACACGCGCCGGGTACGACCTCATGGCGCAAGGCATCGGCGGCCTCATGGACATTACCGGCATGGCCGACGGCCCGCCGACCAAGGTCGGCGGCGCGGTGTCCGACATTTTCACCGGCGTCTATTCGGTCGTCGGCATCCTGGCGGCGCTGGCGCAGCGCGAGCGAACCGGCAAGGGTGCCTATGTCGATACTGCGCTGGTCGATTCGACCGTCGGCATCCTCGCCAACCAGGCGCTCAACTACCTCGTCTCCGGAAAAATCCCGCAGCGACTGGGCAATGCGCACGCCAACATCGTGCCCTATCAGCAATTTCCGACCGCCGACGGCTATATCATCATCGCCACCGGCAATGACAATCAATACGTCAAGCTCTGCCATGTGCTCGGCGCGCCGGAACTCGCGGCCGATCCGAATTACAAGGATAATGTCGGCCGTCTGCAGCATCGCGGCGAGTTGATCGCCAAGCTGTCGGCGCTGACCATGACGATGAAGCGCGACGACCTGCTCGCCAAACTCGAAGAACAGAAGGTGCCGGCCGGCCCGATCAACAATGTCGAGCAGGTGTTCGACGATCCGCAGGTCAAGGCGCGCGGCATGAAACTCGATCTGCCGAGCGCCGCCGCCAAAGGCGGCACGATCCCGGGCGTGCGCACGCCGATCGTTATTGACGGCTGGCGCGCCGCCAGCGAGCGGCCGTCGCCGCGCCTCGGCGAGCATACGGCGGAGATTTTGAAAGAGATCGGCGAAGGCTGATTGTCGCGCCAGCGGCTAAGGGCTTGATGCGACTCACTTTCGCCTGCAACCTGGCGATTGTCACCGAAATGCAACACGCCGAATCAATCGTGATGGCCAGGTTATCCACAGGTAGTTCGATGCCACCCGACTCAGATACGCATTGAGCGTTCAGGGCCTGATTCGGGGGAAAAAAATGCGCTTGGAGACGGGCGACTATCGAGCCTCTCAGTCCGACCAGCGTAACGTTCAAGATCGGCCAAATGAAAAGAGCCTGATGACGCCGGCCCGGCGCGCTGCGCTCGACGCGCTCGAGCGCGAATTTCAGGAATTGCTGCAACACGCCGCGCGCTGATCCGCCGTTTCGGCGGAGATCCGAAGGCAGTTCGCAACCGTCGAGCTCATCG
Organism: uncultured Hyphomicrobiales bacterium; assembly: GCA_903839845.1. Lineage (GTDB taxonomy): Bacteria > Pseudomonadota > Alphaproteobacteria > Rhizobiales > Xanthobacteraceae > Pseudolabrys. The sequence goes on from CAIMEA010000002.1 coordinate 13,097, forward strand.
GCTATTGTCCAATGCGGGCGGTCTATCGCCGTCCTTGCCGTTTGGACCCCACGCCATGGAAGCCGATGCCCTTCGCCGCCTGCACTATGCCACCGCGATCGCCTGTGGCGTATTCGCGGCGCTGGCGGTTCACATAGCCCTTACGGTTTTCGGCGCCGGGCTGGATACGGTTCTGCGCGACAACGCCGCCGGGCACCGGCAGCAGGTCGCCTCAGCACTGGCCTGGTGGGCGATCGCCGGCGCCGGTTTCGTCGGCGGCTGGGGCACCGGCGCCTATTTGATAGCGGCGGCGCGCGGACGCGATTTCATTTTCCGGCTGGCGCAACGCGTCCTGGTCGCCGTGGTGTTCGCGGTCGCCACCGCCGCCGGCATCATGAGCAAGAGTGGCAATCTCGGCGGCACCCTCGACGTGGTTGGCGGCCTGACCGCGCTGGGCCTCGGCCTGGTCTGCGCCTTCTGCGGCGCGCGACTGGCCTATCTCAACGCCGAACAGGTTTAGGGCGTATCGGTGATCATCGGGTTCGGCCGGTGTTTCGGCTTCTTGTTTTTCTTCGGGCCTTTGTGCTTGGCGAACGTGTTGCCCTTGGAGAAATGCGGTTTACCGTCATCGCGCTTGGTGAAAGCCGGTTTGCTGTCGTCCCGACGCGGCGCGCTGTCGGTTGGCGGCTTGTGGTCGTAATGCGTCTTCTTGCCCTGGTACGGCTTCTTCTCGAAGCCCGGCTTTGAACCGAATTCGCGCTTCTTGGCGTAGTCCGGCTTCTTCTTGTCGTAATCCGGCTTGCCGTCGAAACGCGGTTTGTTGCCGAGATAGGGCTTTTTCTCGAAACGCGGTTTGTCGACGAATGCCGGTCTGTCCGACGCGCGCGGTTCAAACTTCGGTTCGACCTTGGTTTCAATCTTTGGCTCGATCTTAGGCTCAATCTTCGGCTCAACCTTGCGCACGAACGGCGGCGGGCTCACTTTGACCGGCGCACCTTCTCCCTGCGGACCATGCGGCAGCGCCGTGATGACGTGCTGCTCCTTGTCCGGGCGCTGGATCTTGGTGGTGAACTTGTCCGCCGCGTCCTTGGCAATCTCGAATTCGGAATGGTCTTCGTAAATCCGGATGGCGCCGATCTCGTCCTTGTTGACGCCGCCGCGGCGGCAGATCATCGGCAATAGCCAGCGCGCCTCTGCCTTTTTCTGCTTGCCGGCGGAGACGCGAAACCAGACGCTGCCGCCCGGCAATGTTTCACGGGCCCGCGACTTGCGCTCGCCGCGCTCTTGACGATCCTGCGGCGCGTAATTGTCATCGCCGCGCTGCGAGCGGCTGTCGCGGCCGCGGCTGCGATCGTTGCGTTCGGCAAAACGGTCCTGAAAGCGATCTTGGCCGGGATCGAGAATGTCCTCCGCCGCCGGCAGACGCGCGCGATACAGCCGGGCCAGCGCCGAAGCAATGGCCTCCGGCGTACGCTCGGCCAGTAGCGCCCGCGCCAGAGTCAAATCGTCCTCGGTCGGCTCTTCGGTGAAAAGCGAATCCTGCATCATGCGCTGCTGATCGAGCGCGCGGATTTCATCAGCCTGCGGCGTCACGCCCCAGACCGCCTCGATGCCGGCGTTCTTCAGCAGGATCTCGGCCTTGCGGCGGCGCGCCGGCGGCACCAGCATGATGCTGACGCCTTTTTTTCCGGCGCGTCCGGTACGGCCTGAGCGATGCTGCAGCACTTCCGAATCGTTCGGCAGGTCGGCATGGATGACGAGCCCGAGATTGGGCAGATCGATGCCGCGCGCGGCAACGTCGGTGGCGACGCAAATGCGCGAACGGCCGTCGCGCAGCGATTGCAGCGCGTGGGTGCGTTCGTTTTGCGACAACTCGCCGGACAGCGCCACCACCGAGAAACCGCGCTCCAGCAGCGCCGCCTGCAAATGGTTGACGGCGTTGCGCGTGTTGCAGAACACGATGGCGCTCGGCGATTCGTAATAGCGAAGCACGTTGACGACCGCGTGCTCGATGTCGTGTGTCGCGACGCGGATCGCGCGGTATTCGATATCGGCATGGCCGCCGGCGTCGCCGGCGACTTCGATGCGCACCGCGTTCTTCTGATACTGCCTGGCCAGCGCGACGATGCCGCGCGGCAAGGTCGCCGAGAACAGCAGCGTGCGGCGCTCTTCCGGCATGGTCTTGAGGATGGCCTCAAGGTCTTCGCGAAAGCCGAGATCGAGCATTTCGTCGGCCTCATCCAGCACCACGGCTTTGAGTTCCGATACATCGAGGCGATTTCGCCGCAGATGGTCGCAGAGGCGTCCCGGCGTGCCGACAACAATATGCGCGCCATCGGCCAATTCGCGCTGCTCGCGGCGCGGGTCCATGCCGCCGACGCAGGAGACGACGCGCGCGCCGGTATATTGATAGAGCCAGGTCAGTTCGCGCTGCACCTGTAAGGCCAGTTCGCGCGTCGGCGCAACGACCAATGCTAGCGGCTTGGCGCCATGCGCAAAGCGGCCGCTCTCGCCGAGCAGGTTTTTGCCGATCGCCAGTCCGTAAGCCACCGTCTTGCCCGAACCGGTCTGCGCCGAGACCAGCAGGTCGCGGCCGACGGCCGAATCGGCCAGCACCGCCGTCTGCACCGGCGTCGGCTCATTGTAATTGCGCTCAACCAGAGCACGGTCGAGCTGCGGGCTTGTCGGCAGGAATGTCACGAGATGTCAGACCTTGGGCTGGCGGCCGAATAAGCGAATCGAGCCGGGAGGAAGCGCCGGTGCACGGCAACGCAAGGCGCTGCCGCGATAAACGACGAATTGGGTGATGTGGGGATGCTGTAGACCAAAACAAGCAAAAGCGCCAATTATCGCGGCCGTCATTGCGGCGGGACGGGCCGTCAACCGCCGGATCGGCGGGTTATTCGCGTGGCAGAGTTAACCGCGGGAACGGACAATGGCGGCGGGACGCCACCCCCGAGTCGTCGTATGCTGCTGAAATCGTGGGACAATTCAATACCTGACAGGAAGGCCGGTGGCTTCGGCCGAATCGATATGAATTCCGGTACAGGCTCCTCGCCCGCAGCGTTCGTCCAGTACGACAATTGAAATCCTCAGCCCGCTTTGATTCTTGTTATCGGCAGCAAACTTGCGGGCAGTCGAGAACAGGATGATGCGAGGAGCGGCGGACCTCGACGCAGTCAAAAAAATGCGTAATGCGATCAGGCGATGAGCAATTGGCGCGCCCGGAGAGATTCGAACTCCCGACCCTCGGATTCGAAGTCCGATGCTCTATCCAGCTGAGCTACGGGCGCTACTCCCGACCTTTTAGCGCGTTTCGGCGGCTTTGCCAGCACCGGGCGCGAAAGTGTCGTTATAGCGCTCGATGCGCAGGCGCCGGAGGACCTATGCCGTGCTTGCGATCCGTCGCGGTTGCGAGTCGCGCAGGCTTTCCAGCCCTTGCCCGATCATCACCAGCACCGGACCGGGCAGCGCGGCTTGCGCCAGCCGCGACGGCAGTTCGGCGATCGGCGCGGCAACGACCTGCTGGTCCGGCCGCGTGGCGCGGGCGATCGCCGCCGCCGGCGTCAATGGGTCGAGGCCTTCGGCCAGCGCGCGGGCAACCAAAGCGCCGAGCGTGCGCACCGGCATATAGATCGCC
>CAIMEA010000003.1 GCA_903839845.1 uncultured Hyphomicrobiales bacterium
CTTCTTGATATCGGCGTTATTGGTGTCGGCCATGATAGTTATTCGGCAGCGTTTGTCGCAAGCGGCAGGGTATCCTGTTCTTGGATGGCGAATATAGGGCTTCTCGTCAACCGCGGCGACGGGCCTTTTGCCAGCGCCAAGTAAGGAATGCCAGGATAAAGCCGCGCGGCAGCAGCCGGGGCAGTAAAGTGGCGATCCGGTTCGGCTTGCCGGGGACGACGATACGGTGGCCGCCCATGAAGCCGGCATAGCCCGCGCGCGCCACGTCCTCGGCCGGCAGGGTCAGCGCCGCCGGGAAATAGCCATGCGGCACGCCGGCTTGCGCGTTGAATTCGGTTGCTACCGGGCCGGGGCAGAGCGCGCAGACCTTGACGCCGTCGGCTTTCAATTCCTCGTGCAGCGCCTCGGTGAGCGAAACGACGAAGGCCTTGCTGGCGTGATAAACCGCCATGCCCGGGCCGGGCATGAAGCCGGCGATGGACGCGACATTGAGGATGCCGCCTTTGTGGCGCGTGACGCCGGGCAGACAGCGCATGGTCAGATCGGTGAGCGCGCGGTTGTTGAGATCGACAATGGCAATTTGTTGCGCGCGGTTGAGCAAAGCGGAGTCGCCGTAAAGGCCAAAGCCCGCATTATTGACGAGGATAGCCGGCTCCAGCCCTTGCGCCTGCAAGCTCGCAGCGAGTCGCGCGACGCCGTCCGGCTCGCCAAGATCGGCGGCGATGACAGTGGGGCGAACCTGGCGCGGAAATTCGGTGGCGATCGCATCGGCCAGCGCATTCAATTCCGGCGCCCGGCGCGCGGTCAGCACCAGAGGATGACCGTGACGGGCGAATTCGCGCGCCAAAGCCGCGCCAATGCCGGAGGACGCGCCGGTGATTAAAGTGACGGGAAACATGCTGGAACCATTGGCTGACATATCGTCATGAATGCGCGACAATGCGGCGTAATGCAACAATGAGGTGCCTGCGCGTGGCCGGACTGCAAGACAGAATTGTTTTGATCACCGGCGCCGCCGGCGCGATTGGCGGCGCGGTCGCGGCGGACGTGAAAGCGCAGGGCGGCATCGTCATTGCCTCCGACCTTCAAGCCGGCACCGGCATTGATGTCGCGCTCGACGTCACATCGGAAGCCGACTGGCAACGCGTCACCGCCGATATCATGCAACAGCACGGCCGCCTCGACGGGCTGGTCAATGCCGCCGGCATCGCTGTGGTCGGCAGTATCGAGAAGACAGACTTCGCCACCTGGCGGCGGGTCATGGCTATCAACCTCGACGGCACTTTTCTCGGTTGCAAATATGCGTTTCCGCTGTTGCGCGCGAGGGGCGGCGCTATCGTCAATCTGTCGTCGGTGCTCGGTCTGGTCGGCAGCGCCGGATTGGCCGCCTACAGCGCCTCCAAGGGCGGCGTGTCGCTCCTGACCAAATCGGTCGCGCTTAACGGCGCCCGCTACAAGCCGCCGGTGCGCTGCAATGCCATCTGCCCGGCCTTCATCGATGGCGCAATGGTCGACGAGATCGCGGCGGGTGCGCGCGATCCGCTTAAAGCGCGCGAGAATTTCGCCGGCGATATTCCGCTGGCGCGGCTCGGCAGACCGGAGGAGGTGGCTTCGCTGTGCGCTTACTTGTTGTCGGACGCGGCGGCGTTCATTACCGGCGCCGACGTGCCGATCGATGGCGGGCTGACGGCGAGATAAGCGCGTAATGGCTTAGCCCCGCATCAGCGCGGTGACATGCGCGGCGGCGGAGCGCGCAAGGCCCTGCAAATCATAGCCGCCTTCCAAAATCGAGACGACGCGCCCTTGCGCTGAATCGTTGGCGACGTCCATGAGCTTTTGCGTCACCCAGGTGTAGTCGGCTTCCAGCAGGTTGAGATTGGCAAGCGGGTCGCGGGTATGCGCGTCGAAGCCGGCCGAGATGATGAGAATGTCGGGGCGGAAATCGCGCAGCCGCGGCAGGATCACCGTCTCGAAGGCGTCGCGGAACTGGTCGCCGCCATCGCCGGCGCGCAAGGGTGCATTGACGATGGTGTTGTGTTCGCCGCGCTCAGTGAGGGAGCCGGTGCCGGGATAAAGCGGCATCTCATGCGTCGAGGAATACAAGACGCTCTTGTCGAACCAGAAAATGTCCTGCGAGCCGTTGCCGTGATGCACGTCGAAATCGACGATGGCCGCGCGTTCGGCGCCGTAGCGCTTCTGCGCGTAGCGCGCCGCGATTGCCGCGTTGTTGAAAAAGCAGAAGCCCATCGGCTTGGCCGTCTCGGCATGGTGGCCGGGCGGGCGCGTGGCGACAAAGGCGTTCGACGCTTTCTGGTTCATCACCTCATCGACGGCAAGGCACGCGCCGCCGGCGCCGCGCAACGCCGCCTCGAAACTGCCGGGCGACATCGTCGTGTCGGCGTCGATCCGCACCATGCCTTCCGACGGCGAGGCGTTGCGGATCTCCTGGAAATATTCCAGCGGATGCACCAGCGTGATCAGTTCTTCGGTCGCCATCGGCGCCTGTTCGCGCGCCAGAATGTGAAAGCGCTCGTCCTCGAGCGCCTGTTCGACGGCGCGCATGCGGTCTGGCCGCTCGGGGTGGCCCGGCGGGGTCTGGTGGTCGAGGCAGGCGGGGTGCGAAATGAGAAGTGTGGACATTCTTATGATGTAACGCTGGCGGCGGGGTGTTGCAAACCGGGAGCGGGTGTTTTCGCGGCCTGGTTCCTGCGGGACGAGCATCCGCATTCTCGCGGCGCGAACGCGCCCGAGGCTTGCAAGTTTCCCTCTTCGAGTAAGAAGAGGGGGGCGGCGCACCGAAAGGCGCGACGTTTCCTTCATCGCACGCATCTCTCTTGGAGATGCGTGGCGCCTCTCGGCGCGCCGTCCGGCGCTTTCGCGGCAGCCGGGCCACGCTTCCGGCGGCTATTGGCCTTCCAAGGCGGCCGGGCCCTCGGCCCTTTTGGGCACCGAGTTTCCTTTTGCCCCGGCAAGGCCAACGGCTTCGCACCGTCAGCCGGCTCCCGGCGGGGGGTCCTAGTGCCCCCGGGTGGAGCCCCGGCACCGCCCGAGCGCGCAGGGTCAGCTTAACCCCGCGCCCGCGGACGCCGATCCTTTCCCCATGAGCCGGCGCTACCGGGTCATGCCCCTCAGGGGGAACGGACGGGAATATAGGTATATTAGCATAGGATAGTAGTCGAGAGGGAAAGTGCAGGAATTTTCGTCTTCGTCGTGCTAAGAGGGGGTAGACAGGAGCGGGTTATGACGGCTTTGGCCGACCGGATCACCATAACGCCCACGCAAATGCACGGACGCCCCTGCATCCGGGGCCTGCGCATTACCGTGGCAGACGTGCTTGGTATGCTCGCCGGCGGCATGACGCGCGATGACATTCTCCGCGATTATTCCTACCTCGAAAGTGCCGATATTGACGCGGTGCTCGCTTTCGCGGCGAGACAAGCCGACCATCCCGTGATCGCGGCGGAGTGACCGTTGCGCCTGTTGATCGACGCGCAACTGCCGCCTCGATTGGCGCACCGCCTTCGCGAGCTTGGCCATGAAGCCATCCATGTCGCCGATGTCGGACTGGCCGAAGCATCGGACGCCGTTGTTTGGAAGGCAGCCGTTGACCGCGAAGCAGTCCTTGTTACCAAGGATCAGGACTTTGCCATCGCCAAGGCAGTGAGGGGCGATGGTCCCTCCGTGATCTGGATCAGGATCGGCAACACCTCAAATGAGGTCTTGATCGCGCGCCTGATCAATTCACTCGGTGCAATTGCCGAAGCCTTCGCGCGCGGCGACACGATTGTCGAGGTCGTGGCTAAATAGAGCGACGTTGCGCCTGAGCGGGCGTTGGCGATCAAAGACCTCAGCCGACGGCATTACTTCATCGCCTTCAAGCTCACGCCCGCCGGCGCGGGGATGTTGTCGGGGACGAAGAAGTCGACCTGCAAGGGTTGGCTCGGATTGACCCGGTACTGGTCGAAATCGGTGACGCCTTCGCTCGCCAGGAATGTGTCGTCGATGATGAAATTGCCGGTGAAGGTCTTGGGCTTCTGGAAGATGCGCCAGGCGGCGTCGGCGAGGATGTCCGGCGTGCGCGACATGTTCATCAGCGCGTCGCCGCCGAGCAGATTGCGCACCGCAGCGGTGGCGATGGTCGTGCGCGGCCACAGCGCATTGACGGCGATCTTGCCGCGCTGCTCGCCGGCAAGACCGAGCACGACAAGACTCATGCCGAACTTCGCCATCGCGTAAGCGGTCGCCGGCGCGAACCATTTCTCCTGCATGTCGAGCGGCGGCGACAGCATCAGGATATGCGGGTTGGCCGATTTCAAGAGATGCGGCAGCGCATATTTCGACACCATGAAGGTGCCGCGCGCATTGACGCCATTCATGAGATCGTAGCGCTTCATATCGGTCGCAGCGACCTGCGTCAGCTGAATGGCGCTGGCATTGTTGACGACGATGTCGAGGCCGCCGAAATGCGCGGCGGTCTTGTCCAGCGCTTCCTTGACCGACGCTTCGTCGCGCACGTCGACGGCGAGCGCCAGCGCCTTGCCGCCGGCTTTCTCGATCTCGGCGGCGGCGGTGTGAATGGTCCCTTCGAGTTTCGGATGCGGATCGACGGTCTTCGCGGCAATGGCGACGTTGGCGCCGTCGCGCGCCGCCTTCAGCGCGATGGCGAGGCCGATGCCGCGCGACCCGCCGGTGATGAAGAGCGTTTTGCCCTTGAGCGACATCGATAGCCTCCCACTCTCCGCTCATGCCCGCGAAGGCGGGCATCCAGATTCTGGGTCCCCGCCTGCGCGGGGACGAGCGGGTTTATTGTAGCGCCGCTTCCGCTTCGGTAATGCTCTGCGCGCCGTCGACGATGCTGCGCTCAAGTCCAGAAGCTTGCACTGCGATATTCTCGGCGAAAAACCGCGCCAGCGCCACGCGTACGGCCGC
>CAIMEA010000004.1 GCA_903839845.1 uncultured Hyphomicrobiales bacterium
CCGGCGTTTTAGAGTCGCACGGCCCGGAGCAGAGCCATGGAATTCGATCCCGTTCTGTTGGCCCGCCTGCAATTTGCCTTCACCATCATTTTTCATATTATCTTCCCGAGCTTCACCATCGGCCTGTCGGCCTATATCGCCACGCTCGGCGTGCTCTGGCTCCGGACCGGCGAGGAGCGCTTCCAGTTTTTGATGCGGTTCTGGGTCAAGATCTTCGCGGTGTCGTTCGCGATGGGCGTGGTGTCGGGCATCGTGCTGTCCTACCAGTTCGGCACCAACTGGAGCCGCTTCTCGGTGGCGACCGGCAATGTGCTGGGACCGCTGCTCGGCTACGAGGTGCTGACGGCGTTTTTTCTGGAGGCGACCTTTCTCGGCATCCTGCTGTTCGGTTTCAACAAGGTGCCGCGCTGGCTCTATGTGTTGTCGGCCGCCGTCGTTGCCGTTGGCACGATGATTTCGGCATTCTGGATTCTGGCGGCCAATAGCTGGATGCAGACGCCGGCCGGCCACGAATTCAGGGATGGCATCGCCTACCCGCTCGACTGGCTGCACATCGTGTTCAATCCGAGCTTCCCCTATCGCTTCGCCCATATGCTCAACGCCGCCTATCTGACCACGGCCTTTGTGGTGATCGCGGTCGGCGCGCGCTTCCTCATCGGCAAGCGTCACATGGCCGAAGGCCGCACCATGTTGCGCATGGGCATCGGCCTCACCGCGCTTCTCGCGCCGCTGCAACTCGTTATCGGCGACCAGCACGGCCTCAACACGCTCAAGCATCAGCCGATCAAGGTCGCGGCAATGGAAGCGCATTGGGAAGGCAGCAAGCCCGCCGATTTCCATATCTTCGCCTGGCCGGATGAGAAGGCCGGCAGCAATCGTTACGAACTTTCGATTCCGAAAGGCGCGTCACTGATCCTCACGCACAAGATGAACGGTCTGTTTCCCGGACTGCTCAGCGTCGCGGCGAAGGACAGGCCGCCGGTGGCAACCGTGTTCTTCGCCTTCCGCATCATGCTGGCGGTCGGCTTCTTCATGATCGCGGCGGCGCTGCTCGGCGCTTTTTTCTGGTGGCGCGGCACGTTATTCGAGACCCGCTGGTATTTGCGCGTGATGGCGCAGAGCTGGTGGATCGGTTTCGTCGCGGTGATCGCCGGCTGGGTCGTGACCGAAAGCGGGCGTCAGCCCTGGGTCGTCTACGGCATCATGCGCACCGCTGACGCCACCTCGCCGGTTCCGGGCGCGACCATCGCCGGGACATTGGCGCTGTTCATCGTGGCTTACGGCATCGTCTTCTCGTTCGGCATTTATTATATGAACCGGCTGATCGCCAAAGGACCCGATACGGTCACGGACGATGGCGGGGGCTCGCCCGGGCTCAGCCCGATTGCATCGACCAAGGATGTCGGACAAGGGACGATTTAAAGCGACGAAGAGGAAACGGTCATGGAATGGTATCTGCCGTTGATCTGGGCCGGCGTCATCGGCACCGCCGTCGCCATGTATGTCATCATGGACGGCTTCGACCTCGGCATCGGCATCCTGTTTCCCTTCGCCCGCAACGAAACCGAACGCGACCAGATGATGCGTTCGATCGCGCCGTTCTGGGACGGCAATGAGACATGGCTGGTGCTCGGCGGCGCCGGCCTGTTCGTCGCCTTTCCACGCGCCTATGCGGTGATCATGCCGGCGTTCTATCTGCCGGTGATCGTTATGCTGCTGGCTTTGGTGTTTCGCGGCATCGCGTTTGAATTCCGCACCGTCTCGCACAGCAAAAAAGGCTGGAGTTACGCTTTCGTTGGCGGGTCGACGCTCGCCGCTTTCGCGCAAGGCGTGATCCTCGGCGGCATGATCCAGGGCATCAAGGTCGAGAACGGCGCCTATGCCGGCGGCCCTTACGACTGGGCGAGCCCGTTCGGATTGCTGTGCGGACTTGCGCTGATCGCCGGTTACGGACTGCTCGGCGCCACCTGGCTGGTGATGAAGACCGAAGGCGCGATCGCCGTGCGGGCGCGCCGGCAATCGAAAGCCTGTCTCATCGCCGTGCTTGTGTTCATGGCGGCGGTCAGCCTGTGGACGCCACTCGCCGAAGCGCGCATTGCCGCGCGCTGGTTCTCGTTGCCCAATTTCTATTATTTGTGGCCGGTGCCAACTGTGACTGCGCTGGTGGCCTTCGGCTGCTGGTACGGAATCGAAAAGGAACGCGACGCGCCGCCCTTCCTCGCCGCGATTGCTTTGTTCATGCTCGGCTATCTCGGGCTGGTGATTTCCAATTTCCCGTATCTGGTCCCGCCGTCGCTGACGGTCTGGGATACGGCGGCGGCGCCGTCGAGCCAGATATTCATGCTGGTCGGCACGCTGGTGCTGTTGCCCTTCGTGCTCGGCTATATCGTTCTGGTGTACTGGCTGTTTCGCGGCAAGGTGCGCGAAGGCGAGAGCTATCACTGAACCCGCGCGGCAATCGTTCTATTGCGCCGGCCGCAGCACCGACCAGCCGAGGCGGACCGGCGGCAGCCGGCCCTCGACCGCGCGGGCGAATGTGCGCGGGAATTCCGGCACCATGGCCGGAAACTGGATGGTCAATGTCTCCGGCGGCTTGCCGGACGCCTCCGCCGGCCAGACCAGCACGCCGCCGAGCGCGGCGGCTTCATCGACGCTGATCCACGGGCTGCGTTGCGGCGCCCAGGCAAAAAAGACGCGCGGCCGGGTCGGCGTCATCAGTGCGATCGCCGGCGCGAGGCGTTCGTCGCCGCTGACAATGGCCGGCGGTTGGCCGGTGCGGCGCTGAAAACTGTCGGCGAGAAAATGCGCCTCGGCCTGCGCCGGCTGCGCGACGCGCAGGTCGCGGCCGAAGGCCCACGGCATGATGACGAGTCCGAGCGCCGCCAGCAGCGGCGGCGCCACCAGCAAGGCGAGCCAGACCGACGACACCAGCCGCTCGCGATAGAGCAGGACGCGGTCGCCGCCGGCGACGACGACCGCCAGGCCCGACAGCAACACCAAAGGCGCCAGTGAACCGAACGCCCCGAGCGGCCAGTGCGTTCCGGCCGCGATACTCAGCGCGATGGCGCAGGCCGCGGGCGCCAGCGCGAAAAAATAAATGTAATTTCGCGCCAGCGATTGCGCCGGCGGCCGGTCGATTTCCGGCGCGCGCTCGCGCCGCTGCCGCTTTAAGCCGCTGGCCAAAAGGACGAGCAGCACGACGCCGAGATGGATTGCAACCAGCACCGTGGCGAGATCGATCGCCGCCGACCATCCGGCACCGGCAACGATGCTCTCGTGGAATGCGGTCAACACCGTGTCGCGCATCGCGTAGAGCCAGGCGGCATGTGGCGCGACGACGATGACGAATAGCAGCAGGCCAATCCACGGCTCGACATAAGTCAGCGCGCGGCGGCCGCGCACGGTCGCCAATGTGAACGCGGTCAGCAGCACGAGCAGAATAACGCCGGCATACGTCGTCAGTAGCAGCAGGCCGAGATCGAGCGCCAGCAGGAACCAGGCGCCGCGTTTGTACAGGCCGACCGCGCGCCAGTAATGCAGCAGCGCCAGAGCCCACAATGCCGCCGCCAGCACCGCCGGTCCGAATTCCGTCGACGGCACGGTGAAGGAAGCGACTCCGACCATCAGCAGAATGCCGAGCGCGGCGTGACGCGTGCCGACCACCGCGCGGCCGAGCGTGAACACCGCCCATAGCGCGGTGACGATGCAGGCCTGCGCCAGGACGTAGAGGCCAATCAGCCCGCCGAGCCGGAACGCGACCTCGCCGAGCCAGAACGCCAGCGGCGGTCCGAGATAGCTGCCGAGCACGAATTCATGACCGATGGCCAGCAGCAGCGGCACATCGCCGGGAGGCGCGCTATAAAATAAAGCCGGCACAAGCGTCCACAGCAGGCCTTGCGTCAAAGCTGCGGCCCAGAACACCAGCACCGGCCGGCCGCGCAAGGCTTCGATAATGAGGGAAACTTGATGCATGGGCCCGTGGCATCTTTTTATCCCGTGCCCTGTAAGACAAGGGATACGAGGGCAGCAATAGAGAACGCCGGCTAAAGTGGCAACAAGGACGCGACAACCGCGTCCGGAACCGCGCCTAATTCGGCCTGAAGAGCTGCGAATTTGGCCGCAACCGGGGCAAACGACCGGCGGTGATGCGGCGTCGGGCCGAGGCGCTCCAGCGCCGCGCAATGTTCCGGCACGCTGTAGCCCATGTGGCGCTCGAAGCCGTAACCGGGATGCGCCAGCGCGATGCGCGCCATCAGCCGGTCGCGCGTCACCTTGGCGACGATGGAGGCGGCCGCCACCGACAGCACCAGGGCATCGCCCGACACCACCGCCTCGCAGTCGCAGCCGCAGTCGATTTTCATGTTGCCGTCGACGAAGACCAGCTTCGGCCGCACCGGCAAGGCCCTGACCGCGCGCGCCAGCGCCCACAACGAAGCGCGCAGTATATTGTCGCGGTCGATGCGCTCGACCGCGCCGAAGGCGACCGATACTTGCGCGGTGGCGCAGATTTTCTCGTAAAGGGCTTCGCGCGCCTTGGCGTCGAGCTTTTTGGAATCGTTGAGGCCGCGCGGGATGCGCGCGGGATCGAGGATCACCGCCGCCGCGACCACCGGACCGGCCAAAGGCCCGCGGCCAGCCTCGTCGCAGCCGGCGACCGGAAAAATCCCGGCGTTGAGCGCCCGCCGCTCGCGCCGGAAGGTCGGGCGCAGCACGGGCTCTTTGAGCGGCAGGCGTTTGGCGGCTTGCGGTTTGCGGGCCATGGTCGAGCAGTCGCCCGCGGCGGGGGCGAAGTCAACGGCTGTGATTTTGCGATGTGAAATCCGGGGATTGCGGCAGGCACGCGCGCCGTGGCGGCGCGATGATTCGCCGTTGTTTCCTTGTCCCGGCCGCCGGGATGGATTAGTCGAGTTCAGGCGCGGAAACTGCGCCCGGAATAGCCAAGAACAGTCACCAGGGGAAACGCACATGCTCATTCGGTCTCAATTCCGGTTCGCGATGGCCGCGGCAGCGCTCCTGGTGTTCGCAAGTCCCGTGCGCGCGGCTGACCCTTACCCGGCCAGCAAGATCACGATGGTGGTCGCCTTCGCGCCGGGCGGCGTCGCCGATACCGTGGCCCGCTTCATCGCCCAGGGTTTGAGCGAACGTCTGCGGCAGAGTGTCGTGGTTGAAAATCGCGGCGGCGCCGGCGGCAATATCGCGGCCGCCGCTGTCGCTCACGCCGCGCCAGACGGCTACACGTTGCTGGCAACGACAACGGCCATCGCCATCAACGAGACGCTGCGCGAGGTGAAGCAATTCGCCGCGACCGATTTGACCACCGTGGCGATCGCCGCGTCGAGCCCGGAAGCGCTGGTGACGAGCCCAAACAATCCCGCCAACTCGCTCGCCGACCTGATCAAGGCGGCGCAGGCCAAGCCGGTCAATTTCGGCTCGGCCGGCGTCGGCAGCGGCTCGCATATCGAGGCCGAATATTTCTTCAAGATACTCGCGCACATTTCGGCGACCCATATTCCGTTCCAGGGCGGCGCGCCGGCGATGAATGCCGTTCTCGGCGACCAGATCGATGTCTGGGCGACGACATTGGGTGGCGGCGCGGCGGCGCAAATTGCCGCCGGCAAGCTCAAGGGCCTGGCCATCGCCGGTGACAGCCGCGCCGGCGTCGTGCCGAACGTGCCGACTTTTGCCGAGCAAGGGTATGCGAATTACGTCGCGGCCTCCTGGGTCGGTGTCTTCGCACCGGCCAAGACCGACCCGAAAATCATCGAGGCGCTGAATGCCGCGATCAACGACACCATCAAGTCGCCGGACATTCAGGACAAGCTGACCAAGATCGGCTTCGATCCGATGACGGGAACGCCGGCGCAAGCCGACGCCATGTTCAAGGCCGAAGTGGAAAAATGGGGCAAGATGGTCAGCGCGCTCGGCATCACCATCAAATAGCGCGGGCGGGCGCGCCGAAAAACTAGGCCGGCAACGTCAGCCGGCCGTCTTCGGTGAGCGGAAAATCGGGATTGAACGCGACCTCCCAGAGATGGCCGTCGGGATCGAAGAAATATCCCGAATAGCCGCCCCAGAAGGCATCGACTGCCGATTTTTGAATCGTCGCGCCGGCGCGATAGGCGCGGTCGATGGCCGCGTCGACTTCCGGTTTGGAATGGCAATTCCAGGCCAGCGACACGCCGCGAAACGCCGGCGACAGATCCTTGAAGCCGATGCCGGCGTCCTTGGCCAGTTCTTCGGATGGGAAGACCGAAATAGCGCAGGCGCCGGCGAGGAAAAAGCCGACGCCCTCGACCGCCTGCGCCTTGCGCTGAAATCCGAGCGCTTCATAGAAAGCAATGCTGCGGTTCAGATCGGCAACGCCGAGCGTCACCAGCGACAGCACGGCTTGCGGGTCGTTCATGAGGCAAACAGGCTCAGTTGTGCGTCATCTGGCTTGGGATGGCGGAAATGCTCGGTCGAGAGCTTCAGTTTCTTTTTGTTGAGGCCGAGCCTTTCGCAGGCGACCTCGAAACGCCGGCCGATCAGCCAGGCATAGGGCCCGGTGCCCTTCATGCGCTTGCCCCATTCCGAATCGTAATCTTTGCCGTCGCGCATGTCGCGGATCAGCTTGAACACATGCCGCGCACGGTCGGGATAATTCGTCACCAGCCATTCGCGGAATAGGTCGCGCACTTCGAGCGGCAGGCGCAGCATGACATAGCCGGCTTCGCGCACGCCAACGGCCTGCGCCCGATCGAGGATACGTTCGATTTCGCTGTCGTTGAGCGCCGGAATGATCGGCGCGACCATCACCGTGGTCGGCACGCCGGCCTGCGCGAGCGCGCGCAAGGTTTCCAGCCGCCGCGTCGGCGTCGCCGCGCGCGGCTCCATCTTGCGCGCCAGTTCCGGATCGAGCGTCGTGATGGACAGCGCGACTTTGGCGAGATTGCGCTCGGCCATGCGGGCAAGAATATCGAGATCGCGCAGCACGAGCGCCGACTTGGTGACGATGCCGACCGGATGACCGGCGCGATCGAGCACTTCGAGAATGCGGCGCATGACCTTGTAGCGCCGCTCGATCGGCTGATACGGGTCGGTATTGGTGCCGATGGCGATCACCTTCGGCGAATAGTTGGGCGACGCCAGCTCCTTGGCCAGAAGCTCGGCGGCTTCCGGCTTGACGAACAGCTTGGATTCGAAATCCAGCCCCGGCGACAGGCCGAGATAGGCGTGCGTCGGCCGCGCGAAGCAATAGACGCAGCCGTGCTCGCAACCGCGATAGGGATTGACCGAACGGTCGAAGCCGATGTCGGGGGAATCGTTGCGGGTGATGATCTTGCGGGTGGCGTCCGCCTGCACCGTGGTCTTGAACGGCGGCAGCTCGTCGAGCGAGCGCCAGCCGTCGTCGAAGGCAATGCGCGCCAGAGGCTCGTAACGGCCGGAGGCATTCGACTGCGCGCCGCGGCCCTTGCGCCGCTCATGCTCGACGACGACGCCGAGCAGGCCGGTGGCGTCATCGACGCGAACGCCGCGCTCTGAATTTGCGACACCCGCCGGCGCAGAGGGCAGCTCCGTTACTCGGTCGGCAAAACCGGGTGACGCCGGCGGGCGTTTCAAGGCTGAAGTTGATCTAGCCATGGATTCAACCTAGTGAGCCAGAGTGAACATAACAAGAACAATTTTTGAAAAACGCAAATTCGTCCACTAAATGCCCGATCTCGTGGGACGGAATTGAAATCCCACATGATATGGTGGCAACCCAATCCACAGGCCGGAAGTTCCATGCTCAGCGTCGTCATTCCCACCCACGAATCGGAGCGCCTGCTGGTGCCGACCTTGGCCGCGCTGGTGCCAGGCGCGATGAGCGGGCTGATCAGCGAGGTGGTGGTGGCCGACGCCGGCTCGAGCGACGACACCGAACAGGTCGCCGACATCGCCGGCTGCCGGTTCGTCCGCATGGAAGCGCCTTTGGCGGCGCGGCTGCGCGAAACGGCGCGCGGCACCCGCACGCCCTGGCTGATGTTTCTGCGCGCCGGCTGCGTGCCGGAGCCGGGCTGGATCGAGGCGACCGAGAGATTTATTCAGGCCGCCAGCACCGGCGACACCCAGCGCGCCGCGGTGTTTCGTCCGCCCGGCGCCGCCGATCTGCTGCGGCCCGGACTGTCGGAACTGCTGACGCTGCTGCGTGTGATGCTCGGCGGCGGCGCCCGGCCGGAACAGGGCCTGCTGATCGCGCGGCGGTTCTACGATGTACTCGGCGGCCACCCCGACGCCTCCGAGCCCGAGGCGGCGATGCTGAGAAAGTTGGGGCGGCGGCGGGTGACGATGCTCGGCGCCGGGGCGCGCACCGTAGGCTAGTCGACCCAGAGGCATTGCAATTTCTCCGCTCATGCCCGCGAAAGCGGGCATCCAGTCTTTGGCGAAGCACTGGGTCCCCGCCTTCGCGGGGACGAACGGAATTTGATATACTTGACTTTGTCAACTATCTGGCCGACCCTCGGATGGCCATGAAAACCGACCATCCCGACCCTGCCCGCATCGACCAAAAGCACATCGCGGACGTACGCCGCTTCAATCGCTTCTACACGCGGCAGATCGGCGTCCTGCGCAAAAACTATCTCGACAGTCCCTACTCGCTCGGCGAACTGCGCGTGCTGTACGAATTGTCACGAGGCGACGATCTGACGGCGAGCGACATTGCCCGCACGCTCGATCTCGACGCCGGCTATCTGTCGCGCCTGCTGCGCGATTTCGAGAAAAAGGGCCTGATCAAACGCACGACCTCGAAACTGGATGCGCGGCAGAGCCACCTGTCGCTGACCGCGCAGGGCCGTAAGGTCTATGCGCCGGCGGAGAAACGCTCGCAGAGCGACGTCGCTGCGATGCTGGCGAAACTGGACCCGGCCAGGCAATCGGTACTCGTCGGCGCCATGCGGACGATCGAGACCTTGCTGGAAGGCGACGCGCCCGCCGCGACCGAAAGCTATATCTTGCGGGCGCCGCGCCATGGCGACTTCGGCTGGATGGTGGCCGCGCACGCGGTCAACTACGCGCAGGAATATGGCTGGGGCGATCCGTTCGAGGGCCTGTGCGCGCAGATCGTCGCCGACTTCGTCAATAACAACGATCCATCATGCGAACGCTGCTGGATCGCCGAGTTAAACGGCGAGAATGTCGGTTGCGTCATGCTGGTCAAGGACGCGGCGCCCGATACGGCACGCATCCGCCTGCTGCTGGTCGATCCGAAAGGCCGCGGCCTGGGACTCGGCCGGCGGCTGACCGACGAATGCGTGCAGTTCGCGCGCGCGTCCGGCTACAAGAAAATCACTTTGTGGACGCACAGCATCCTCACCGCGGCGCGGCACATCTACCAGAAAGCCGGCTTCACGCTGACCTCGAGCGAACAGCGGCACACATGGGGCAAGGATGTGGTTGCAGAATTCTGGGATATGGAACTGTAGTTAGGCGGTTGTGCCTTTCGCCTTCGGCCTGCGCATATGCTCGTCGAGCCGCGGCAGAATCTCGACGAAGTTGCACGGCCGGTAGCGGTAATCGAGCTGATGCACGAGGATGTCGTCCCAGGCGTCCTTGCAGGCGCCCGGCGAGCCCGGCAGGCAGAAGATGTAAGTCGCGTTGGCAACGCCGGCGGTGGCCCGGGTCTGGATCGCCGAGGTGCCGATCTTCGGGAAGCTCACCATCGTGAACAGAGTCGAGAAGCCATCCATGCGCTTCTCGAACAAAGGCTCGACCGCTTCCGGCGTGACGTCGCGGCCGGTAAATCCGGTGCCGCCGGTCGAGATGACAACGTCGATGAACGTGTCGTCGATCCAGGCCTTCACCTTCTTGCGGATCTCGCTGACCTCGTCCTTGACGATCGACCGTTCCGCCACGACATGGCCGGCGGCACGGATGCGCTCGACCAATGTGTTGCCGGATTTGTCGTCGGCCAGTTCGCGCGTATCCGACACGGTCAGCACCGCGATCTTGAGCGGGACGAAATGGCGCGTTTCGTCGAGACCGGGCATATTTGACCCTCCGTCATGCCCGGCCTCGTGCCGGGCATCCACGTCTTTCTGAAGGCAGTAAAGCAAGTCGTGGATGGCCGGGACAAGCCCGGTCATGACGAAAAGTTAAAGTTGCGCGTTTGCCGCGAACGTATTGCAGGCCGCGATCTTGCCGGCCTTCAGCCCGGTGGTGAACCAGCGCTGCCGCTGCTCCGACGAACCATGGGTGAATGAGTCCGGCACGACATAACCGCGCGCCTGCTTTTGCAAGCGGTCGTCGCCGATCGCCGCCGCGGTCTGCAACGCCGCCTCGACATCGCCCGGCTCGATCGTTTTCCAGCGCTGGTCGGACTGGTTGGCCCAGATGCCGGCGAAACAATCGGCCTGCAATTCGACGCGTACCTGAATGCGGTTGGCCGCCGCCTTGCTGTCGGCCTGCTGCTGCGCCTCGTGCGCCTTCGGCAGGATGCCCAGCAGGTTCTGCACGTGATGGCCGACCTCATGCGCGACGACATAGGCCTCCGCGAATTCGCAGGCCTTGCCGGTGCAGCCTTTGAAACGCACGCGCATGTCGTTGAAGAACGAGGTGTCGAGATAAATGCGCCGGTCGTTCGGGCAATAGAACGGCCCCGACGCCGCGCTCGCGGCGCCGCAGCCGCCCTGCACCTGGCCGGAGAACAGCCGCAGACGCGGCGCGCGATAGGTCTGGCCGCTGTCTTGAAAAACCTTGATCCAGGTGTCTTCGGTGTTGCCGAGAACCGCGGCGACGAAATCGCCTATCTGGTCTGTCGGCTTCGATGTCTTGCCGGAAGGCGGCTGAGAGGGCTGCTGATATTGCGTGCGGCTGTTGCTGACCATTTCGGCGCCGCCGATCAGAATGCTCGGATCGATACCGAAGGCCCAGCCGACCAAGCTGAGCACGACAATGGCGCCGATGCCGAGACCGCCGCCGCCGACCGGCAATCCAAAGCCGCCACCGCCGCCGCCATATCCGCCGCCACCGCCGTCGCGATCGTCTTCGACATTGTCGCTGCGGCGAAAATCATCCCATCGCATTTAGGCCGTCTCCCACATCGTTCGTTCAATCATCGCGTAGCTTTGCGCCCGCGTCCAATCGGGCGTTTTCCATCCCCGTTAACGAGTGCTAACCCCTCGTTAAATAGGCAGATTTTGCCGACTCTCAATTTTCGAGCTTAAACCGTTTCTTCACCTTGCGTGCGCATATTGCAGGCCTGTCGGTTGTAGGTCCCGCGTCTGCCGACCGCGTCGCCTGAGTCAGAGTATTGAGTCATGGTAGTATCGCGTCGCGGGGCGCCCTCACGGGCGCCCCGTGCAGTTTCAGAAAATTCCGAGCCGCATCGCATTCTCATTGGCGACTGCGTCAGCGAGATGGCAAAGCTGCCGGCGAATTCCGTCGATCTAGTGTTTGCCGACCCGCCCTACAATCTACAGCTCGCCAACGATCTCAAGCGCCCGGACGATTCGCATGTCGACGCGGTCACCGACGACTGGGACAAGTTCGACTCATTCGCCGCCTATGACACCTTCACCAAGGAATGGCTGAGGGCCGCCCGCCGCGTGCTCAAGCCGGCCGGCACGATCTGGGTGATTGGCTCCTATCACAATATTTTCCGCGTCGGATCGATAATGCAGGACATGGGGTTCTGGATCCTCAATGACGTGGTCTGGCGCAAAACAAACCCGATGCCGAATTTCCGCGGCCGGCGCTTCACCAATGCGCATGAGACGATGATCTGGGCCTCGCGCGACGCCAATGCCAAGGGTTACACCTTCAATTACGAGGCGCTCAAGGCCGGCAATGAAGACGTGCAGGTGCGCTCCGACTGGACCTTCCCGCTGTGCACCGGGGGCGAACGCCTAAAAGGCGAAGACGGCAAGAAGCTGCACCCGACGCAGAAGCCGGAAGCCCTGCTCGCCCGCGTCATTTTGTCGAGTTCCAAGCCCGACGACCTGGTGCTCGACCCGTTCAACGGCACCGGCACCACCGGCGCCGTCGCCAAGCGCCTCGGCCGCCGCTTCATCGGCATCGAGCGCGAGGAAAAATACGCGCGCGCCGCGAAAAAGCGCATCGACGACATGCAGGTCGTGCCGTCGCCGTCGATTGCGCCGTTCATGACAGCGCGCGAAGCGCCGCGTGTCGCCTTCTCGGCGCTCATCGAGCGCGGCCTGGTGAGCCCCGGCGCCAGGCTGACCGACTCCAAAAAGCGCTATAAGGCCATCGTGCGCGCCGACGGCGCCATTTCGTTCGGCGAGGCCGTCGGCTCGATCCACAGGATGGGCGCGGTCGCGCAGGGGCTGGATGCCTGCAACGGCTGGACCTTCTGGCACATCGAGACGCCGAAGGGCCTCACGCTGATCGACGATCTGCGCGCGCAGATGCGTTCCGAAATGGCCGAAGCCGCCGAATAGGCCGCTTCGCCTTCGTTTCCGAAACGTCAATCTATCCCCGCATGCCGCCGACGCACATGCATCGGTAGCGCCGCCGACAACACCCCCGCGAAGTTCTGTAAAAACCATAAAGTAGATTACCTAAATAACTGCTGACTTGCGGTTCCAAACATATTGCGAAGACTCTAGATGGGAGAGCTTTACATCCATAAACAACAGACTTTCCAGGTGCTTTGGTGAAATTTGAACGGCAATTGGCCTGGCCTTGCCGCGACTGCGGCGTTCGCGGTTCGAGCTTCTGCAGCAAGTTGACTGACCAGGTCGACGCAGGCACGCCGACGCCAAAAGCGGAAATCCCGCAGCTCTTTTTCCACGCCGACGAGGGCGCGGTCATTCAGGAGAGCAGCACGCATTTTTTTCCAGGCCCTTACGTGCTGTGTCAGGGTTGGGCCTATCGTTTCCATCGCTTTGCCGATGGCCGCCGTCAAATTCTATCCGTGCTGATCCCGGGCGACCTGTTTTCCGCTTTCGCGCTGTTCAATAGCCAGTCGGCCTTCTCGGTGCAGGCTGCGACCGATACGCGCATCTGCCAACTCGGCAGAGACGCCATCAAAAAACAACTCATTGAAAACAGCGACATCTGCGAGGCGTTGGGACAACTTTGCTCGACCGAAGTCGAGGAAATGGCCACGACCTCGGTCAACCTGACCGCGCCCGAACCCAAGACCCGCATCGCCGGCTTAGTCCGTGGCCTGGTCGACCGGCTTGCTGCCCGCAACATCAGAAACGGCGCCAATGCCTACCCGTTTCCGCTCGATTCTGTGGAAATCGCCGACGCCACCGGGCTTGCGCCCGATCAGGTCCAACACGCGATTCGCAATTTGCGTGAAGAATGCATAATTGATCTATCAGATGATGAAGTGACAATTCTCGATCATGACAAGTTCGCACAACTAGCCTTGGTGGCGTTTCGGTAATGACTGCAACTTCCAAGCTACCCGCTCAGAAAACCGGTTGTTCAAACTGCATCATGCGCGGCTTGGGACTTTGCACCGTCTTGATAGACATGGGCTGGGAACGCCCCTACGCGGCCGAAACGTCCATTACGCAGAAGAAAAGCAATTTCGCCGCGCGGCGCACGATCTTTCACCCGAACACGACACTGGAAGGCGTGCCGGTAATTTGCGAAGGCTGGGCCACCAGCATCATGAAGCTGTCGAATGGCCGCCGGCAGATTTTGTCGTTCATGGTGCCGGGCGAACTGGTGACATGCCGGCTGCTGTTCGAGCGCAAACTGCATCTATCGATCGATGCCATCACCCGGGGCAGCATTCGCACCTTCGATCTGACGCAACTGCGTGCAGCGATGACGATGTCGCCGCCGATATTCGATACGTTTCTGTCCGCATACAACGAAGAGCGGAACCGCGCCGACCAGTTGATCGCCGATCTCGGCCGGCGCACGGCGACCGGCCGCATTGCCCGCCTGATGCTCGACATCTGGAGCCGCATGGAAAAGGCCGGCAAGGTCGCGGACGGCGCCATCGAATTTCCGTTGCGCCAGACCCATATCGCCGACGCCACCGGACTGACCACCGTCTATGTCAGCAAGGTCATCAACGCCTTTCGCAATGGCAATCTGGTGGAATATTCGGAGCGCTCGCTGAAAATTCTCGATATCGACAAATTGCGCCAACTGGCGGCGTAGGTTCGGCAGGAATCGGGTGGGAAATGCCGGCCCGCCGGCCCAGATAGTTCTCCATCGGAATGATGGAGAGCAATCATGAGCTTTAAAATATCGGGACTTCCGGCCGAGACTTTTGCGCCGCTGTTTCGACTGTCGGACGCGGAACTCGCGGCGCGAGGCGCAAAGCGCCAGTTCGCCGACGACCGCAAGCCCGGCTATCCTTGCCGGATCAGCCTGACGGATGCGTGCGAAGGTGACGAACTCCTGCTCGTCAATTACGAACATCACGCTGTTGAATCGCCCTATCGCATGCGGTTTGCGATCTTCGTCCGCGAAGGCGAAGAACAATATGACGCAGTCGACCGGGTGCCGGAACAACTGCGCCTGCGCACATTAGCGGCTCGCGCATTCGATAAGAGCGGCATGATGGTCGGCAACGAACTTATCGCCGGGCGCGAGGTCGAAACCGCGATTGAAAAACTGTTCGCCGATCCGCGCGCCGCCTATCTGCATCTGCACTACGCCGCGCCTGGCTGCTATGCCGCGCTAGTCGACCGGGCGTAGGTTCCGGTCGCGCCGCGACAGGACTCACGCCTTGGCCGACAACGCGTCCAGCAGCAGTTCAAGCGCCCGCACGGCAAACGCATCCATATTGGCGCGGCGATCGGTGCTGCCGGTCTCCAAAGTCGCGGCCTTCTCGGCGGGTCCCGCCACCGCGACGCAAGTGTGGCCGGCCGCGTCGCCATAGCGATTGCCGGACGGCCCCGTGGCGCCGGTTTCGCTTAACGCCCACGTCGCCACCATCTTGTGCCGAAGCGTGCGGGCGCAAAGCAGCGCGTAGGCTTCGGTCGATGGACGCATACCGATCATTTCGGCGTCGCCGATACCAAGCAAAGCCGCGCGCGACGCCTTGGTATAGACAACCGCGCCGCCGATGAAATAGGCCGAGGCGCCGGGCACGGCCAGCAAGGCCACTGCGATCAGCCCGCCGGTCGAGGATTCGGCGACCGCGATTGTTTCCTTGCGCGCAATGAGAAGCGCCGCGACTTTTCCGGCAATGCTTTCGAGCTGTGTCATGTGGCGAACGCCTCTCCATGTCCAAGCTGGCACAAGACGCGAAACACGCCGGTGTCGCCGTTCGGAAACTGTTCCGTCAATCGCACGCCGAGCGCCTCGGCATCCTCCTGCCGCAAGGTGTCGACCATCAGCGCACCTTTGATCTTCCGGTCGCCGCCGCGCAGTTTTTCTTCCTGCGTCAGAGGCTGGCTCGCCGCATCCACGGCCAGCCAGATTTCGCCGCTGACGATGTTGATATCGGCGAGCAATTCGTCGAGCAGCGCGGCGAGCCGCATTTCATCGGGCGTGTCGTTGAAGCGCACCGTCACCGCATAGGCGCCGCGCATCGCGCCGCGCCGCAAGCCGCGGTGGCACAAGGTGCGATTCATGTTCTTGAAGACGTCCGACATGATCATCCTGGTCATCGGCGTCGGATTGTTCAGCCGCTCCAGATAAGGCTGTGACGTCAGGACGTCTGGGTGTTCAACCAGATAGAAATTGAAATAACCCGACGCCCCGGAGATCGCCTGATGCCGGCGGCCATAGAGAAAGCCGGGCACGGCGAGCCGCTCCTCGAGATGCTCGCCCTGAAACCAGTTGTTGAAGTCGGCGTCGCGGCCGGGCGCCACGTCATTCCAGATTGCCAGAATGCCGGGCCTATCGTTCGCCATTCTCTTGTCCCAGCTCAACATTGGCGCTACGCGCCGGCACGCCGAACTCCTTGCGACAAACGTCGGCCAAAATGGCGATGCCCTCGCGGATTTCGTCATGCGAGGGACTGGCAAAGCATATGCGAATGCGGCTGATGCTGTGCGCCCTGTCGGTCGACCATTCCGGGCCGGGATTGATGGCGACACCGGCGGCAAGCGCGGCCGTGTAAAGCTTCAACGTATCGACATTGTCCGGCAGCTTGACCCAGAGGAATATCCCGCCTTTGGGATCGTCGAACTCGGCAGCGGTGCCGAATTGTTCGTTGAGCGTTTCCATCAAGGTCTCGAGCTTCTTGCGCAGACTGGAACGCAATGCCGGAACGTGATCGGCGAAATGCGGCGCGCAGTATTCGGCCAGCACCATTTGTTCGAGCGAACCGGAGCCGGCGTCGGTCTTCAGCGCCAGCATGCGCGACATCACGCCCCAGGGCGCGGCGATGAAGCCTACGCGCAGGGCCGGCGCGATCGACTTCGAGAATGAGCCGATATGGATGACGTTGTCGGACTTGCTGATCGCGTGGATGGCGCGCGGGCGGTCGCCGCTCCACACCAGATCGGCGTAGCAGTCGTCCTCGAAAATCGGCACGCCATATTGATCGGCGAGTTCGCACAGCTTGATGCGGCGCGCCTCGCCCATGATCGTGCCGGTCGGATTTTGCACGGTCGGGATGGTGTAGATGTATTTCGGCTTGATGCCGCGGACTTTAAGTTGCTCGAGCGCCGCTTCCAGCACGTCCATGCGCATGCCGCCGCTATCGAGCGGAATGCCGACGGCGCTGACGCCGAGTTTTTGCAGCCGTGTCAGCGTGCCCTGGTAATTGTCCTGCTCGACGATGACGGTGTCGCCGCGCGTCAGCAGCGCCGCGTTGACCAGATCGAGCGCCTGCAGCGAGCCGGAGACAATGAGAATGTCGTCGGCGCTGCAATTCATCCGGGCGTCGCGCTTGAGCTTGGTGCTGAGAAATTCGCGTAGCGGGCGGTAGCCCTGCGGCCCGCTTTTCAGGCCATAGGTCGCCAGCGTCCGCCCTTCGCGCTCGAGCACCGATTGCGCCGCCTGCATAAGACCGGACAGCGGCACGGCGTCGGGGTCGTTATTGCCGCCGGTGAAGTTGTATTTCGGCGAACCGGTCCAGCGCAGGGCGGGCGCCGGCGTGCCTGCCGGAAACAGCGGGCTGAAGTCGAATGGCATAAAAATTTCCCCGCCCTCTGCGCCGTCATGCCCGGCCTTGTCCCGGCCATGACGAGCTTTTTTACTTGGCCGCGACCACCATGATCTCGACCTTGTAGTCGGGCGTGGCGAGTTTGGCCTCGACGGTGGCGCGCGCCGGCGTATTGCCGGGCGAGACCCAGCCGTCCCAGACCGCGTTCATTTCGGCGAAATTGGCCATATCGGTGATCCAGATATTGGCGGTGAGAAGCTTCGACTTGTCGCTTCCGGCGGTTTTCAGGAAGCCGTCGATCTGGGCGAGGATGTCCTTGGTCTGCTCGGTGACGCTCTTGCCCTTGGGCTCATTGGCGACGATGCCGGCGAGATAAACGGTATTGCCGTGCACCACGCACTTGCTCATGCGGGCGCCGACGTCGTGACGTTCAATGGCCATAGGGCTCTCCTTTAAGACTTCGATCCGGGGCAATTCTTAGCGGTCTTTGCCGGCAAAGGGAACTCAGGCGGCCCCGGCGCTTTATACCCGCTCAGGTTCCAAAGGGAGATCTACGGCCATGGGTTGGTTTTCATCCGACATCGACACTTTCGACGAGCTGTTCGTGCATACGCTGCAGGACATCTATTACGCCGAGCACCAGATCAAAAAATCGCTGCCCGACATGGTCACGAAAGCCTCCGACGCTGAGCTGAAGAAGGGCTTCCGGATGCACCTCAAGCAGACCGACGGCCACATCAAGCGGCTCGACCGGGTGTTCAAAATGATCAAGTCGGTGCCGCAGGGCACCAAGTGCCCGGCCATCGACGGTATCCTGGAAGAAGCCAGCGAAATCGCCGGCGAGATCGAGAACAAGACCGTGCTCAACGCCGCGCTGATCGCCGCCGCACAGGCGGTCGAGCATTACGAGATTACCCGTTACGGCACGCTGACGGCCTGGGCCAAGCTGATCGGCCGCAACGACGTCGCCAAGATTCTCGCCATGACGCTCAAGGAGGAGAAGGCGACCGACAAGAAGCTGGGTTCAATCGCCAAGCGGAAGATCAACAAGAAGGCGGCGATGAGCAAATTGCCGAAGCCCGACCGCACCGAGCGCGCGGAAAATGCCTTCCTCGTCGCCGCGGCGGGCATTCCAGCGATTTGATTGCTTCACCTCTCCCATCGGGAGAGGTCGGATCGCGATAGCGATCCGGGTGAGGGGTTGCGCACTATCGAGAGTCTTAGGCCCCCTCACCCCAACCCTCTCCCCCGTCAGGGCGTTCACGCCCGTCTTCGACGGGCTATGGGGGAGAGGGAGCACACCGAGTGCGACGCGACGTCATCCCCCCACCGCACCCTGCGTGTTGACGTAGAGCGCATACAGCGAATGCGCGGCCGCCATGAACAGGCGGTTGCGCTTTCGGCCGCCGAAACAGACATTGGCGCAGCGCTCCGGCAGCGAGATATGCCCGAGCGGCTCGCCTTGCGGCGAAAACATCCGCACGCCGTCCAGCTCCGGTGACATGCCCCAGCCACACCACAGATTGCCGTCGACATCGACGCGAAAGCCGTCCGGCGTGCCCTGTGGCCCGGAATCGATCAGCAGCTTGCGATTGGAGATCTTGTCGCCGGACGGCGCGACGTCGAAAGACAAAATCGTGCGCGGCTCGGCGCGCGACTCGACGATGTAGAGCTTCTTCTCGTCCGGCGAGAACGCCAGCCCGTTCGGTGCCTTGATGTCATCGGCAATCACGCTCATCGCTCCGCTCTGCCCGTCGACGCGATAGACATTCATCGGCAGTTCGGCGTCGCGCTGGTCGCCCTCGTAATTGCTGAGCAGGCCGAATTGCGGATCGGTGAACCAGATCGACCCGTCCGACTTCACCACGATGTCGTTCGGTGAATTCAGCCTTTTGCCGTTGAATTTTTCGGCGATCACGGTGATCGAGCCATCGATCTCGGTGCGCACGACGCGGCCAAGATGCTCGCAAGTAATCAGTCGTCCCTGGCGGTCGCGGGTATTGCCGTTGCCGTAATTCGACGGCTTGCGGAAAACGCCGACCGCGCCTGTCTCCTCGTCCCATTTCAGCATGCGATTGTTCGGAATATCGCTCCAGATGACGCAGCGCATGTCGCCGATCCAGACCGGCCCCTCGCCCCAGCGCGTACCGGTGTAGAGTTGCTCGACGCTCGATAGCGGCAAATGATATTTCTTGAAGCGCGGATCGAGCGCGGTAATCAGCGGATCGGGATAGCGCAGGCTTGGTGTCCAAGAATTTGACGTCCACGAATTGGGCTCAGACATTTTCGTTTCCCCGGATATTTTATCTCTCGTCAGTCTAGCGCAGCGCTGAGAACTTTGCGCATCACAGTCGGTAGCGCCTCGCCGGTCAAGCCCGACACCTTGGCCCAGCGCGCGCCTTTGGGCGCCCGGGTGCCGCGCGGCAGCTCGGCGACATACACAGTCAGCCGCAGCGGAAAATGCGTGAACACATGCGTGACTTCGCCGCCGAGCTTTCGCCACTTCGCCTTTAACGGCGCGGCGTCGAGCGCCGTCTTCAAATCGAAATCATGCGCCCAGTCGCTGCCCGGCACTTCGGTCATCGAACCGAGCAAACCTTTCTCCGGCCGCTGGCGCAGCAAGACCTCTAGATTCTTTTGGCCATCGGCGCGCAGCGCGACGAAGGCCGCGCCAAAGCGCTGCTTGCCTTCGCGCTTGGGCGCCTTGCGCGGAAAGGTCTCCTGGTCGCCGCGCGCGCGGGCCATGCACGCATCGTTCCACGGACACAGAACGCAAGCCGGCTTCTTCGGCGAACAGATCGTGGCGCCGAGATCCATGAAGCTTTGCGCGAAATCGCCGGAGCGGCGCGGCGGCAACAACGACGCCGCCAATCGCTTGATCTCCGGCTTCGCCGCCGGCATCGCTTGTTCAACCGCATAAAGCCGTGTCACCACGCGCTCGACATTGCCGTCGACCGGCACCGCCGGCAGATCGAAAGCAATCGAACCGACGGCCGCCGCGGTGTAGTCGCCGATGCCGGGCAACGCGCGAAGCGCGTCGAGATCGGCGGGGAAGATTCCGCCGTGCCGCTCGACCACCGCTCTGGCGCAGGCGTGCAGATTGCGGGCGCGGGCGTAATAGCCAAGCCCGGCCCAGGCGCGCAGTACATCGTCGAGCGGCGCTTGCGCCAGTGCCTCCACCGTCGGCCAGCGCGTCAGGAATTTGGTGAAGTAAGGCCCGACCGTTTTCACGGTGGTCTGCTGCAACATGATTTCCGACAGCCACACCGCATAGGGGTCGGCTTTGCGGCCCGCGCGCGCGCGCCACGGCAGCACGCGGCGGTGGCGGTCGTACCAGGCCAGGAGGTCGGCCGGGTCGGCGGCGGATTTCTTTCGCTTAAGGGGCCGGACTGCTACGGTCATTACAGCGACCTTGGCCGAGACACGACAATATGAGCAAGCCCGCCCGCGGTTTTCCCCGGCCGTTGTCCGAGTTCCTCGGCGCGACGCTCGGCGGCGTGCTGAAGGAGCAGGGCTTTGCCTCGACCGAAATCATCGCCCGCTGGGCCGACATCGTCGGCCAGGAAATCGCCGCCCACAGTGAGCCGATGAAAATCAACTGGCCGCGCGTCAAAAACGACACCGGCGACGACGACCAGAGCGAACCGGCCACCTTGGTGCTCCGGGTCGAGGGGCCGATGGCGCTGGAAATCCAGCATCTGTCGGCGGTCATATTGGAGCGGGTGAACCGCTTTTTTGGCTGGCAGGCGATCGGCCGCATCACCTTGCGACAGGCGCCTCTGCACCGGCAAAGTTCAAAAAAGATGCCCGCCCCGCCCGATCCCGCCGTTACAGCCCGCCTTGCCGACGCCATGCCGGAAGTCGAGGACGAGGCCCTGCGCCAGGCGCTGGCACGGCTGGGGGCGTCGATCAAACGAAAGTGACAAGATTTTTGGTCCGGTGTCCGGCCCCGCCGGGCGGCCCTTGGCTTTATGGCCCGCCATTGCCACAATTGTCCTGTCCAGCTAGCAAGCCATTCTGAACCGGTATTTCACCTTACGGAGATTCCATTGCGCCTCACCCGACGTGAATTCTGCCAGGGCACCGCCACCGTGGCGCTCGCCACCGCTTTCGGCCTGTCGACCCTGCCGCCGTTCTCCGGCGAAGCGCTGGCCCAGGCCAAGGTGTCCGAGGTCGAACTGATGGCGCCCGGCGCCCTGCCCGACATGGTCATGGGCGACGCCAAGGCGCCGGTCACAATCATCGAATACGCCTCGATGACCTGCCCGCACTGCGCGCATTTCACCGAGACCACATTCCCGGAACTCAAGAAGCGCTACATCGACACCGGCAGAGTGCGCTTCATCTTCCGCGAGTTCCCGCTCGATCAGCTGGCCGCCGCCGCCTTCATGCTGGCGCGCTGCGCCGGCGAGACCGACCCCGGCAAATATTTCACCCTGGTCGACACCATGTTCCGCCAGCAGCGTGTCTGGGCGGTCGAAAAGCCGCTGCCGCCCTTGCTGGCCCTGGCCAAGCAGGCCGGCTTCACGCAAGCTTCGTTCGAAGCCTGCTTGCAGAACCAGAAGCTGCTCGACGGCATCGAGGCAGTCCGCACCCGCGCCACCGACAAGTTCAAGGTGCAGTCGACGCCCTCTTTCTTCATCAACGGCACTTTGACCGCCGGCGCGCTGACGATCGAGGACATGGCCAAGCAGATCGACCCGCTGCTGAAAAGCTGATCGCGCCCGGTTTTTTAAGCTGATTTCGCTTTGAAGCCGCTCCCCGATACCGGGAGCGGCGCCGCAAGGCTATTTTTCGCTAATCCACAGCCGAAAGGTCTGGAAAACCGGGCTTTTTGATCGCATCTCTGTTGCTCCCGGGGACACGAAAATTCATTCTCCCGGCGAACGCGGCACCTATATCTAGCGTCCGGGCTCTGCCCCCGGCAGATAGTTTGTATCAGTCCCTATATGACCCAGCAGGAACGTCGGGCGTTCACCCTGCGCGGGTTGAGGCCTAAAGCATGAAGCTTACGCGGCTCCGCCTGATCGGTTTCAAATCCTTCGTTGAACCGACCGACTTTCAAATCGAGCCGGGCCTCACCGGCGTGGTCGGGCCGAACGGCTGCGGCAAATCCAATCTGGTCGAAGCGCTGCGCTGGGTGATGGGCGAAAGCTCGTACAAATCCATGCGCGCCTCGTCGATGGACGACGTGATCTTCTCCGGCAACAACAGCCGGCCGGCGCGCAACCACGCCGAAGTCGCCATCACCATCGACAATGAAGAGCGCTCGGCGCCGGCTTTGTTCAACGACACCGATACGCTGGAAATCGCCCGCCGCATCGAGCGCGAGGAAGGTTCCGCCTACCGCATCAACGGCCGCGAAGTGCGCGCCCGCGACGTGCAGATGGTGTTCGCCGACGCCTCGACCGGCGCGCGCTCGCCCGCCCTCGTGCATCAAGGCCGCATCGGCGAGATCATTCAGGCCAAGCCCGAGCAGCGCCGCCGGGTGCTGGAAGAAGCCGCCGGCGTGTCTGGCCTGCATGCCCGCCGCCATGAAGCCGAACTGCGCCTCAAGGCCGCCGAAGCCAATCTGCTGCGCATCGAGGACGTCATCGGCCAGTTGGCCGGGCAGATGGAAGCGCTGAAGAAGCAGGCCCGTCAGGCGATCCGCTATCGCACCGTCTCGGCGCAAGTGCGCAAGTCGGAAGCAACGCTTTATCATTTGCGCTGGACCGCCGCGTCCGCCGAACTCGCCGCCGCCGAGCAGGCCAAGGACGAAGCGTTCAGCGAAGTCGCCGCCCGCACCGGCGCGCAGGCCGAAGCCTCGACACGCCAGGCCAACACGTCGGCGACGTTGCCGCCATTGCGCGAAGCCGAGGCCCGCGCCGGCGCAGCGCTTCATCGTCTCAATGTCGCGATGCAGGAACTCGACCGCGAAGAAACCCGCGCCAAGGATCGCATTGCCGAACTCGATCTGCGTCTGGTGCAGTTCGCCGCCGACCGCGAGCGCGAGCAGAAGCTTGCCGCCGACGCCGAAGCGGCCATCGCCCGCCTCACCGCCGAGGAAGAAAGCATCCGCGCCGAAGCCCATGCCAGCGCCGGTAAGCGCAGCGGCGTCGATGCCCGTGTCACCGAAGCGGCCGGCGCACTCACCGCCGCCGAGGCGATTTTCTCGGAATTGACCAAGCGCCTCGCCGACCTGACCGCGCAACGCAATCAGTTGTCCAATGCCGTGCGCCAGCACAGCGATCGCGCCGCCAAGCTCGAGACCGAGATGGCGGAGATCACCCGCGAAATCGGCACTTTGCAGGCGACCGATGGTCCCGATCTGGCGACGCTGAAGGCCGCTGTCGATGAACTTCAACAGTCTGTCGCCGACGCCGAAAAAGCGGCCATCGAGGCCGAAGCCGCGCATGCCGCGGCGCGCCAGGCGCTGGAAGCCACGCGCAGTCCGTTGACGGAAGCCGAACGCCGCGTGCAGCGGCTGGAAACCGAAGCCAAGACCCTGGCCAAGGTGCTGGCGGTCGAGAACAAGAATCTGTGGCCGCCGGTCATGGACCATGTCTCGGTCGAGAAGGGCTACGAGAAGGCGCTCGGCGCCGCGCTCGGTGACGATCTCGATGCGCCGATCGATCCCTCGGCGCCGATGCGCTGGGTCGGTTCGACCATCGATCCGAGCGACCCATCGCTGCCGTCCGGCGCATCGCCTTTGTCGTCGCATGTGCAGGCGCCGGCGGAGTTGGCCCGCCGCCTCAATCAGATCGGCGTTGTCGACAAGGAATCAGGCGCCCGCCTCGCCGCGCAATTGAAGCCCGGCCAGCGGCTGGTGTCGCCGGAAGGCGACCTGTGGCGCTGGGACGGTTTTGCCGCCGCTGCGCATGCGCCGACCGGCGCCGCCCGTCGTCTCGCCGAACGCGCGCGTCTGGCCGATATCGAGGCCGAATTGGAGACCGCCCGCACCGAAGCCGAGACCGCGCGTGGCCTCGGCGAAGCGGCGCAAATCGCCTTGCAGGCCGCCGGCCTCGCCGAGACCGCCGCGCGCAACGCGTCACGCGAACGTCAGCGCGAAGCCAATGTCGGGCGCGACATGCACGACGCCGCCGAACGCGAGGTCAACCGCAACGCCGCCCGCCTCTCCGCGCTTGCCGAGGCGCAGGCGCGCCTGACCGCCAGCCGCGACGAAACCGCCGCCGCCCGCGCGCAAGCCGAACAGGCTTTGGCCGCGCTGGCCCCGGCCGCCGATCTTGAAACCGAGCTGACTGGCGTACGCGACGACATTACGGGAAAGCGCGCCCATCTTGCCGAAGTGCGCGCCGAGCAGCAGGCAATCGCCCGCGAAGCCGAACTGGCCGACCGCCGCCTGATTCAGGTCGGCACCGACAAGACCGGCTGGGTCCAGCGCCAGGAAGGCGCGCGCAGCCAGATGGCCACGCTGGAACAGCGCGTCGCCGAGGCGACGCATGACCGGGCCGAACTGGAAAACGCGCCCGCCATTTTCGCCGACCGGCGCGAGGCGCTGATCAACGAAGTCAAGATCGCCGAAAACGAGCGCCGCGAAGCCGCCGACCGTTTGCAGGAAGCCGAAACCGCTTTGGCGGAAGCCGACCGCGACGCCCGCACCGCGCTGGAAGCAGCTTCGACCGCGCGCGAGGAACTCGCCCGCGCCGAGGAACGTTTCGAAGGCGCCAAAAGGCGGCTCGCCGATATCGCCCGCGAGATCCATGACATGCTGGAAATCGAGCCGGCCGGCGTTGCCGAACTGGCGGAATTGCAGCCGGATCAAGCGTTGCCGGAACTCGCCGATGTCGAGGCGACGTTGGAGCGGCTGCGCCGCGAGCGCGAACGTCTCGGTGCCGTGAACCTTCGTGCCGAAGAGGAACTGGTCGAGGTCGAGACCCAGCACACCTCCTTGACCGCCGAGCGCGACGATCTGGTCGAAGCGATCAAGAAGCTGCGGATGGGCATCCAGAGCCTCAACCGCGAGGCGCGCGAGCGCCTGCTGGCCTCGTTCCAGCAGGTCAACGCGCACTTCCAGCAGCTTTTCACCAAGCTGTTCAACGGCGGCACCGCCGAACTGCAGCTGATCGAGAGCGACGATCCGCTCGAAGCGGGCCTCGAAATCCTTGCCAAGCCGCCTGGCAAGAAGCCGGCGACTTTGTCGCTGCTCTCGGGCGGCGAGCAGGCGCTGACCGCGCTGGCGCTGATTTTTGCGGTGTTTTTGACCAACCCGGCGCCGATCTGCGTGCTCGACGAAGTCGACGCGCCGCTCGACGATCACAATGTCGAGCGTTTCTGCGACATGCTCGACGAAATGACCCGCTCCACCGACACCCGCTTCGTGATCATCACGCACAACCCGATCACCATGGCCCGCATGAACCGGTTGTTCGGCGTCACCATGGCGGAGCGTGGCGTGTCGCAACTGGTGTCGGTCGATCTGGAAGCCGCCGTCCGCTTCCGCGAAGCGGGCTGAGGTCTGTCGCCCACCTGCAAAAATAATTTGAAACCGCGTACTGGGGTGCGGAACCAATCCCGGCTGCCGCTGTTATTGACACACTAGCGTTTCAGCCGGGCGGCTCCCCCCTTACCCCCCGAATAGCCGTCTGGTGAAAAGGCCTCGAACTCCGGTTCGAGGCCTTTTTTCTTGTGCGTCAGAAGCTTACCGGCCAACACGCGGGGGCGGAACTTTTCGCAAAACGTGCTAGCCCTACCCTGTTGCCATTCGCCCGCTGCCCCCACTTAAGCTAGGTTTCGTCAGTCCTTATTTTTCAGGAGCGCTCGTCATGTCCACCACCGGCTGGATCGTCCTCGGCGTCATCGTCGTGATCGTCCTCTGGGCGATCAGCGTCTATAACGGTCTCGTCGCCATGCGGCAGCGGACCAATCAGGCCTTCGCCGACATCGACGTTCAGCTCAAACAGCGCTCCGACCTGATCCCCAATCTGGTGGAAACCGTGAAGGGCTACGCCGCGCACGAACGCGGCACCCTGGAAGCCGTGGTCAATGCGCGCAACGCGGCGATCGCCGCGCCCGGCGTCGAGCAGAAGGTGGCGGCCGAGAACATGCTGTCCGGTGCGCTGCGACAGTTGTTCGCACTGTCGGAGTCCTATCCGGACCTCAAGGCCAACCAGAATTTCCAGCAACTGCAGAACGAAATCACCGACATCGAAAACAAGCTCGCCGCCTCGCGCCGCTTCTTCAACAGTTCGGTGCAGGAATACAACACCGGCATCCAGCAATTCCCGGCCGCCTTGTTCGCCGGCATTTTCGGCTTCAGCCAGCGTCCGTTCTTCGACGTCGGCGAAAATCGCGCGCAACTCGAGCAGGCGCCGAGCGTGAAGTTCTAGTTTCGTGCACGGACTCACTGCTTTTCCCGGACGCAGCGCAGCACGTCTTCGTGGTGCGTTGCAGAACCGGGATCGCCAATACCGGTTTTCGTAACGGTCCCGGCTCTGCGGCGCATCGCTAACACGCTGCGCCGCGTCCGGGACAAGTGGACGCATCATGGCCGCCTACGGTCTCTACACCCACATCCAGTCGAACAAGCGGCGGTCGATCGCGCTGCTGATCGGCCTGTTCCTGCTGGTCTATGTGCTGGTGTTCGCCGGCGCGCTGGTCGCCGAAGTCATGAGTGTCGGCGACGCGCCGCTGGATTATCTGATCCAGGCGGCGCTGCGCGATCTCATCATCGCCGCGCCTTTCACCACCCTTGGCGCCATTCTCTGGATCCTGATCGCCTATAAATTCCACCAGTCGATGATCGACGCCATGACCGGCGCCACCGAGGTCAGCCGGACCGACGAACCGCGTCTCTACAATCTGCTGGAAAATCTCTGCATCTCGCGCGGCATTACCATGCCGAAGCTGCGCATCGCGGACGACGACGCGCTCAACGCCTTCGCCACCGGTCTGAACGAGAAGCAATATTCCATCACTGTCACGCGCGGGCTGATTGGCGCGCTGAACGACCAGGAACTCGAAGCCGTGCTCGGCCACGAACTGACCCACATCCGCAACGGCGACGTGCGCATGCTGGTGATCGCGCTGGTCATCGCCGGCGTGATCTCGTTCTTCGGCGAACTGGTATTCCGTATTTTCTTCCAGAACGCGTTCTACGGCGGCTTCGGCCGGCGCCGCTCCAGCAACAGCGACGACAAGAAGGGCGGCGGCGCGGTCATCGCCATCGTCATTGCCATCGCGCTGATCGTCGTCGCCTGGGTGCTGTCGATCGTCATCCGCTTCGCGCTGTCGCGTCAGCGCGAATATCTAGCCGATTCAGGCTCGGTCGAACTGACCAAGAACCCGGACGCCATGATCTCAGCCTTGCGCAAGATCGAGAATCGCGGCGAGCTGGCCAGCGCCAATTCCGCCGTGATGGAAATGTGCATCGACAATCCGCGCGTCGGCTTCGCCAACATCTTCGATACGCACCCGTCGGTCGATAAGCGTGTCGCCGCTTTGGTGCAATATGCCGGCGGTCACGATCCGGGTCCGCTGGCGATTGAAGCGCCGGAAGCGCCCGCGCAAATCCCCGGCGAGGCGCCGCCTCCGGGCCCGTGGAGCGATCCAGCCCCGGATAGCGGCAAGCCGTTTCTGCCGGGCGAGCCGCCGATCGGCGGCAAGGGGCCGTGGGGTTAGGCGGCGCCTAATGCCCGTCGAACGCCATCAAGGTGCGCACCGGCACGTCCATCGCGCGCAGCTTGGCGGCGCCGCCGAGATCCGGCAGATCGATGACGAAACAGGCGGCCAGCACCTCGGCGCCCATTTGACGCAGCAATTTGACCGCGCCTTCCGCCGTGCCGCCGGTGGCGATCAGGTCGTCGACCAGAATGACGCGCTCGCCCTTCTTGACCGCGTCCTCGTGCATTTCCATTTCGTCGAGGCCGTATTCCAGCGAATAGGCGATGCGCACGGTGGTGTGCGGCAGCTTGCCTTTCTTGCGGATCGGGATGAAACCGGCCGATACCTGGTGCGCCACCGCGCCGCCCAGAATAAATCCGCGCGCCTCGATGCCGGCGACCTTGTCGATTTTCATGCCGGCCCAGGGCTGCACCATCTCGTCAACGGCGCGGCGGAACGCGCGCGCGTCGCCGAGCAAAGTGGTGATGTCGCGGAACATGATGCCGGGCTTGGGATAATCCGGGATCGAACGGATCGAGGCGCGCAGGTCGTTGTCGGCGAATGGCTTGGTCATCGGGCGCGATAAAACCTTCTGTTGTCGACTCTCACTTCGGCATGCGTCCTTTGACGGCGTTGGCGCGGGCGCTGTAGGTGATGCGCCCGGACGAATCCGCCGGCAATCGCCCTCTCACCATGGCCTTCAACGACTCCAGCTCAGCCGCGGACATTTTCGCAAATATGGGGACAATACCGGCGCTCAACTGGGTTGTACTCCAGAACTCTTCAAAGCCGGCATATGTCCGCTGCACGGTGATCTCGCGTGTCTCAACCGCTTCGATGCCGGCGCCGTTCCATAATTTGACGAGGGCATCGATCCGCGATGCATCGGCGCGCGGCGGAAGGATTGGTTTGATGCCCACTTCCCGCATCGCGGCTTGCAGCGGCTCCATCGGAAAGCCGCCACCCAGGACATCCCAGGCATAGGTCGCGACCAGTCCGCCGGGTTTGGTCACCCGCGCCAGCTCGGCGACGCCCTTCTCCGGCTCGGGGACGAAGAAAATCACCAGCGCCATCACCGCGGCGTCGAACGTCTTGTCGGCGAAAGGCAGCGCCATGGCGTCGCCCTGGTGAAATTTCGCCAGCCGCGCCGCCGGGCGCGTACGGGCGAAAGCGAGCTGGCCTTCGGAGGGATCGACCCCGTCAACGGACAAGGGCGCGCAGCGCTCGACGATATTCTCGGTGAAGGCGCCATTGCCGCAGCCGACATCGACCCATTTCAGGCCCGCTGCCGGCTTGAGCCAGTCGATGAACACGTCGCCGGCCATGCGGCTCCAGATGCCCATGAATCTTTCATAGGACGCACCATCGTCGAAGCGGATTTGCGGTTCAGCCATTTTAGCCCCGTGTTGCTGCGGTAAGCAGTAGTCCCCGAAAGCGACTTTACCGCCCCAGCACCCTTCCCGCTACCGCGTCGAGCTTCTTGATCAGTTCAGGGTCGCGCGCGTCCGGCTGCGTAATCAGCGCGGTGTCGAGCGCGCGGTCGGAGCCGATCGGGCAAAGCTCATGCTCGCGCGGAAAATCGCGCGCCAGCCGCGCCACCAGGCTTTGCGCCCGCGCCGCGTTCTCCAGCAGCACCTTGACGATGTCCTGCACTGTGACGGCGTCGTGGTCCGGATGCCAACAGTCGAAGTCGGTCACCATGGCGACCGTCGCGTAGCAAATCTCGGCTTCGCGGGCGAGCTTGGCCTCCGGCATATTGGTCATGCCGATCACCGAATAACCGAGCGTCTTGTAGGTCATGCTCTCGGCATAGGTGGAGAACTGCGGTCCTTCCATGCAGACGTAAGTGCCGCCCATTTTTGGCTCGATGCCTTCCGCCCGCGCCGCCTTGGCGATATGCCCACGCAACAAAGGCGACACCGGATGGGCCATCGACACATGCGCGACCAGCCCCTTGCCGAAGAACGAACTCTCGCGCTTGTGGGTGCGGTCGACGAACTGATCGACCAGAACGAAAGTGCCCGGCGGCATCTCCTCCTTGAACGAACCGCAGGCCGACAGCGACACCAGATCGGTGACGCCGGCCCGTTTCAGGATATCGATATTGGCGCGGTAGTTGATGTCGGAGGGCGACAGCCGGTGGCCCTTGTCGTGGCGCGGCAGGAACACCACCGGCAGGCCTTCGATCTCGCCGATGCGCAACGCGCCCGAAGGCTCGCCCCAGGGCGACGCGATGCGCTCCTCGCGCACATTCGTCAGACCGGGCAGATCGTAAACGCCTGAACCGCCAATGACGCCGAGGACTGCTTTGGTCATTTTCGCCTCTCATTAAACCCAAAAACGAAAGGGCCCCAACCGGGGCCCTCGCGTCAAGAGATGAAGCTCTCACAAAGTCGCGTTCGCTTAGTGAACCGCCGACCACACCTTCTTCTTGGTGAAGTACAACAGGCCCGACAGCACGATCAGGAAGATCATGACCTGGAAGCCCGTGCGCTTGCGCTGCACCAGCTTCGGCTCCGCCGCCCACATCAGGAAGGCGGTGACGTCCTTGGAGTACTGCGCCAGCGTCGCCGGCGCGCCGTCGTCGAAGGTCACCTGTCCGTCGGACAGAGGCTTCGGCATGGCGATGACATGGCCCGGGAAATATTCGTTGTAGTTGCCGCCCGGCGGCATGATGAAGCCGGCCGGCGCCGCATCCTTGTAGCCGTTGAGGACGGCGTGGATGTAGTCGGGACCCGCTTCCTGATACTGCGTGAAGATGTCGAACACGAAGGTCGGGAAGCCGCGCATATAGCCGCGCGCCTTGGCCAACGTCGACATATCCGGCGGCGCGACGCCGCCATTGGCCGCGGCGGCTGCCGCGTCATTGGCGAAAGGCGACGGGAAGTGGTCGGCCGGACGGCCGGCGCGCTCGATCGCCTCTCCCTTGTCGTCGATATCCTTGATCTTGTATTCGGCCGCGAGCGCCGCGACCTGCGCCTCCGAGAAGCCGGGACCGCCGGCATCGGCGAGCGAGCCGATGGAAAGCAGGCTGAGCGCGTGGCAGCTCGAGCAGACTTCCTTGTAGATCTTGAAGCCGCGCTGCAACTGGCCTTCGTCGAACTTGCCGAACGGGCCGGCAAACGACCATTTGACGGCCGGCGGGGTCGGCGCTTCGTGCGAGTGCTCCTGCGCCAGAGCGGGCGCGGCAAAGGCCGCGAACGCCAGGGTCAGAGCAATGATGGTGCGCTTGTTGGTCATGTCGATGCCCCCGCTCACGCTTTCGCGCCCAAGACCGATTCCGAAATCGAATTCGGCAACGGCTTGGTCTTTTCGAAGATGCCGAGCAACGGCAGGATGACGATGAAGAAGCCGAAGTAATACAGCGTGAACAGCCGCGACAGGATCACGTAGATGCCTTCGGGCGGCTTGGAGCCGAGCCAGCCGAGGCCGACGCAGACGATCACCCACAGCCAGAAGAACTGCTTGAACAGCGGGCGATAGCGACCCGAGCGGACGCGGGACGTGTCGAGCCACGGCAGGAAGGCGAGGATCAGGATCGAGCCGAACAGCGCGACGACGCCCATCAGCTTGTCCGGGATCGAGCGCAGGATCGCGTAGAACGGCAGGTAATACCATTCCGGCACGATCTCCGCCGGCGTCACCGCCGGGTTGGCGGGGATGTAGTTGTCCGGATGGCCGAGGAAGTTCGGCACGTAGAACACGAACCAGCAATACAGGATCAGGAAGCAGGCCATGAAGAAGCCGTCCTTGACCGTCGCATAGGGCGTGAACGGCACGGTGTCCTTTTCCGACTTCGGCTCGATGCCGGTCGGGTTGTTCTGGCCCGACACATGCAGCGCCCAGACGTGCAGGATGACAACGCCGGCGATGACGAAGGGCAGCAGGTAGTGCAGCGAGTAGAAGCGGTTGAGCGTCGGATTGCCGACGGCATAGCCGCCCCACAGCCAGGCGACGATGGTGTCGCCGACGCCGGGAATGGCCGAGAACAGGTTGGTGATGACGGTGGCGGCCCAGAAACTCATCTGGCCCCAGACCAGCACGTAGCCCATGAAGCCGGTGGCCATCATCAAGAGATAGATGATGACGCCGAGAATCCAGAGGACCTCGCGCGGCTCCTTGTACGACCCGTAATAGATGCCGCGGAACATGTGGATGTAGACGGCCAGGAAGAACATCGCCGCGCCATTGGCGTGCAGGTAGCGCAGCAGCCAACCGTAGTTGACGTCGCGCATGATGGCTTCGACCGACTTGAATGCGAGATCGACATGCGGCGTGTAGTGCATCGCCAGCACGATGCCGGTGATGATCTGGATGCCGAGCATCATCGAAAGGATGCCGCCGAAGGTCCACCAGTAATTGAGATTACGGGGCGTCGGATAGGCGACGAAGGATGAATGAATGAGACCGCCGATCGGCAGCCGCTTCTCAAACCATTGCAGAACTGCGTTCTGCGGCTGGTAGGTCGAATTTCCGCTCATGGTCGTACCTTAGAATGCGACGTTTCGGTCAGCCGATCTGAATCTTGGTATCGGAGACGAACTTGTACGGCGGCAGGGGAAGGTTCTTCGGCGCCGGGCCTTTCCGGATACGGCCGGCAGTGTCGTACTGCGAACCGTGGCACGGGCAGAACCAGCCATCAAACTCGCCTTGGTGGGCGAGC
Source organism: uncultured Hyphomicrobiales bacterium (assembly GCA_903839845.1). Lineage (GTDB taxonomy): Bacteria > Pseudomonadota > Alphaproteobacteria > Rhizobiales > Xanthobacteraceae > Pseudolabrys. Next base: position 32,274 of record CAIMEA010000004.1, read on the forward strand.
GGGATGCAGCCGAGATGGGTGCAGATGCCGATGACGACGAGCCACTGGTCGTGGCCGGCCTTGACGCGGGCCGAGTCCGGCTCGGGATCCGGCAGGGTCGCCAACTGGACGTTCTTGGCCGCGTCGATCTCCTTCTTCGAACGATGGGAGATGAAGATCGGCTTGGAGCGCCAGAACACCTTGATGATCTGACCGTCGGCGATCGGCGCCAGATCGACTTCGATCGGCGCGCCCGCCGCGATGGTCGAGGCATCCGGGTTCATTTGGGCGATCAGCGGCACCAGGGCCGCCGCACCGCCGACAGCGCCTACGGCGCCGGTGGCGATGTAAAGGAAATCGCGGCGCGTGTGCTCCGCAGAAGACACGGTCGTCACGTCTGAATCCTCTCCCCCGGCTGGCTTAAATCGACCGCCCGCGGCTGGAGCCGAGGATATCATCCCGCGGCGGCGGGGCGGACCGGTCACGGCAATCCTGTGAAAGGCAGGATGGCGTTTTCGGTGGGTTCTATTGGCACCCTTGCGGTGCGAGTGCAAGCCCGCTATGGCCGCCACGGGCGTTAGTCGCATAAATCATTCGTCTAGAGCGGTTTAGCCGGGCTCCTGTGCAAAACTTGGCCGAGGTCAACCGATGCGGATCGCCCTTTACGAACCCGACATACCCCAGAATACCGGGACGATTCTGCGCACCTGCGCCTGCCTGGGTCTGGAGGCCCATATTATCGAGCCGGCCGGCTTCCCGGTCACCGACCGAGCCTTCCGTCGGGCCGGAATGGACTACCTCGATCGTGTCACTATCATGCGTCACGCCGACTTCGCCAGTTTCGAAGACTGGCGACACCAGGAGCGGCTCAAACTGGTGCTGATGACGACCGCCGGTGCCCAAAATTATCTCGACCATGCCTATGCGGACGACCAGGTCGTCTTGTTCGGCCGCGAGAGCGCCGGCGTGCCGCGAGCGGTGCACGATGCCGCCGAGGTCCGGCTGCGCATACCCGTCGTTGAAGGCCTGCGCTCGCTCAACATTGCCGTGTCGATGGCCATGGTGGCTGGCGAGGCGCTGCGGCAGACGGCGGGATTTCCCCGGTGATAGCATTCTCCGCCGCAACCGAATAAAGCCTCGCCGATGACCGACGATCTCGACACCCGCAAAACACAAGCCAGGACCTGGTTCGAGGCCTTGCGCGACGATATCTGCGCCTCGCTCGAGGCCGTCGAGGGCGCCCTGCCCGTTTCGGCGCCTTTGGCGGACCGGCCGGCCGGCCGCTTCGTACGCACGCCGTGGCAGCGCGCCGCCGGCGGCGGCGGCATGATGTCGATCATGCATGGCCGCGTGTTCGAGAAGGTCGGTGTGCATTGCTCGACCGTGCATGGCGAGTTCGCACCGGAATTCCGCAAGGAAATTCCCGGCGCCGCCGACAATCCGAATTTCTGGGCGTCCGGCATTTCGCTCATTGCCCACCCACAAAATCCGCACGTACCGGCGGTCCATATGAACACGCGCTTCGTCGTCACCTCGAAGGCCTGGTTCGGCGGCGGCGCTGATCTCACGCCGGTGCTCGACAGACGGCGCACGCAAACCGATCCGGACACGCTCGCCTTCCACGAAGCGATGCGCGCGCCTTGCGACATGCACAAGGACGTCGCCGACTACGACAAGTTCAAGAAGTGGTGCGACGACTATTTCCACCTCAAGCACCGCAACGAGCCGCGCGGCATTGGCGGCATTTTCTACGATTATCTTGAGAGCGACTGGGAAAAAGCTTTCGCCTTCACGCAGGATGTCGGCCGTGCCTTCCGCGATATTTATCCGAAGATCGTCGAAAAGAATTCCACCAAATCATGGATCGACGCCGAGCGCGACGAGCAATTGATCCGGCGCGGCCGTTATGTCGAATTCAACCTACTTTATGACCGCGGCACGATTTTCGGGCTGCGTACCGGCGGCAATGTCGACTCGATCCTGTCGTCGATGCCGCCCGTGGTGAAATGGCCTTGAAGCTCCTGCCGCGGCCGCGCGTCAACATCGCACCGTCAAACCAGCGTGATCTGCCTGTCATCTAACGGGGCTAGCGTCGTCCTCCTGCATCCAGGGAGATTGCCATGACGTTCGCTGCGGGAGACGTTGTCATTCTGAAATCCGGCGGCCAACCGATGACGGTGATCGGGGTCGAAGAAGACGAAGCGATTTGCATCTGGACCGGCGACGACGGCGACCTGTTTCGCGAAGCCATTCCGGCGATCGCCTTGCAGGCGGCGCACCTGCTCGATGAAGACGACGAAGATGACGCGGAAGATGAAGACGACGGCGAAAAGAAGAGCGAAGACGCCGACGCTGCCTGATTTTTCGCCGTTGTCGTCGGCGCACGCCGCTATCTGAACGCGGCGACGATCATCAGGACGCCGCCGAGTAGCACGATGAAGTCGAGGATCGCGGTGTGGACGTGCACCGGCATGCGCTCGACGAACAGCCGCGCCAGGAACGCGCCGGGAAAGGCGATGAAGCCGATCAGCAGCGCCAGCGCGATGGTCTGCGCGGTCAAAACGCCGGCAAAGCCGAACACCACGACCTTGGTGACGCTGATCGCGATCGATATCGCGGCGTCGGTGGCAACCACCGCCGCACCTTCCAGCCCCGCCGCCATCAACAGCGACAGCATGATGACGCCGGAGCCGGCGGTGCCGCCGACGACAACGCCATAGCCGATAGCGCCGAGGGTGAAGCCGCGGTCGCCGACGCGGACTTCGTGGTGCTTCAACAGGCGGCGCAGCGGCACGCTCAGGATCAGCATCGCGCCGATCACCAGAGCCGCGCCCTTGCCGGTGAGAAAGGTGTAGCCCCAGGCCCCTAGCACGCAGGTCGGCAGAGCCGCGGCGACGCCGATCAGCGCGCGCCGCCGGTCGAGATATTTGAAGAAGGCCGAGACCCGGCCAAAATTATTGAACAGCGCGGCAATCGCAATGATCGGTACGACCGGCGCAGCGCCAATCATCGGCACCAACACCAAAGGCATCAGCGCGCCGTTGCCATAGCCGGAGACGCCGCCGATCACCGAGGCAATCAGCGCGACGGCGGCGACCAGCAGCAATTGCGCCAGCGAAATATCGGCGAAGCCGGAGAGAATTTCCATGCCGGCTGTTTACCCGCCCGCCGCGGCGCTGTCCGAGATTTTATCGAGCGATACTTGATCTTGCGGAAACCCCTGAGCGATCCACGCCGCTTCCGCCGCGCGCAACGCCGCGCCGAGCGCCGGGCCTTTAGCAATGCCGCGTTTGATGAAATCGGCGGCCTTGAGCGGAAATTCCGGCGCGGTGAAGCGTTGCGGCAAGGTCGCCAGTTCACGCCATGCCGGATCGTTGGCCGAGTCCCAGGAGCGCGCCCAGCCGAGCAACGCATGATCGGTGAAGGCGTCCGGCCCGAGCCGATAGATCAAGGCGCGCGCCCCCGCCTCGCCGATCGACGGCACAATCCGCCGCCAGCCTTCGGCCATCGACGCCAGCCGCGCATGTTCGTTATTGGTCAGCCGCAGTCTTTGCCACAGGCGCTCGGCGTCCTCGGCGACGGATACGGCCAGCGCGCCGAGCCGGCGCACCGGACAGGCCGCGAGGCCAATAGCGGCCTCGACCTTGGCCATGTTCTCGAAGGACGCGAGATAAGTAACGCCACCCAGAATACGCAGCGCCAGCCCGGCGTCGGCCATCACGATCAAGGTCGGCACCGCGTGCGGCGCCACCAGAAGCTTCATCATTTCCTGACGCAAGCGCTCGCGCGACAATTGATCGAGCCCGTCGCGGCCCTCGATGCAGGCGGCAAGGCCTTGCGGATCGGCCGGACCGCCCGGCCCGTAGGCGGCATGGAAGCGAAAGAAACGCAGGATGCGCAGATAATCCTCGGCGATGCGTTTGTGCGGATCGCCGATGAAGCGCACGCGCCGCGCCGCCAGATCGTCGAGACCGCCGGTATAGTCGAAAACCGCGCCGTCGCGCGTCACCGACAGCGCATTGATGGTGAAGTCGCGCCGCGCGGCGTCTTCCTGCCAATCGCGACCGAAGGCAACCTTGGCATGACGGCCATAGGTCTCGACATCGGTGCGCAGGGTCGTCACCTCGAACGGATGCTTGTCGATGACGACAGTGACGGTGCCATGCTCGATGCCGGTCGGCACCGCCTTGAATCCGGCTGCCTTGACGCGGCGCACTACTTCCTCAGGGATCGCCGTGGTGGCGACGTCGATCTCGTGGATCGGCATGTCGATCAGCGCGTTACGCACCGCGCCGCCGACCACGCGCGTTTCCTCGCCGTCGCAATCGAGGACGTCGAGCAACCGCGCCAGCTCGGCGGCGAAGGGCCATGCGGCGATATCGACCTTGCGCGCGCTCGCGCCCTGCCTGGTCATTTGGTTGCCGCCGGCACGAACTTACCGTCCTCGATATGCGCCGGAATGTAAGTCGAGCCGGGCTTCGAACCGGAGAAATGCGCGAAGAACACAAAGCTGCCGACCACCAGCGCCAGCGCGGCAATGGCCAGCCAGGCAAGGCGCGACAGCGGCCAGGATTGCGCGTCCATGACGCCCGCCTTGGTCAGCCACAAAAACCCCGCGTACAAAACGAACGGCGCGACGAACAAAGCGATCTCGGTTAATCCTACGCGAATCATGTGTAAATCCTGTCGTGCAGATTGCGCAGAATGCCCGCGGTGACGCCCCAGATATAACGCTCGCCGAACGTAATCGCGTAATAGTGCCGTGTCATGCCCTGCCAGTCGCGCGAATGACGCTGCACATTGGCCTGGTCCATCAAAAAAGCGAGCGGCACTTCGAAGGCGACATCGACCTCGCCGGTGTTGAGCGTGAGCGTGAAGCCCGGCTCGACCCGCGCGATGGTCGGCACGATGCGATATCCGAGCGTCGTCATATAGACGTCGAGATAGCCGAGCGGCTCGACCAGCGAACGGTCGAGACCGATTTCCTCCTCGGCTTCGCGCAGCGCAGCGTCGAGCGGATCGGTGTCGGTCTTGTCGATCTTGCCGCCGGGAAAAGAAATTTGTCCGGGATGATCCGGCAGATGCTGCGCACGTTGCGTCAGCAGCACGGTCGGTTCGGGATGATCGATAATAGCGACCAGCACGGCGGCGGGACGGATCGGCCGTACCTCGGCGATTTTGCGCATCACCGGATCGGCGTCGTGGTCGCCGCGCTTGGGCGTGACGTTGGGATCGTTGATGCCGGCCGGCACTTTCAGCGACAGACGTTCGCGCACGCGTGCGTAAAACTGGTCCGAACTCAATGCCGGGATCGTTTGCGCGCCGTGCATTAGAGAAATTCCTTCAAGGCGCTGGCCTCCGCCATTGGATAAAACTCTGTGCCCGAGGCGACGCCGAACATGAGCTTGCCGCCGACCTCGCGTTCCTGCCCGAGTTCCACCAGATCGTAAAACAGCGCCCGCGTCACCTTGGCCCACAAATCGCTGCGGACATGCAACAGCGGCTTGAGACCGCCATTCGTCGCATCCTCCTCGAAGCGCAGCGCATGCGAGGGGCCGGCCTCGACCCATTCGTCGACATTGGTGCGGAACCGCAGCGTCGGCCCGGCCTGGCCTACTCTAACGGCGAGTTCGACGGCTATGAACGGTACGTCCTCGACGACGATGCCGACCTTTTCCACCGGGGTGACGAGAAAGTATTTGTCGCCCTCGCGCTTGAGCACGGTGGAAAACAATTTGACCAACGCCGGCCGGCCGATCGGCGTCTTTTGGTAAAACCAAGTGCCGTCGCTGGCGATCCGCATGTCGATATTGCCGCAAAACGGCGGATTCCACAGGTGGACGGGCGGCAGGCCCTTACCGCCCGGCTCATTGCCGATGGTGGGAAGCTGGGCTGCTATACCGTCCAGCCCGGACTTGCGCGTTTCCTGCCCTGTCTTCGCCATTGTTTCCCTACGATAATCAGGAACTTCGCACCTGTTCGCAACTTCGTGACCGGCCCGGACCCGCGATGCAAGATAGCGTAAGCTCGGCGAAATAATGAGGCAGATTCGCCGCAAAGCCCGCAGCAAATCCGGTGTGGTGCGTTTGTTGCATAGCCTTTAGGCAGCAAAAAAACTCTCGATAAAAGGAAACTGGGATCATGGCGTCGCCAAGCGGTGAAAACCTGGAAAAGCTCGAGGATATGATCGTGCGCGCGGCGGAATCGACCGCCACCCATGTGCGCGCGGCCAAGGAAGCCATCGGCACCGTCATCTTCGGCCAGGACCTGGTGGTCGAGCGCGCTCTGGTCACGGTCTTGTCCGGCGGCCACGCGCTTCTGGTTGGTGTGCCCGGTCTCGCCAAGACCAAGCTGGTCGAGACCATGGGCATTGCGCTCGGCATGGATGCCCGCCGCGTGCAGTTCACGCCAGACCTGATGCCGTCCGACATTCTCGGCTCCGAAGTGCTGGAAGAAAACGCCAGCGGCAAGCGCAGCTTTCGTTTCATTCCCGGTCCGGTCTTCGCGCAATTGCTGATGGCTGACGAAATCAACCGCGCCTCGCCCCGCACTCAGTCGGCGCTGCTGCAGGCGATGCAGGAGCAGCATGTCACGGTGGCCGGCGCGCGCCACGATCTGCCCAAGCCCTTCCATGTACTGGCGACGCAAAACCCGCTCGAGCAGGAAGGCACCTATCCGCTGCCGGAAGCGCAGCTCGACCGCTTCCTAATGGAGATCGACGTCGATTATCCCGACCTCATTTCCGAGCGGAAGATTCTGTTCGACACCACCGGCGCCGACGACAGCCGCGCCAAGGCGGCGATGACCGCCGACGATCTGATTGCCGCGCAACGTCTGGTCCGCCGGCTGCCGGTCGGCGAGAGCGTGGTCGAAGCGATTTTGCAACTGGTGCGCTCGGCGCGTCCCGGTCCGGAAGCCGGCGATCTCGGCAAGCTGATCTCTTGGGGCCCCGGTCCGCGCGCCAGCCAATCCTTGATGCTGGCGGTGCGCGCCCGCGCGCTGCTCGACAACCGTTTCGCGCCGTCGATCGACGACGTTCTCGAACTCGCCGAGCCTATCCTCAAGCACCGCATGGCCCTCACATTTGCCGCGCGCGCCGAAGGCGAGACGATCACCAACATCATTTCGCGCCTCAAGTCGCGCATCGGATAAGAGATGGCCGAGCCGAGCCTCAAGGACCTCAAGAGCCAGCCGGTCAAGGACGCCGTCGGCAAGAGCAGCAAACTCGCCGCGCGCATTCCGCGGTTGATCCTGGAAGCGCGGCGCGTTGCTTCGACGGTCATTCACGGCCTGCACGGCCGCAGGCGCGCCGGCTCGGGCGAGAACTTCTGGCAATATCGGCACTTCGTGTCCGGCGAACCGGCGCAAAACATCGACTGGCGGCGTTCGGCGCGCGACGATCATCTTTATGTGCGCGAGCGCGAATGGGAGGCCTCGCATACGATCTGGCTATGGGCCGACCGTTCGCCGTCGATGGAGTTTTCCTCGGCGCTGACCGAATGGAGCAAGCTCGACCGCGCGCTGGTTGTCTCGTTCGCGCTCGCCGAAATTCTGGTGCAAGGCGGCGAGCGGGTCGGCATTCCCGAATTGATGCGGCCGACCGCCAACCGCAATGTCATCGAAAGCATGGCGCAGCGCATCGTGCATGATCTGCGCGCGGCGCCGAGCCTGCCGCCGAATTTCGCACCGGCGCCGTTCTCGGAAGTCGTGCTGTTGTCCGACCTGTGGAGCCCGATCCCGGAATTCCGCAAAATCATCGGCCAGCTCGCCGCCAATGGTGCGCGCGGCCATGTCGTACAGGTGTGCGATCCGGCGGAAGAAACCTTTCCCTATGCGGGGCGCGTCGAATTCGTCGAATCCGAAGGCCTCGGCAGCGTTACCGCCGGCCGCGCCGAGATGTGGCGCGAGGACTATCAGAAGCTGCTGGCGCAACATCGCGCGGCGCTGCGCGCCGAGACCGAACAATTCGGCTGGACCTTCACCGTGCATCGCACCGATCGCGGCCCGACCGAGCTTCTGTTCGCGCTGCATGCGCGCATGGGCGCCAACGCGGTCGCCACCGCCGTCAACAGCCGGCACACGCCCTCGCAAAGAGGGACCGCGGCATAATGGGCGCACTCCCCTTAGCCTTCGCGCAACCGCTCGTGCTGATCGGCCTGGTCAGCCTTCCTATCCTGTGGTGGCTGCTGCGGCTGGTGCCGCCGCGTCCGCGCACGATCAGCTTTCCGCCGACGCGACTATTGTTCGAGATCGCGCCCAAGGAAGAAACGCCGTCGCGCACGCCGTGGTGGCTGACCTTGCTGCGGCTGACGCTCGCCGCGCTGGTCATCATCGCCGCCGCAGGTCCGTTGTGGAATCCGCCGCTCGCCACCGCCAACAAGGCGGCGCCGCTGTTGATCCTGCTCGACGACGGCTGGGCCGCCGCTTCGACCTGGGATGCGCGGCTGCGCAATGCCGACGAATTGCTGGCGCGCGCCGAAGCCGACGGCCGTGGCGTCGCTATCCTGCCGCTGTCGGAAACCGGCCGCGACCTGTCGATGCAGGTCGCCGGCGCTGCACGCGTGCAGATCAAGCAGGTCAAGCCGAAGCCGCACACGGTCGATCGCGCCGAGGCGCTGCCGGTGATCGAACGATTTTTGAAAGCGACGCCGGACCTCGACATCGTCTGGCTGTCGGACGGCGTCGATCTCGGCAAAGGCTCGGCCTTCGTGTCGGGTCTGAAAGACATTATCGGCAATCGGCCGCTCACCGTCGTCTCCGGCGGCGTCGCCGTTGCGCATGCGCTGGCCGCCGCCGACAACGCCGCCGGCGCGCTGACCGTGAAGGTGCTGCGCGCGCAGACCGGCTCAATCGAAAACGGCATGGTCAACGCCATCGATCTGAAAGGCTTGCCGCTCGGCGAAGCGCCGTTCGCATTCAAGACCGGCGATCTGGAAACCGAAGCGACCATCAACCTGCCGGTCGAAATCCGCAACGACGTGGCGCGGCTGGATATCGCCGGCGAGCGTTCGGCAGGCAGCGTGCAACTGCTCGACAAGCGCTGGCGGCGGCGCACCGTCGGTATCGTCTCCGGCTCGGCCGCCGACCGTTCGCAGCCATTGATCGGCGCGACCTATTATCTGTCGCGCGCGCTCAACCCGTTCGCCGACGTGCGGCTTTCCGAAGGCGCCGCGCCGACCGAGGCCATCACCCGTTTCCTCGGCCAGAACCTGCCGATGCTGGTGCTCGCCGATGTCGGCAACATCACCGACGCGCGCGAGCGTCTCGACAAATGGATCGACAATGGCGGCGTGCTGGTCCGTTTCGCCGGCCCGCATCTGGCCGGCGCGTCCGACGATCTGGTGCCGGTGAAATTGCGCCGCGGCGGCCGTATTCTCGGCGGATCCTTAAGCTGGGAAAAACCGCAACAGCTTGCGCCTTTCGCGCGCGACGGCCCGTTCAACGGCATGCCGGTGCCGAACGACGTCACAGTGACGCGGCAAGTTCTCGCCGAGCCGGACGCGCAACTCGCCGATCGCACCTGGGCAACGCTCGCCGACGGCACGCCGCTGGTCACCGCGCAAAAGCGCGGCAAGGGCCTGGTCGTGCTGTTCCACGTCACCGCCGACACCCGCTGGTCCGATCTGCCGCTGGCCGGCACTTTCGTCGACATGCTTCGCCGCATCGTCGCGCTCGCCGGCGCGACCACGGCGAACGCCACAGACGACGCAGCCGGCAACGCCGCGGGCGCCGGCCGCGCCGTCGTGCAAGCGGTGCCGCCGACGCGCGTGCTCGACGGCTTCGGCGCCTTCTCGACGCCGCCGGCGACTGCGCGCCCGGTGACCGCCGGCTTTACCGGCCGCGCCAGCGCCGATCACCCGCCCGGCTTCTACGGGCCGCCGGAAGGGCTCGTCGCCGTCAACGCACTGGCGCCGGCCGACCGGCCGCTGCCGCTCGACGTATCGCCGCTCAACGCGCGGCTCGATGCCTATCGCCAGGGCGAGCCGCTCGATCTGCGCGGTCCGCTGTTCGTCGCCGCGCTGCTGCTGCTGCTGCTGGATGCGCTGGTGGTGTTCTGGCTGGCCGGCGGACTTTCCAGTTTGACCCATCGCCGCCGCGCCGCGGCTGCGCTGATCGCCTTCGCCGTTATCGCCGGCCTCGCGTCGCACGACGCGGCTCGCGCGCAAACGCCGACGCCGGCAAAGCCGCCGCAACTGACGCAAGCGCAGCAAGACTTCGCCATGAAGGCGACGCAGCAGACCCACCTCGCTTACATCGTCACTGGCGACGCCGAAGTCGACGCCATCAGCAAGGCCGGTCTCGACAGTCTGTCGCTGTTTCTGGCGCAGCGCACCGCGCTGGAGCCGGGCGACGCGATGGGCGTCGATCCGGCGCGCGATGAATTGTCGTTCTTCCCGTTGCTCTATTGGCCGGTGTCGGTTTCGGCGGCGAAACCCTCGCGCGCCGCGCTCGATCGCATCGACAGCTACATGAAACGCGGCGGCACCGTCGTGTTCGACACTCGCGACGCGGTCGACGCACCGCCCGGCCCCGGCGGCGAAATGCAGGGCCCCGGCATGGTCGCCCTGCGCTCGATCCTGGCCTCGCTCGACGTGCCCGAGCTCGAACCGCTGCCGCGCGATCACGTCCTGAACAAGACGTTCTTCCTGCTGCGCGATTTTCCCGGCCGTTTCACCAATGGCCAGCTTTGGGTCGAGGCGCAGCCGGTCGATAATGAAGACGAACCGGGCCGCCCGGTGCGGGCCGGCGACGGCGTCTCGTCGATCATGATCACCTCGAACGATCTGGCCGGCGCCTGGGCGATGCGCCCGGACGGCCAGCCGATGCTGCCGTTGGTGCCGGGGGAACCGCGCCAGCGCGAATTCGCCTTCCGCGCCGGCGTCAACATCGTCATGTACGCGCTGACCGGCAACTACAAAGCCGACCAGGTGCACATCCCGGCGCTGCTCGAACGGTTAGGACAGTAGCACCATGAACCTCGGCGTCGCCTTCGCTCCGCTGGTGCCCGACTACGTCGTGTGGGCGGCGTTCGGCGTCGCCGTGCTGATTTCCATTTTGCTGCTCGTCGTGCGTTCGCGCGGCGCGGTCGTGCGCGCGCTGGCAATGGCGATGATGGTACTGGCGCTCGCCAACCCGTCATTCACGCGCGAGGACCGCGAGCCGATCCCGTCGGTCGCCGCCGTCATTATCGACAAGAGCCCGAGCCAGGATTTCGCCGACCGCAATGTGCAGACCGACGCGGCGCGCACGACGATCGTCGAGCGGCTCAAGCGTATTCCCGGCCTCGAGGTGCGCGTCGCCGAAGCCGGCGCCGCCGATGGCGAGACCGACGGCACCCGGCTGTTTTCCGCATTGTCGTCGACGCTCGCCGACGTGCCGCCGGATCGCGTCGCCGGCGCTATCATGATTACCGACGGCCGCGTCCACGACATTCCGGCCGACGCCGCCGCATTGGGCTTTAGTGCGCCGCTGCACGCGCTGATCACAGGCCACAGCGACGAGATCGACCGCCGCGTCGTGCTGACGCAGACGCCGCGCTTCGGCATTGTCGGCCAGTCGCAAACCATCGGCTTCCGCGTCGAGGATCAGGGTGCCGGCGGCGGCGCCGTGCAAGTGACGATCAGGCGCGACGGCGAAATGCTCGAGCAGCGCATGGTGAGCGTGCGTAGCGACATCAGCGTGAAAATTCCGATCCCGCATGCCGGCGCCAATATCGTCGAGGTCGAGGCCGCGCCGCTCGCCAATGAGCTGACCTTGGTCAACAATCGCGCCGTGGTGTCGATCGACGGCGTGCGCGACAAATTGCGCGTGCTGCTGGTGTCGGGCGAACCGCATGCTGGCGAGCGCACCTGGCGCAACCTTTTGAAGTCCGACGCCTCGGTCGATCTGGTGCACTTCACCATTCTGCGGCCGCCGGAAAAGCAGGACGGCACGCCCATCAACGAACTGTCGCTGATCGCGTTTCCGACGCGCGAACTGTTCCAGCAAAAAATTTCCGAATTCCAGTTGATCATCTTCGACCGCTATGCCCGGCAGGGCGTGCTGCCGATGATCTACTTCGACAACATCGCCAAATATGTGCAGGACGGCGGTGCGGTGATGATCGCGGCCGGTCCCGACTATGCCTCGCCGACCTCGATCTGGCGCACGCCGCTTGATGTCATTCTGCCGGCCGAGCCGTCGGGCGACATGACCGATCAAAGTTTCCAGGCGCGGCTGACCGATGCGGGAAAACGTCACCCGGTGACACGCGCGCTGGAGGGTTCGGACACCGAGCCGCCGCACTGGAGCCACTGGTTCCGACTGGTCAACACCAAGCGCACCACCGGCACCACTGTCATGCAGGGTCCAGACAACAAACCGTTGCTGGTGCTGGCGCGCGAGGGCGAAGGCCGCGTCGCGCTGCTTCTGTCCGATCACATCTGGCTGTGGGCGCGCGGCTATGAAGGCGGCGGGCCGCATCTCGATCTGCTGCGCAATTTGTCGCACTGGCTGATGAAGCAACCGGATCTCGACGAAGAGGCGCTGCGCCTGATCGTGCAGGGCCGCGATGTCACCGTGCAGCGCCAGACCATGTCCGACAGCGTCGGCGAAATCACATTGACCGCGCCGAGCGGACAAAACCGCAAACTCACGCTGACGCAGGAACAGCCCGGCCTGTGGCACTCGCACCTGGGCGCCAACGAGCTCGGCCTGTGGCGCGCGACCGACGGCAAACTCACCGCGCTCGCCAATGTTGGACCGGCCAATCCGCGCGAATTCCAGGAAGTGACCTCGAGCACGCAGCCTTTGATGCAACTGGCCAACGCCACCGGCGGCGACTCGCGAAGGCTCGCCGACGGGCCTACGCTCAACGTGCCGCGCGTTCTGCCGGTGCGCACCGCATCGACCTTCAAGGGCGACGACTGGATCGGCTTGCGAATGCGCGACGTCAGCGTGGTGCGCGGCATCGGCGTGCTGCCGATCTTCGCCGGGCTGATCGGCCTTCTGCTGCTGATCGGTTCGCTGGCGGCGACATGGGCCAGAGAAGGTCGCTGACGCGACCTTGCTGGGCAAGAGAAGGTCGCCAAACCAATCTCCGTTCATTCCCGCGAAAGCGGGAATCCAGTACTTAAAGAACTGGGTCCCCGCCATAGGCGTCTGAAAGAACGCCGTCCTTCGGACGGCTTTGCGCGGGGACGAACGGGTTGTTATCAATTGATCCTGACGTTGGTATTTCGCCATGACACTTTCCCTTTTCATCGCCACGTTGATTGCCGGTTTCGTCTATTCGGTAATCCCCGGCCCCGCCGTGCTGCTGGTGTTCTCGCTCGCCGCGCAACACGGCCGCGCCATGGGCGCGCGGTTTCTATTGGGTCACATGGCCGGCGACATTGTCTGGAGCGCGCTGGCCTTCGCCTCGATCCTCGGCGTCAGCCAGATGGGGCCGATGCTGTTTGAAATTCTCGGCGCCGGCTGCGGGCTGTATCTGATCTATCTCGGCATCAAAGCGATGACAGCGACAAGCATCGGCGAGGCGCCGGTGCTGCGCGGACATCGGCCGTACCGCGCCGGATTTCTGTTCGGGCTGACCAATCCGAAAGCCTATCCGGTGGCGGTGGCGGTGTTTACCGCCTTGATCGCGCGCTACACGCTGGAACTGTCGTGGTCGTCGCTACCACTCATGGGGCTGGCGGCGTAGATCGGCATCGTGCTCGGCTATGTCGCAACCTTGTTCTGGGCCGGGCTGCCGCTGGTGCGCCGCTTCTTCCTGACCCACGGTGTCATTGTCACGCGCGTGATCGGCGTCACCTTCGTGCTGTTCGGCGCCAAGTCGCTGATCGACGCCGGACGTTCGTTCCAGGCGCGCTAGGCCGGAACGTAGGTCAACCTGACCACATCTTCGCCAACACGATCGGTGGTGACCAGACGAAGCGGCGGCCGCGCGCCGGTGAAGAACGGCTTGCCGCCACCAAGAACGACGGGGTGCAGGTAGAGGCGATACTCATCGACAAGACCAAGGGCGGTCAGGCTTCCCGCCAAGTCGGGCCCGCCCACATCGATCTCGCCCTCGCGTTCGGCCTTCAGTGCGTGGATCGCCGCTTCGACGTCATCGCCGACAAGCGTGGCATTGGGGCCAACTGACGTCAGCGAACGCGCCACCACCCACTTCGGCTTGCTCCGCCACGCCACCGCGAATTCGCGCTCAGGGGCGTCCCACTCGGGATGGTCGTCGTCCCAGTAACGCATGATCTCGTACAGGCGGCGGCCGTAGACACTGCCGGTCAGGCCGCGCACTTGCTCGATCCAGTGACGAAAAAGCGCCGGGCCCGTCGCGAACTTATCGTGGTCGACATAACCGTCCAGGGACACGTTCATTCCGTAGACAAGCTTCGCCATGCCGCATTTCGCTCCGACGCCGGGCCGACTAGCCCTAATTGCCCATCACTTCGTCGGCCGCGGTGATCAGGCTGTGGCCGGGGTTCTTGCCGCAATAGTCGCCGAGCTTGCTGCCGTCCGCCTTCATCTTGTCGAAGTCGACGATCGGCTTGGCGTCGGTGTCGCTGTAATAGCCTTCCAGCCACATCAGGATCAGGCCGATGGTGGCCTTGTCGCTGGCGACGAAATCCTTGCAGGTGATGGTGGCGAGATCGAGCTGCTGGGCTTGCGCCGGCAGCGGCGTATAAAACGCGATGGCAATGAGCAGCGCCGAAAGCTTTTTCATGATGCGCCTTGTTGCTGTTGGTCCGTCTCGTCGATCCAGTCCGGGCGGATCAGCCCGCTGACGCCCTCGAAGGCGCCGGAATCCAATTCGTTGACCAGCAGGCGGGCGGGGTCGACCGGCCCCGGCATTTTCACCAGGCCCTTTGGGATGCGCTTGAAGCCGGCCTTGGCGTAGAACGGCTCGTCGCCGACCAGCACCACAAGCTTGCCGCCCTTGGCCCTGGCCTCCTGCAAGGCGCGATCGATCAACTTCGAGCCGACGCCGCGCGAGCGGAACGGCGGCTCGACCGTCAGCGGCCCGAGCAGCAAAGCCTTCGTCTCGCCGATGCAGATCGGCGTCAGCCGGATCGACCCGACCAGCAAGGTGCCGATGCGCGCGGTGAAGGACAGGTCCAGCGTATGGCCCCTGCCCTCGCGGATGCGGAAGGCCGAGCGGGCATAGCGGCCGGGCCCGAAGGTGCGCTCGTGCAGGCGTTCGATCGCCAGCGCGTCGCCGAGGGCCTCGGGCAGGATGGTCAATTGCAGTTCGCTCATGGGTAAGCCGATTAGCACCTCGAACGATTCCGGTCCATCGCCGGTGGCTTTTAAGAGCTGGAGATACTAAATGCCCCTCACCCGGCGCGGTCCTTTGGACCTCGCCACCCTCTCCCCGTAAACGGGGAGAAGGAAGAGCAGCGGAGAATGCGACATGGGACTTCTCGTCGACGGCGTCTGGCAGCAGGAAGGCCTGCGCACCAAGGACGGCCATTTCATCCGGCCGACCGCGAGCTTCCGCAACTGGGTGACGCCCGACGGCAGCGCCGGCCCCTCGGGCAAGGCCGGTTTTCCGGCCGAGGCCGGCCGCTATCACCTCTACGTCTCGCTGGCCTGTCCGTGGGCGCACCGCACCATCATCTTCCGCAAGCTCAAGAACCTCGAGAACGTCATCTCGATGTCGGTGGTGTCGCCGGACATGCTGGAGAACGGCTGGACCTTCCACAAGGACGAGGGCTCGACCGGCGACACCATCAACGGCAAGGACAAGCTTTCCGAAATCTATGTGATGGCCGAGCCGAAATATACCGGACGCGTCAGCGTGCCGGTGCTGTGGGACAAGAAGACCAACGCGATCGTCAACAACGAGTCGCCGGAAATCATCCGCATGCTCAATTCGGCGTTCGATGCCTTCACCAACAGCCGCGCAGATTTTTATCCCGAGAATTTGCGCGGCGAGATCGACCGCATCAACGACCTCGTCTATCCGAACATCAACAACGGCGTCTATCGCACCGGCTTCGCCACCAGCCAGGCCGCCTATGAGACGGCGTTCCGCGGCGTGTTCGACACGCTTGATGAGCTGGACCAGATTCTGTCGCAGCAGCGCTATGTCGCCGGTCCCGTCATTACCGAAGCCGACTGGCGGCTGTTCTGCACGCTTATCCGTTTCGACGCGGTGTATTACGGCCACTTCAAGTGCAACTGGCGGCACATCTACGAATATCCGCAGCTGTCGAACTATGTGCGCGACCTTTATCAGGTGCCGGGCGTGGCCGAGACGGTGAGCCTCGAACAGATCAAGCGGCATTATTATAACAGCCAGCGCCACGTGAACCCGTTCGGCATCGTGCCGGTCGGGCCGCAACTCGATTTCGCGGCGCCACATGATCGCGCGCGGTTCGGGTAGGCGCGCGCCGGCGAACCCGCGCCACTAGTGAACGAACTGGCCCTTGGCCATCATCAGATGATGCGGCTGGTGATGGCCGCCCTGCACCATGATGCCAATGAAGCCGAGCGCCTTGAGCTTGGCGAGCGGCACGGCATCGTTCGCCATGACGATCAGCGTGACGCCGTCGGGCATGTCGGCGGTGCCGGCTTTCCAGCCGAGACTTTCAAGTTCGTGCACATGGGCGGGAACCATGCGCTTGATGGCGTCGCGGGTGCGGCCTTCGCCGGTGATCGCGATCTCGATGCTGGTATCGGTCATCCGTTCGGTGACGGCGGCATGCAACGTCACTTCGTTCATATCGATGAGATGCTCGCGTAATGC
The DNA here is from genome assembly GCA_903839845.1 of uncultured Hyphomicrobiales bacterium. Lineage (GTDB taxonomy): Bacteria > Pseudomonadota > Alphaproteobacteria > Rhizobiales > Xanthobacteraceae > Pseudolabrys. The sequence goes on from CAIMEA010000004.1 coordinate 48,982, forward strand.
GCCGATGTTGACCTTGGACCAGTCGGTTGCCGGGTCGGCTTCGAGAATCTGCACGACTTCCTGGATGGCGCCGAAGGCGTCCTGTCCCGGGCTCACCGGAAACCGGCCGGCATGATGAGCCTGAACATCGACAGGCGAGCCGCCGTGCGGGCCAACAATCGGGCCGCCTTGTCGCGTGCCATTTTGCCTTCCCTGCGTCATCTGCCGATGCATCTCTGCCATGGTGTCGCTCATGTCCGCCGGCATCTGGGCAAAGGCGTAAACCGTAGTGCCGACAATCGCTAAACCCGCGAGCATGGTCTTCCAGGGGAATTTCGACATGATTTCGCTCCTTCGCATAATACCTTGCTGACCTGTTAGCCGATCGCCGGCAAGGCTTCTATGATCCGGATCATACCTTGCGCCCGCGCAAAAGCGTGATCCTGCCACGGCCGCGCCGGATTTCGCCGCTGCGCGAAAGCGCACCCAGCGTGCGGTAGAGCGCCTCGTGGGTCAGGCCCAGTTCGCCGGCGAGGTCCTTCAACGTACCGCGCAGTGTCACAGCGCCAGCTTCGGCGTTGACGGCGAGATAATGTCGAACGCGGTCGCGCGCCGAGCGGATATTGCGCTGCTCGATGCGCGTGCGCAGGCCCATCACCTGCCGCGCCAACGTCGCCGTGAAGGCCTGCGCCGCCTTGCGATCCTTGCCGAAGGCGGCGAGCAGCGCGGGCTTCGGGTAGGCGCGCAAGGTCGCGGCGGTCGAGGCAATGGCGTCGCAATGATAGGCATCCGAATAGAGCGAGGCTTCAGCCAACGTCTCGCCGGGGCCGGCGACATGGAGAACGACCTCGCGCCCGGCACGATCGACGCGCGACAACCGCACGCGGCCGGCGGTGACTTCAAAAAAACTCACCGGCCTGTCGCCCTGCCGGAACAAGGTTTCGCCGGCCTTCAGTCTGCGGTCCGTGGCCCGGGCGCGCACCGACGCCGGGAGCCAGTCGTGGTTGGGCATTTCCATGTGTCTCCGCTCGCGCGACAAGACTAGCACGCGCGCGCCATCGCCCGTGTTGTTTGCGGCCCCGGGCAAGCCAACGCCTGATTTCCTTGCCCTCAAAAATATCGAGGGTGTGGCGCGCCAAAGGGCGCTCCATTATTTCCGTGTGTGAGCATCTCTTTGCGGAGATGCCCGCGCCTCTCGGCGCGCCACGGCGGCGTCTTCCGGCAGCCGGGCCGCGCTTCTGGTGGCTTTTTGCCTTTCCTCGCTCCTTGAACAACCGACCCCTTGCGGAGCATCGGCCGTTCTTGGCTCTCGGAAAAACAAGAGCACGCGCCATCAGCGAGCTCCTCGCGGCAGGTCCTATTGCCTGCGGGCGGGGCCCCGGCACCGCCCGAGCGCATGGAGTGCGTTACTCCCTGCCCGCGGGCGCCGCGCCCTGCTCCACCATCCTGACGCCTCATGACAGCGCCCTCGATAAGCAGGACGATTTGGGTATATATTCAGTAGGAACTAATGTCAAGCGACTTGAAGGTGCCCGGGCCCGGTTGAGTTGGATCAATGCGACTGCGCCGTCAGCCGGTAACTTTCTTCCAACATCATCGAAGGGGATATTCCATGGCTGGTGATTCGAGCGGGTCGGCGGCGCTTCCGGACGCCAAAGCAGCCGGCATCGACTGGTGGCGGATCATCATGCCGATCGCTGTGGCGATCGTCATCGCACTGATTCCCGCCCCCGCCGGCCTCGGCCAGCACGCTTGGTATTATTTTGCTCTGTTCGCTGGGGTCGTCGCAGCACTGGTTCTGGAGCCTTTGCCCTCGACCGCCGTGGGATTCATCGCAATTACGCTGACGGCCGTACTGTCGCGCTGGACGCTATTCAGCAACGCTGAACTCGCCAAACCGGGATTTAACGTGGCGAGCGAAACCGTCAAATGGGCCTTCTCCGGCTTCGCCAGCAATACGGTCTGGCTGGTCGGCGGCGCCTTTATGCTGGCGCTCGGCTATCAAAAAACCGGTCTCGGACGTCGCATTGCATTGCTATTGGTGCGGGCCCTCGGAAAAAACTCGTTGTCGCTCGGCTACGCCGCAACCGTTGCCGATACCATCCTCGCCCCGTTCACCCCCTCGAATACGGCACGCAGTGCCGGGACCATGTTCCCGGTCATGATCAATCTGCCGCCGATTTACGATTCAAAGCCAAACGATCCGTCGGCCCACAAGATCGGCGGATATATCCTCTGGGTAACCTTCGCGGCGAGTTGCATCACGAGTTCGCTGTTTATGACCGCATGCGCTCCTAACTTCCTGGCGCTCGATTTTATCCGCAAGATCGCACACGTCGAAATAAGCTATAAGCAATGGTTTCTCGCAGCAGCGCCTTTCGCCGTGCCGCTACTGCTCGCATTGCCGGTGATTGCTTATTTTGTCGTTCCGCCAACCGTCAAGAAAAGTCCCGAGATTCCGGCATGGGCAGCACGCCAATTGCATGAAATGGGATCGCTGTCGCGCGGCGAGATTATCCTCACCGTGCTTGTAGTAGCGGCGATCCTGCTGTGGGTATTCGGCGGCGATCTCGTCGACGCCGCAGTTGTCGCATTCATGGTGGTGTCGATGATGCTGATCTGCCGCGTCGTCACCTGGGAGGACATGGCGAAAAATCATTCGGCCTGGACCACGATCACACTGCTGGCGACGCTGGTCGCCATGGCCGATGGTCTGGCGCGCACCGGCTTCATCAAATGGTTTGCCACATTTGTCGCCGGGCATATCTCCGGCTACCCGCCGATGGCGATCATCGTCATTCTCATCTCTGTCTATTTCTTCTCTCACTACTTCTTCTCAAGCCTGACGGCACACACGACCGCGATGATGCCTATCATGCTCGGCGTTGGCATGGGTATTCAGGGCTTGCCGCCCGAGAAGCTCGCCATGGGGCTGGCCATGACGACCGGCATTATGGGCGTGATCTCGCCTTATGCGACGGGCGCCGCGCTGCCTTATTACAATAGCGGCTATTTCACATCGGCCGAGTTCTGGCGCAATGGTACGATCTTCGGGCTAATTTTTCTATTCGCCCTGTTGGCGATTGGGGTGCCGATGCTCGGCGTACTGTAACGCAACTCGATCTCCGTCACGGCGGCACACGTTGGGCAATCTAGCCCTCCGGCTGCCTTGATCCTCACCACACCTCGCTCAACGCCACGCCGCTGAACACTTCGGCGATGCGCGCCCGCGTGGCGCGGCCGGTGTCTTCCGGCAACGCGTCGATGGCGAAAAATCCATGGTCGATGATCTCGTGATCCGGGATGGGCGCGGCGTCCTGCGCAAAGTCGCGCACGATGAACAGCGCAACGTGATCGCGGCGCGAGACGCGATGATTGAAAAACACGCCGTGCAGCACCGCCTCGCCGGTCAGGCGGATATTGCCCTCTTCCATCAGTTCGCGGGCGAGCGCCGTGCGCAATGTCTCGCCGGTTTCGACGCCGCCGCCGGGCAGATGCCAGCCGGCGACGTAGGAGTGCTTAATCAGGAACACCCGGCTCTGGCCGTCGATCACCATGCCGAAGGCGCCCAGGGTCGCGCCACGGGCGAAGCGCCAGTAGAAATGGAACCCGCGCCTGATCAGCGGCTCGAATTTGCGGCGCAGGCGGTGCAAGGTCATGGACGTCCTTTGGCTTGGAGCCCGGCTATAGCCGGCGGACGAGGCGCTTCGCAATCTGTGCAAAAGGGTGCGCCGCGCCTCTTTATCGATTAGAATAATTCCAATATAGCAAACCTGTGTCCTGATACCGGCGAGCCAGAGGCGACCTCCCTTGAAAAATTTTTCCGACCTGACCGAACAGGAAGTGCTGGCGCTGGCCATCACCAATGAAGAAGAGGACAGCCGCATCTATCGCGGCTTCGCCGAGGGCCTGCGCGAGCAGTTCCCCTCCTCCGCCAAGGTGTTCGACGAAATGGCCGAGGAGGAGGTGCACCACCGCACTTTGCTCTACGACATGTACCGCTCGAAGTTCGGCGACTACCTGCCGCTGATCCGCCGCCAGGACGTCAAGGGCTTCATCCAGGCCAAGAAGCCCTTGTGGCTGATGCGCCCGCTCGGTCTCGACGAGGTGCGCAAATTCGCCGAGGACATGGAGTTCGAGGCCGAGCGCTATTACCGCAAGGCGGCGGCGAATGCGCGCGACGCCTCGGTGCGGCAGTTGCTGATCGAACTGGCCGAAGCGGAAGCCGGCCACGAGAGCCTGGCGCATAAATTGTCCGAGACCATTCTCACGCCGGGCGCGCGCGAGATGGAGGACGAGACGGCGCGGCGCGCCTTCCTGCTGCAATATGTGCAGCCCGGCCTGGTCGGCCTGATGGACGGTTCGGTGTCGACTTTGGCGCCGTTGTTCGCGGCGGCCTTTGCCACGCATCAGCCGTGGGAGACGTTTCTCGTCGGTCTGGCGGCAAGCGTCGGCGCCGGTATTTCGATGGGTTTTGCCGAAGCCCTGTCGGACGACGGTTCGCTGACCGGCCGCGGCACGCCGTGGCTGCGCGGCACGGTCTGCGGCATGATGACTGTGATCGGCGGCCTGGGGCACACATTGCCCTATCTCATTCCCGATTTCTGGACCGCGACCGTGGTCGCGGCGATCGTCGTAGTCGTCGAGCTCGGCATCATTTCGTGGATACGCTACCGTTTCATGGACACGCCGTTCCTGCAGGCGACGTTCCAGATCGCCTTCGGCGGCGCGCTGGTGTTCATCGCCGGGATATTGATCGGGAGTTCGTGACGCGCTACGCGCGTTGAACATGTTCACACTCGCCCATTTGTCCGATCCGCATCTGGCGCCGTTGCCGCCGGCGCGCCTTCTTGAACTCGGCGGCAAGCGCCTGACCGGCTGGCTGAACTGGAAGCGCAAGCGCCATCTGGTGCATGACCGCGCGACGCTGAAGGCCCTGCTTGCCGACCTGCAAGCGCAAGCGAGCGACCACATCGCGGTGACCGGCGACATCGCCAATATCGGCCTGCCGGCTGAATATGCGCGCGGCCGCGAATGGCTGGCGAGCCTGGGCCCGGCGCGCGACGTCAGCTTCATTCCCGGCAATCACGACATCTATGTCGCCGGCTGCGCCGAGATGGCGGCGCGCGAATGGGGCGCGCATATGCGCGGCGATGACATAGCGGATTCTTTGGGCGACAGCTTTCCCTATGCGCGGCGGCGCGGACCGCTTGCGCTGATCGGCGTTTCAAGCGGCGTGGTCACCGCGCCATTCATGGCGACCGGCGAAATCGGTCCGGCGCAATTGCAAAGGCTTGCCGCGCTGCTCGATATGCTCAAAGGCGAAAAGCTGCTCCGCGTGGTGATGATCCACCATCCGCCGGTCAGTCTCGCCGCACATCACAAGCGGCTGATCGATGCCGGCGCGCTCAAGGCGGTGATCGCCTCGCATGGCGCGGAGTTGCTGCTGCACGGCCACGACCATCGCGCCATGCTCAACTGGCTCGACGGACCGGACGGCGCACGCGTGCCCGCTATCGGCGTGCCATCGGCGTCGGCAAAGCCGGGCATGGATCACGAACCGGCGGGATATAATTTGTACCGGATCGATGGTGTGGCGGGTGCGTGGCGCTGTGAGATGGTGTCGCGGGGCATGAGCCTTGATGGCAAGGTCACCGAGCGGACGCACGCAACTCTTTTTGGCTAAGGCCGAGGCCCGTTGAGCAGCGCCAAGGTGAACAGCGCGCCGACGGCCATGACCACGCCGTAGACGAACGTGCGGAAGGCGCGCAGGCGGCCGCGTTGATGTTCCAGTTCGAGCAGTTTGCGCGCCGTCGCCTCGCCGAACGGCGCGTCGTCGGATAAAGCGCGTTCGCGCTCGACGAGGCGGCGCGCGACATAGCGCGTCACCGCGTGCACGATCTCCGGAATCTCGTGGCTTTCCGCCAAAGTGGCGCGGCCAAAGCGGGTCTCCTGCACGAAACGGTATTGCCGTTTGTCGCGGCCCATTTCCACATGCGCGATGACGTCGATCCACAGCCGCGGCACGTCGCCGCGCGACAACCCGCGGTCGAACAATTCGATATGCGACGGCACGTCGGCGAACAGGGAATCGAGCGCCTCGTTCAACAGCTCAAGCCGCGCCTGCTCGGCGTCGCGCAAATCGACGACGACGGCCGAGCGCTCGGCCACCTCGGTGCGCACCTCGCGCATGGCCTGTTTCAGCGGATGCGGTGCGGCCTGCGAAGCAGGCTGGTTTTTGCGGCGTCCCCACATCGGGCCAATTTAGCAAAGGCAAGCGCCCCGGCAAAGCCGAAAAACACGATTTTTCAAGGCCTTCGATGGTTAACCCAGGGTTAAAGCGCCAAAAATGCGCGCTAGCCGCGCGGTTTGACGCCATAGGCCCGAGCCCAGCCGAGGCAGTCCTCGGTACGGCCGCGCGGGCGATATTCGCAGCCGACCCATTCACTGTAACCGAGCCGATCGATCTCGGAAAAGACGAAGGGGTAGTTTATCTCGCCCTGCTCGTCCGGCTCGCACCGCACCGGCACCTGCGAACACTGGACGTGGCCGATGATCTTCTGGTGCTTCCTGAAGCGCTCGATCAAATCGCCGCCGACGATCTGCACATGGTAGAAATCGTATTGCAGCCACAGGTTCGGCTTGCCGACCTTGGCAATGATGTCGGCGCCGTGCTCGACCTGGGACAGGAAATAGCCCGGCTGGTCGCGCGGATTGATCGGCTCGATATAGAGCTTGATGTTTTTCTCAGCCGCCAGATCGGCGGCGCGCGTGAGGTTGGCGACGAAGACTTTTTCGGCTTGGGCGCGGTTGCCGGGATCGACCCGGCCGGCCAGACAATGAATGGCGGTGGCGCCGATGGTGGTGACGTAATCGAGCGCGTCGCTGAACGATTTGTCCCAGTCGGCCTCGCGGCCGGGCAGCGCGCAAAGGCCGAATTCGCCGGTTCCGCCTTGCGACGAATTGATGCCGAGCGCGCGCAGCTTATTGCGCTCGAGCGCGCGCTTGAAGTCCGCCGCCGGCACATCCGGGAACCGGCCCTCGACCGCCGCAAAACCGGCCGCCGCCGCCGCGTCGATGCGCGCCAGCAGAGGGCGATCGGTAAACAGGTAATCGAGGTGCACCGAGAACTTTGGCATGATCTGCTCCTTGCGTGGCCGCACGCGCCGGTATTCATTACCCATCCAAACGTTTCGCGCCAGCCCAACACGGCAACCAGAGAAAACACCATGGCCGCCAACTCCGCTTTTCACATCGCCGTCTTGCCCGGCGACGGCATCGGCCATGAAGTCACCAAACCGGCGCTTGACGTGCTGCGGCGCATCGAGGACACGACGCCGAGCCTGAAATTCCGTTTCAGCGAGCGGCCCGCCGGCGCCGAGGAATACAAGGCGACCGGCAAGTCGATGTCGGCAGAGACCATCAAATTGTGCGGCGAGGCGGACGCAATTTTTCTCGGCGCCTGCGGCCTGCCGAGCGTGCGCTATCCGGACAATACCGAGATCATGCCGCAGGTCGAACTGCGCTTCATCTACGATCTCTATGCCGGGGTGCGGCCGGCGCGACTGATCCCCGGTGTGCCGTCGCCGATCGTCGGCGCGGATAAGCACGGCATCGACTTTGTGCTCATTCGCGAATCGACCGAGGGGCTGTTCGCCTCGATGGGCAAGGGTGTCACCACGCATGACGACGCGCGCGAGACTCTGGTCGTCACCCGCAAGACCACCGAGCGGCTGTTCGACTTCTCATTGCATCTGGCCGAGCGGCGCAAGAAGCGCGGCAAGCCCGGACGCTTGACGCTGGTCGACAAGGCCAATGTGTTCAAGGCCTTCAACTGGCAGCGCGACATCTTCAACGAGCGCAAGCCGAAATTCCCCGACGTTGCGACCGACATGCTCTATGTCGACGCCTGCGCCGCGCTGATGGTGAAAAAACCGTGGGACTTCGACGTCATGGTGATGGAGAACATGTTCGGCGACATTCTCTCCGACCTCGCCGCCGGATTGATCGGCGGTCTCGGCATCGCGCCGTCGGCGGATATCGGCGACACGCACGCTGTGTTCCAGCCGTGCCACGGCACCGCGCCGGACATCATGGGCCAGGGCAAGGCCAATCCGACAGCGATGATCTTGTCCGCCGCGATGATGCTCGACTGGCTCGCCGATAAGCACGACCATGCGCCCGCCGCCGAGGCCGCGCAACGCATCGAGCGCGCCGTCGATTCCGCCTATGCGTCAGGCTTGAAGCCGATGGAATATGGCGGCAACGACGGCACCGCGGCGATCACCAAGGCGGTGATGACAGCGCTGGGGTAACGCCCGCGCGGTCGAATAAATATCTGAATTACTTTGTTTTTTTACCGGATGCCGCACCCCCGGTCGGGGGGCTTGAAATCAAAAAACGCCGTTCCTAAATCGATCGCCGCCAGGCGCTCGATCGAGGCTTGGTGCGGGCGTCGGCGGGTGTCCGGCGTACTGCTCGTACCCATGTTGCTCAACGGAGGATGTGGCTATGAGGAACTATGATTTTGCTCCCCTGTGGCGGTCGAGCATCGGCTTCGACCGCATGTTCGATCTCATCAACAACACGCAGTTGCTCGAAGGGCCGGACAACTATCCGCCCTACGACATCGTCCGAACCGGCGATGAGTCCTACCGCATTTCGCTGGCGGTTGCCGGCTTTGCGGAAGACGACATCACGGTAACGGCTCAGCAGAACCTTCTGACCGTGACCGGACGGAAGACCGAGGAGAAAACGGAGACGCCGGCCAAGGACTTTCTCTATCGCGGCATCTCGGCCCGCGCCTTCGAGCGCAAGTTCAGTCTTGAGGACCATGTCGAGGTCGAGAAGGCCCTTTACGAGAACGGCCTCCTGCAAATCGATCTGGTGCGAAGAATTCCCGAGGCGATGAAGCCGCGGCGGATTGAAATAGCCGCGGCCCAGGACGCCCGGGAGGCCGGCAAAGACAAGCCGATCGACAAGACAGCCGAGCGCTTGCGCATCGCGTCCTGACGCGGGCGGTCGCGCTCGAAGGCGTTGAGGTGGCCCGGCCATTCACGCGGGCCACCTCCTGCTTGGAAAGGAGGAATGACAATGAGCGAACAGCTGAACCCATCTGAAAAATTCGCGCGACGCCGCCGTGCCGGCGATGACGCGTTCGATCTTGACGCGCTGCTCCATCCGGCGTCGGCCTTCGTGCATCCCGACCAGGTGGTCAACGATTCCGATCTCACATTGAACGAAAAGCGGGCCATTCTTGCCTCATGGGCCTCGGATGCCTGCGCGGTGGAGGCGGCACCGGCGCTGCGGCAAAGCGCGGGCGGCCGCGTGGTGCGATTCGATGAGATCATGGACGCGCTGCGGACCCTCGACCGGCAACAGGCGGCGACTGCGGACGTGGCCCGCTTCCGGCGCGCGCCGCGCTGGATGCGGCCGTTGGGCCGCGGTCGCAGCGGCCGCGACGATCAAGGCTCACCACTGATTTGACGGAGGCGCACCATGTTGCTCGCCACCGCTTTTGTGTTGTCGGTCTGCCTGGCCGTCGCGGCTGTCGTGATCGAGCGGCAAACCGAGGCCTGATCGGAGCCGCCCCGATGCAAACCGCCGATATCATCGATCGCTACATCGTCGGACGCGACAGAAATGTCGTGCGCGTCGCCTTCGACCGGCGCGATCCAGATCCGCCAACGCCAAAATTTCCCGGCGGCGCCGCCTTGCGCCAGTGTCACAACGATGATTCCGCCGAGCTGACGGACAACGCAGCGATTGGGGTGTCGGCGCTGGGCTAGCAATCGCAAAAAAACAGGCCGCCTCGCGGCGGCCTGTCTAAATGCGTACAGCGAGCGCGACGGGCTTTACGCCTTTTCTTCTTCCATCGTCACCGCGACATCGGCATTGGCCGAGAGGCGGACCTTTTGGCCTTCCACTTCGGCGACCAGTCCGAGATCGATGAAGTGGTGATGGCCTTTGTGCGTGCCCTCACCGCTGTCGGCCTTGGTCAGTTTGATCTTCTTGCCTTCGACCTTGTCGACGGTTCCAATATGAACGCCATCGGCGCCGATGACTTCCATATGTTCTTTAATGTCGTTCTTCATTGAATTTGTCCTTAGTGGTCTGCGCTAACGCGCCACAAAGGATTTGGTTCAACCGATCTGGCGACGGCTAGAATTCCTTCCAGTCGTCGTTGACGGCGGTGGCCAGCGCAGTCTGCATGCCACGCGCCCCGCCCCCGGATGCGGTCCGCTTGAGCGCCGCGCCGGGACGCTTCTGCGCAGCCGGACCGCGCGACGGCGGAGTGGCTTGACGCGACGCCGGCCGTTCGGCCGGCTCCCGGGCCTGCGGCGCCGATGCGCGGAATTCGGAACCGTGGGCGATCTGGAAGAAGGCGACCTGGTCGTCCATCGCCTTGGCCTGGAATTCCAGGGTCTTGGCGGTGGCAGCGTTTTCCTCGACCAAAGCCGAGTTCTGCTGCGTCACCTCGTCCATCTGGGTGAGCGCCTTGTTGATCTGCTCGATGCCGGTCGCCTGTTCGATCGAGGCGTTGGCGATGTCGGAGACGACAGCGGCGACCTTCTTGATCGAGTCGACGATCTCGGTGAGCGACACGCCGGCGCGATTGACGAGCTCGACGCCGTCCTTGACCTGGCCGTTCGAGTTAGTGATCAGGTCCTTGATGTCTTTCGCCGCCTGCGACGAGCGCTGGGCCAGACTACGCACTTCCGAGGCGACGACGGCGAAGCCACGGCCGGCTTCGCCGGCGCGCGCCGCTTCGACCGCCGCATTGAGCGCCAGCAAATTGGTCTGGCGGGCGATCTCGTCGATGACGCCGATGATGTCGGAGATCTTGCGCGACGACTCCTCGATCTTCGCCATGGCTTCGACAGCCTGAGCGACGACCTTGCCGCCACGATCGGCGACTTCGCGGGTGGCGTTCGCATCGGAGTTCGCCATCTGCGCGCTTTCGGCGTTTTTCTTCACGGTGGCGGACAGCTCTTCCATCGCGGCGGACGTTTCTTCCAGGCTGGCGGCCTGTTCCTCGGTGCGCTGCGACAGGTCGGTGGTCGAGGTCGAAATCTCGGCCGAGGCGTTGGTAACCTCGCGGCCGGAATTCTTGATATTGCCGATGGTGGCGGAAACCTTCTGTGCCATCAGCTGAACCGCATCGGCGATCTGGCCGACTTCGTCCTTGCGGCCGGTGCCGGGGACGGAGATGGCGAAGTTGCCGCCTGCGACGTCTTCGAGGGGGCTTATCAGCGCGCGCAACGGGCGAGCGATCGCGATCGATCCGAACACGGCGGTCAGGATCGTGATGAGGATGGTCAAGGCTCCAAAAACGATGGCGGTCGTGGCCGAGAAGCTGATGGCCTGTTGGGCCTCGGCCTGCGACCGATCGGCGGCCTTCGACGTGGCTTCAACGATTTCGTCGGCGGCCTTGATGATGCCGAGCGCGGCTGGAATGGCCACCGGCGCCGCATTCTCAATCATCGTGCCGAGTTCCTTCAAGCGCGCCGCGTCGGTCTGCGACCGCTCGCCGGCGCCGGCTTTCGATTGAATAGCTAGCATTTCGCGACGCAAGGCGGAATTGTTGACTGTGATCTTGGCGTAGAGCGCAGCGTCGGCTTTCATTTTCTTGATTTGCTCAACCACCGAGGCGGTGGTGGCCGCAGCGGCAATGCGATCGATAATCTTCTCGAACCCGGCATGCTCCTTATTGATTTCGTTGCCCTGCTCTTCCAGAGCCTTGGGATCGTCGGCGTAACGGACATAGAGGGCTGCGACGCGCATGCCGCGGATCGCCGCCTTGGCCATCGCCGCGTCAAGCGCCATTTGGGCGCGCCGGTTTGTCGTGTCGTTGGCGGATTTAATAGTGCCCGCCGACATCATCTGACTGACGATCAGAATGACAACCAGCAGAATCGTGATGCCCGACATGATTGCCAGTTTTGTGCCGATGCGAATATTTGAAAGGCTAAGCATTTCAAGCGGTCCTGGTTATGGATTCCGACCGCAAAGACAGGTGGATCAAGTCAGCCCGTATACTGAACCGGCGCTTTGTTGGCTTGACCCGCTCGCGGCAAAAACGACACGTGAATTCCTGGCTTGGAACCTATGAAAACCGCATGGAGAATTGGTTTAATTACATCCAATTGCATATCGACACGTGAAATCAATAAACTGGATTGCCAAGCCGGCGCCGTCGCGCGGCTTTAACATCATAAATTCGGATCGGCGGTGTATCGCTACCGCTTGCCGATCGCCGCGATGACGCGCGGCAACACCGCCGCGGCGACACGGCTATGCGAAGCCGCGGCGGTCGCAACAGGTGCCGAAAGAATGCTGCGGCGCACAATTGTACCGGGTGCATCGCGGATTCGTATTCACATGCCGCCTTTGTTGTAATCTCGCGCGAGCGGTATCGATTTGCCGGCTGCCGATAACCATCTCTAAATTGTTAAATGTCGATTTCTGTGTGTGATTCCGCGCATCAATGATAAATAAAACAATAATAAGTTCTCTTCTGGCGTGCGCGGAAGAGATGCGCACTTAGGGAGTGTTTTGTATGCGTGAGTTGAGAAGCGTTGCCGCGTGGCTGGCCGAGGGCACGCCGCACCAACTTGACTATGTCGAAACGCTGCCAAATCCGACGTTTCGCGCCTACGGACAAGAGCAGGTCTCCTTCAGTAGCAATAATTATCTCGCGCTGTCGGCCAGCCCGCGGTTGATCGCCGCGGCGCATGAGGGCGTCACGCGCTATGGCGTCGGCAATTGCGAGTCCCGCTTGCTCGGCGGCAATCTCGAAATCTACGACGCCCTGGAGCGAAAAATCGCCAAGCTCAAGCATAAAGAAAGCGCGGTGCTGTTCGCCACCGGCTATCTGACCAATCTCGGCGTACTGTCGTCGATACCGCGCACCGGCCAGTATGCGCGCATCTACGGCTACCGCGCGCAGGGCGTCCATACTTACGCCTACTTCAGCGATGAATTCAATCACCTCAGCATCCGCGAAGGCATGCGCAACTCAGGCGCCGAACGCCACACCTACCGCCACGGCGATCTCAATCATCTCGAAGCGCTGCTGCGCAAATCGACGACCAGCAGCCGCATCATCGTCACCGATGGCGTGTTCAGCCAGGACGGCGACATCGCCGACCTGCCGGGCTTGCTGGCGCTGGCCGAACGTTACGACGCAATGGTCTATGTCGACGACGCGCACGGCACCGGCGTGCTTGGCCAGAACGGCGAGGGTACGAGCGAACACTTCGGCGTCAAGAGCGCGCGGCTCATCCAGATGGGCACGCTGAGCAAGGCTTACGGCGCCATCGGCGGATTCATCGCCACCGAAGCGGCGGTGGCCGAGGTTCTGCGGCTGTCGTGCGCGGCCTATGGCTTCACCTCAACGCTGCCGCCCGATCAAGCGCTCGCTGTCAGCGCGGCGATGGATGCTGTGCTCGATGAGCCGCAGCGGCGTCAACGCCTGTGGGACAACCAGCGCTATTTCGTCTCGCGTATGGCCGAGCTGTCGTACAAGCTGGTATCGACGCAAACGCCCATCGTGCCGATCATGATCGGCGATGAAGCGCTGGCCGACACCGTCGCTGGGCGGTTGCGCGACGAAGGCATGCATGTCGACGCGGTAAAATTTCCAGCGGTTTCGATGCACAAGGCGCGGCTGCGCATTCAGCTTAATGCCGGTCATACGCGCGCCCAAATCGATCATCTGGTTGATGTGCTGGACGCCAACCAGGATCTTGCCCATGGCAAGCGGCCGGAGACAAAGCCGCGCGTCTTTGCCAGCACGACTTCCGGAGCCAACGATAATCGCCCCTGGGCAGTGGCGGCTTTCAGCGTGCTGTCGAATGCGGCTAAGGCGAATTTTCATCGCGTGCGCGGCGCAGCCGTGGACCTGGCCGGCAATATTGTCGCTTCATTGACGGCGCGGCTCCCCAGTCTCGGCGCCTCGCTCAACCTGGTCACCATCGCAAGCGCAATCCTGGTGGCGATCGACCTGTATTTCGACGTGCCGCATCTGGTATTCGCTTATCTGCTGCCGATCGGCTTTGTCGCCGTCAAATTCGGCCGGTTCTCCGGACTTGTCGCAACGGTGGTGAGCTGCGCCTGTACAGCGCTCTTGTTGTATGAGCCGCTGTTCAGTTTCGTCATCGACGACCGGGTCGAGATCATCGAATTGGCCGTTTTCGCAGCCTTCGCGCTGGCGATCGTCTATGTCGCAAGCGCGGGCCAGGCCACGCCCGCTACCCGCCGCGCCTAACGCGCGGCGGCTAGCCGCTACAGCCCGGCGAAATCCCTGATCGCGGCGATGAACGCCTCCGGCTGTTCGAGCGGCGGACAATGGCCGCAGCCGGGCAGTTCGACATAGCGGCTGCCTGCGACCTTGTCGGCGATCTGCCTGTTGAGCACCGGCGGCGTCGCCTGGTCGAGTTCGCCGCAGACGACGAGGGTCGGCACTTTCAGGCGCGATAAAAGCGGCGTCAGATCGGCCTCCTGCAAGATCGTGCAGGCGGCGAGAAACGCTTTCGGATCGATGCCGAGCAGCACACGCTTGCGTTCCTCGATCTTTTCCGGATGCGCGGCGAGATAGGCCGGCGAGAACACCCTTTTGGCGGCGACTTCGGCAATGGCGCCGAGACCGCCTTCCGTCACCTTCGCCGCCATCGCGGCGAACTGGGCGCGGCCCTCGGGCGGGAAGGCGGCGGCGGCGTCGCTGAGCACCAATTTGGCAATGCGTTCCGGATGCGCCAGCGCGAAAGCGAGCGCGACCGTGCCGCCGAAGCCGTTGCCGATGAGCACGGCGTCATTACCGATCCTGAATTCGTCGAAGCCATCCTCGATCGCCGCGACATAGGCATCCATCAGCGCCAACACCGCGGGCTGCGAGCCGTGGAAGCCCGGCAGGTTGAACAGCGTGACGCGATGCTTGGCGGCGAAGGCCGGCAGCACCGGATCGAAGGCGTGGCGGTCGGCGAGCAGCGAATGCAGCACAACCAGGTCGCGGCCCTTGCCGCAGCGGTCCGCCGTCAGTGTGCCGTGGCCGGCGGTCAGCCGCTCGGTTGCCATGATGTCCGCCATAAAAGTCTCCCTTGCAAAAAGCCGGTTTATTCCCCGCGCCGCACAAAATACCGGTGGGCACCATCCCGCCGCCGGCTCGTCTTATATAACGCACGGCCTCGCATTGCTTTCCTTCCTGTGCGAAAATTATCGCCTGATGCATTCGCGGCTGCGAAGTGCGATAACCGCAGCCAGATAAAAACGGTCCGGGCGGCGTCCTGTCAAATAGCCCGACCAACAGGGAGGAGCGAACAATGTCTCTACCAATGTGGAGTGGGCTGCGACCGATCGCAACGGCATTTCGCGGCTTTGTTGCCGTGCTGGCGCTCGGCGCCGGCACCGCCAGCGCCCAGACCTACGGCTTCGCCACCATGCAGCCGGGCACGCTCAACAATACGTCCGGCTCGGCCATCGCCAAGGTGCTCAAGGAAAAGGCCGGCATGAATGTGGTCATTCAGCCGACCGCTGGCGAATCCGTTTTGATCCCGCTGGTTGGGCGCGGCGAAGCCGAATTCGGCATCGCCAATATTTTCGAGATCGAGGCCGCCAAGGCCGCCAACCCGAACCTGCGCCTGATCGGCTCGCTGCATCCGCTGCGCGGCGCGTTCTGGGTGCGCAAGGACACGACGATGAAAACCATCGCCGACCTCAAGGGCAAGCGCGTCGGCATGGGCTACTCGGCCATGCGCACGCTCGATCCCATGATCAAGGCGATCCTGGCCAGCGGCGGGCTGACCGAAAAGGATGTCACGCCGGTTCTCATCCCGAACGTGGTGCGCGGCGCCGACGATTTCACCGCCGGCGCGTCCGACATGTTCTTCTTCGCCTTCGGCGCGCCCAAGGTGCGCGAAGTCGAAGCCACCGTTGGCGGCATTCGCGCGCTGGAGATCTCCGAGAGCGGCATGGCCGAAGCCAAGAAGATCGTGCCGGAAGGCTATCTGACGCCGGCGGCTCCGAATCCATTTTTCATCGGCGTCGAGAAGCCGATGGGCGTCTATAGCTGGGACAACATGATCTTTACCAGCTCGAAGGTGAGCGACGAGGTGGTCTACAAGCTCATCGACACCATGACCAAGAACAAGGACGACATGGTCTCGATCCAGCCGGCCCTGCGCGAGTTCTCGCCGGCGGCGCTCTACACCGCCTATGACATTCCCTATCACCCGGGCGCGCTGAAATACTTCAAGGACAACAACATCTCGGCGCGGGCCCTCAAGTGAGCGAAGAAAGAATCATTCCCGACGCGGCGGAGTTCGCCTCCGTCGCGTCGCGGGCGACCATCCTGTGGACCAACATCTTTCAATCGCTGCTGGTGGCGGCTGTCGTGTTGTGGGTGCTTGATATCCCGCGGCAGGTCTTTAACGCCGCCTTCTATACCGAGCAGTTGCTGACGATCTGCCTCGGCCTGGTGCTGGCGCTCGCTTATATCGCCGACACCTCGCGCAAGCGGCACTGGAGCGACTGGGTTGCTGTCGTGCTGTCGCTTGGCCTGTGCGGCTATATCGCCGCGCGCTACGCCAACCTGACCGATGAATCGGCGATGATCCCGACAAGCGGGCTCATCGTCAGCGGCCTGCTGATCGTGCTCATCATGGAAGCCAGCCGCCGCACCAATGGCTGGGGCTTCGTCGGCATGATCGGCGCGATGGCGATCTATGTCTATATCAGCCCGCATCTGTCGGGCGATTTCCAGACGCGCTACGTCTCGCCCGAGCGCATGACCATCTATCTCGGCCTCGATATCAACGGCGCCATCGGCTCGATCCTGCAAGTCGCGGTGATGGTGGTGATCCCCTTCACCATTCTCGGACAGGTGCTGGCGCGCACCGGCGGCGCCGATTTCTTCGCCGATATTTCGATGTCGGCGATGGGCAACTTTCGCGGCGGCGCGGCCAAGATCGCCGTCGTCGGCTCGGCTTTGTTCGGCATGATTTCCGGCAGCGCCGTTTCCAACGTGCTCGCGGTCGGCATCGTCACCATTCCGACCATGGTGCGCTCCGGCTTCACGCCGCGCCGCTCGGCGGCGATCGAGGCGGTCGGCTCGACCGGCGGACAGTTGATGCCGCCGGTGATGGGCGCCGCCGCCTTCATCATGGCGGAGTTCCTGCAGGTGCCGTACGGCGCGGTTTGCGTCGCCGCCGCCATTCCGGCATTTCTCTATTACGCCTGTCTGTTCTTTCACGTCGATCTGGAAGCAGCCAAGCACAATATCGGCGCCGCGCAGATCGAGGACGCGCCGGGCTTTCTGGAAATCCTGAAGGCCGGCTGGCACTTCGTCGTGCCGATCGTGTTTCTGGTGTTCGCGCTGATGTATCCGGAAATCACCATGCTGACGCCGGAAAAGGCGGCGATCTACGCCACCGTGCTGCTGATGGCGCTCGCCCTGATCTTCGGCTATCGCGGCAAGAAGCTCAGCATCAAGGAAATGATGGTGGCGATCATGGATACCGGGCGCGTCTCGCTCGACATTATCCTGATTGGCGCGGCCGCCGGCATCATGGTCGGCATCATGAGCATATCCGGCCTGGCCTTCAGCCTGACCATCCAGTTGCTGGCGCTCGCCGGCGGCAATGTGTTCCTGCTGCTGCTGTTGATCGCGATCCTCGCCTTCATCCTCGGCATCGGCCTGCCGACGGTGAGCGTATACATCCTGACCGCGACGTTGCTGGCGCCGGCTTTGGTCAAGCTCGGCGTGACGCCGATGGCCGCGCACATGTTCGTCATGTACAACGGCATCCTGTCAATGATCACGCCGCCGGTGGCCTTCGCGGCTTACGCGGCGGCGAACATCGCCCGCACCGATGGCTGGAGTACCGGCTGGATCGCCTGCGTGGTGGGTTGGAGCACGTTCCTGCTGCCGTTCCTGTTCGTCTTGACGCCAAGCCTGCTGATGGACGGCAGTTGGACCGAGATCGTGCTCAACCTGTCTCGTGTCACTTTCGGCATCTGGCTCGGCACCATCGCCGCCGTCGGCTTCGGCCTGGCGCCGCTCGGCTGGAAAGGCCGCACGGTCTACGCCGTGATCGCGCTGGCGGTGGTGCTGCCGCCGGAGACCTTCAGCGGCGCGGTCTGGATCGATCTCGCCGGGATCGTCGCCGCAATAGTTGCGCTGGGCATCGACTGGCTGCGCCTGCGCAAGCAGGGCAAGTCTGCGACCGTCGCCGCGACGCCGTATTGAACGCCTGGCAAAACAAAACGGCCGCGCCCGAAAGGATGCGGCCGTTTTTTTTATTCCCCGGTGTCGTCGCTTAGTTGCCCTCGCGCCAGATGCCGAGCGCTTCCTGCGCCGGACGATCCGAGATGGAGAACAGCACCGACTCCTCGGACGGTTCGTGGCGGTAGCGCTTCCACGGCGGGATCACGAACACGTCGTTGACGCCCCACTCGATGGTGTCCTCGCCCTCGACGAAGGTCTTGCCGCGGCCTTCGGCGCAGGCGAACACCATGCCGTCGGTCGAGCGGTAGTTCTCGCCCTTGAAGCCCTTCGGGAACAGCGCGATGTAAGCGCCCATGGTCGGCATCACCGGCCCGCCATTGATCGGGTTGGCGTAACGCACGCGCGCGCCGTGCCGCTTATCGATGTCGCCGGTGTTCTTGAGGCGCTCGAGGATCGGCCGCATTTTCGAATAGGGGTAGTTGATGATCGGCGTGCGGTTCTGCGTCGCCGGCATACCGTCCGGCAACACGCCCGAGGCGAAGCGCTCAAACGAGTCGCCGTCCTCGTGATTGGTCTTCTGCATCTTCTCGTCGAAGTGCTCGGAGAACGACGCTTCAAAGTGGTTGACGGTCGGCATGTCCAGGACGTCGAGCCACATTGCCGGCTGATTGCCGGGATTGCCGTGATCGTGCGGCGCCCAGTTGGCGGTGATGATGAAGTCGCCATGCCGCATCTGCGACTTTTCGCCTTCGACGGCGGTGTAGGCGCCCTCGCCTTCCAGCATGAAGCGGATGGCGGAGGCCGAATGGCGATGCACCTCGGCGACTTCGCCGGGCAGGATCAGCTGCACGCCGGCAAACAGCGAATTGGTGACGCGCGACTTTCCCGGCATGCCAGGGTTTTCCAGAACGAGCACGCGGCGCTCGGCTTCCTCGGCGCTGATGACGCCGCCGGCTTCGAGGATGAGACGCTTGACGTCGGCGAACTTCCACACCGCCGCCTTGTATTTGGTCTTCGGCTCCGGCGTGACCAGGCCCTTGAGCACTTCCCAAAGCGGCGCCATGTGGAATTTGGCGATCTTGTCGTAATAGGCCTGCCGCGAGCCTTCGATATTGTGCTTGGAACCGGGGGCGGCCTGTTCAGCCGCGGTTGCAACCGCCATGTGAAGCTCCTTGGAAACGTTTCTTGGAAAGCCGATAGTCCAATTTGTAACTTTATAGCGCATAACGGCGGGCGGCGAAACAGGCGCCACCAGGGGGCGGCCGCGCGCCTGCCGAATGGCTGTTCCCGTTCGGTTTTATGTAACTAATTATTGACCGAGCCGCCGTCCACCATCAGCGACTGGCCGGTGACGAAATCGCTGTCGCCGGAACACAGGAAAATCAGCGCGCCGAGCAGGTCCTCCGGATAGGCGTCGCGCTTGAAGGCGCGGCTGTTGCGCACCGGGATGCGCTCTTCCTCCACGTGCTGGGAATTCACCAGGCCGGTATCGGACAAAATGAAGCCGGGCGACAAGGTGTTGACGGCGATGCCGTGTGGCCCAAGTTCGCGCGACAGCGAGCGCGTCAGCGCGATGATGGCGCCCTTGGACACGACATAAGGCAGCATGCGCGGCACGCCTTTATAGAAAGTGCCCGAGCCGATGTTGATGATCTTGCCGGAGCCCTGCGCCTTCATGTGCGGCGCAACATGGCGCACCATCAGCCACGGCCCGCGCACGTTGACACCCATGACCGTGTCCCAGGTCTCGGTATCCCACTCGTCGAAATTGCGCGGCTTCAAGGTCGAATAGACCGCCGCGTTGTTGACCAGGATGTCGATCTTGCCCAGTTGCTTGATCGTTTCGACCACCAGCCCCTTGACCGACGCCTCATCGCCGACGTCGAAAGTGGCGCTGACCGCGCAGCCGTCGCCATGCGCCTTGATGATTTCCGCCGCCGCGTCCTTGCCATCGGCGATATCGGCGATCATGACGCGAGCGCCCTGCGCCGCCAGCGCTTCCGAATAATGCCGGCCGATGCCCTTGGCGCCGCCGGTGACGATGGCGGTTTTGCCGGCCAGGCGGGTGCCCGTCGAAATGGTCATGCGTATCCTCCTGAAGCGTCTTCTATGCCGCTCGTGTATAAAGCCATCGACGCCCGGCACAAGATCGGGTTCCGGGAGATTACCATGCCGAGCGAAGCCAAGGACCGGGCCGATATCCGCGCGCTGATTGAGAACTGGGCGCTGTGGCGCGACGCAAGGTTGTGGGACCGCTTCCGCACCGTTTGGCACAAAGACGGGCAGATGTGGGCGACCTGGTTTCAGGGCTCCTACGAGGAGTTCATCAAGGTCAGCCAGCAAGGCTACGACAAGGGCGTGCGCATCGCCCATATGCTCGGCGGCATGAGTATCGACATCAAGGGCAAGCGCGCCATCGCGCAAACCAAGATGACCATCACCCAGCGCGCCGAGGTCGAAGGCGTTCTATGCGACGTCGTCTGCTCGGGGCGGTTTTACGATTTCCTGGAAAGGCGCAAGGACGCCAAGGGCAAGGTCCGTTGGGGCATCGTGCTGCGGCGCCTCGCCTATGAGCGCGACCGCATCGATCCGGTCGAACCGGGCGCGCCGCTCAAGCTCGACAAAAAGCTCCTGGCCCAGTTCCCTGAAGGGTACCGTCACCTCGGCTATTTGCAGAGCCGGATCGGCTACAAGATCAAGGACGAATTGCCGGGCCTCGACGGTCCGCCGCTCGACAGACTTTACGCCATGGGCGACGCCTGGCTGAAGGGGAAGAAGATTTAGGCTTGAACCGAACAGCATCCTCAGCCGTCATGCCCGGCCTTGGGCCGGGCATCCACGTCTTGGGGGCAGAGCAAAGAAAGACGTGGATGGCCGGGACAAGCCCGGCCATGACGGGGGTTGGCGCGCGCGGCAATAAATGCGAATTTCAGCGCAAAGCGGCCGCCATCATCAGACCGCCTCGGGGGAAGCCATGTCGTTTGCCGACAAGTTCAATCTGCTGAATGAGTTCAACATCCTGCGCATTATCTGCGCGCTGTTTCTGATCCCGCACATCATCGCCAAGTTCACCGTGCCGCAGGCGCTGCAATTCTATGTCGATGTCGGCTTCAAGCCGCCGAAGTTCTGGATGTATCTGGCCGGCGCCATCGAAAGCGTGTTGTTCGTCACGCTGTTTTTCGGCATCTACACCTGGTTCTTCGGTTTCATCGGCTTCATCCACCTGATGGTGGCGGCGGCGGCGACCTACAAGCTGACCCGCAAATGGATCTGGGTCATCGGCGGCATTGAATTCTGCGTGTTCTGGGCGATCTGCTGTCTGGTCGTCTCAATGCACGCCTATCGCATAGGCATGTGAACACGCCCCTCGCGTTCTCGTCCAACGAAGGAAATCCACAAAATGGCTAGTGCTCTGTTTTCTCCCATCACGCTGCGCGGTCTCACCGTGCCGAACCGCGCCGTGGTGTCGCCGATGTGCCAATACAATTCCACCGACGGCAATGCCAATGACTGGCACTTGATGCATATCGGCCAGTTCGTGCTCGGCGGCTTCGGCCTGATCATCGCCGAGATGACCGACATCAGTCCGGTCGGCCGCATCTCATTGAAATGCGCCGGGCTCTACTCCGACGAAAACGAAAAATCGATCAAGCGCGTTCTCGATTTCGCCAAGCAATACGGTCCGTCCAAGCACGGCCTGCAGATTGGACATGCCGGCCGCAAGGGCTCGACCAAAGTGCCGGCGATGGGCGGCACGCCTTTGAGCAAGGAAGAAGGCGCCTGGGAGACGCTGGCGCCGTCCGCCATTCCCTACGATCCGACCTGGCATGTGCCGCGCGCCATGACCAAAGACGAGTTGAAGTCGACGCTCGACGACTATATTTCGTCCGTGAAGCGGGCCGAGCGGGCCGGCTATGACCTGCTCGAACTGCACGCCGCGCACGGCTATTTGCTGCACCAGTTTTTGTCGCCGCTGTCGAACCAGCGTACCGACGAATACGGCGGTTCGCTTGAGAAGCGCATGCGCTATCCGCTGGAAGTGTTCGCGGCGATCCGCGCCGCGTGGCCGAAAGACAAGCCGATCGGCATCCGCGTCTCCGCCGTCGACTGGGTCGAGGGCGGCACCACGATCGAAGACACGATCAAGTTCGCGCAGGAACTGAAAGGCCTCGGCTGCGACTACATGGATGTGTCGTCGGGCCAGCTCGATTCACGGCAGAAGATTCCGTTCGCGCCGAACTTCAACGTGCCGTTCGCGGAAGCGATCAAGAAAGCGACCGGCATGGCGACGATGTCGGTCGGCCTGATCACCAACGCCCGCGAAGCCGAGGACATGATCGCGGCCGGCAAGACCGACATGGTGGCGCTGGCGCGCGGCGCGATGTACGACCCGCGCTGGCCGATCCATGCGGCGATGGAAATCGGCGCCGAGCCGCCGGTCGTGCCGCGCATGACGCCGGCGCATCCCAAGCTGCGGCCGATGCTGTTTCCGAACTACAAGCCGGCGGCGTGAACTCGACACCTGTCCCGGGCGCAGCGCGTCATAAGATGACGCGCTGCAGACCCGGGATCGTCGCGTATTCAGCATGTGGAATGGCCCCGAGTCTGCAGCGCACCACCAAGAGGTGCTGCGCTGCGCCCGGGAAAGGCAGCTACACCTTCACCCTTGCAACGAACTTCGCAAAGGCCGCGAGCTGCAGCTTGACGGCGTCCCTGGCAGCGTCGTCGGTCAACAGGCCCTTGTCGTCGAATTTTTTGGCGGCGAAATTGACGAAGACTTCCGGCCGGCCGAACAACTGCGCGTCGATCGACTGCAGCGCCATGCGCAGGTGATACTGCATGCGGCCGCCGCCCATCTGGCCGGTCGAGCAGGATTGCAGCGCCACCGGTCTGTCCTTGAACGGTACGTCCTTGAGCTTCGACACCCAGTCGATGGCGTTCTTCAGCGGGCCGGGGATCGACCAGTTGAATTCCGGCGAGACGATGATGACGCCGTCCGCCGCGCGAATGGCGGCAGCGAAGGCCTCGACATCGGCGGGCGCGCCGGAAGTGGCGCGCACGTCGTCGTTATAAAGCGGGAAGCCGGCATAGGACGGCGCCTCGACGATCTTAAGTTCAGCCGGCGCCAGGCCCGGCAGAGCGCGCGCGAGCGCGGCGTTGTACGAACCTTTGCGCAGCGAGCCGCAGATCGTGACAATCTTCAACTGGTCGGCCATGTCGTCCTCTTCCCTTTACGTCGCCGTGCCGGATCGACGCCGGCACTTTATTGCGGCTCAAGGCCGGCCTTGTCGCGCACCGCTTTCCATTTGGCAACCTCGTCGGCCAGCAGTGTGCCGAATTCCGCCGGCGTCGTGAGCGCCGCATCGGCGCCGGCCTTGCTCAGCCGGTCGCGCACGTCCGGCATCGCCAGCACCGTTTTCAACGCGGCATGGGTCTTGTCGACGATGGCTTGCGGCGTCCCGGCCGGATAGGCCCAACCATACCACCCTGAGACGACGTAACCGGGGACGCCGGATTCGGCGACGGTTGGGACATTGGGCATGGCCGCGAGCCGCGTCGCCCCGCCGACCGCCAGCAACTTTAACGTGCCGCCCTGCACCTGGCCCTGCACCGCCTGGAATGTTTCGACGCCGTAATCGACCTGGCCGGCGAGCAGCGCCGCGACCAAGGCCGGCGAGCCGCGATACGGGATGTGCTTGACGTTGATGCCGGCCGACTGCACCAGCAGTTCGCCGGCAATGTGCTGGGTCGAGCCGATGCCGACGCTGGCGAAATTCAGTTTGCCCGGGCTGGCCTTGGCAAGCGCGATCAGACCCTTGATGTCGTTGGCGGCAAAGTCCTTGTTGGCGACGATGACGAAAGCGGAGTTGGCGACCAGGCCGACCGGCGCGAAATCTTTCACAGCGTCATAAGGTACGTTCTTGAGCATCGCCGCGCCGACCGTATGGCCGGTCGAGAGCATGGTGGCGGTGTAGCCGTCCTTGGCGGCGCGGGCGACTTCGCCCGAGGCGATCGAACCGCCGGCGCCCGGCTTGTTCTCGACCACCACCGACTGGTGCAGCAATTCGGACAGAGGCTGGGCGACGATGCGCGCCACGATGTCGGTGCCGCCGCCGGCGCCGAAGCCGACGATCAGGCGGATCGGCCGGTCATTCGGCCATTCGGCCGAAGCCGGCGCCGCAATGGCGCAAGCAAAGCCAATCGCGCAAGCCGCCGCAACGATGACGCGTTTCATCAATCCCTCCCCTGTCAGCGGCCATTGTTGGCCGGCCTTGTTGTCACACAGGGAACGCGGGAGCGGTCACGGAGTCAACGGGGCATTCTCCCCCGCCGTGACGCGGGGGAGGGAATAAAGACGCCCCTACTTCTCGTCGGCGATCGGATTGCTGAGCGTGCCGACCTTTTCGATCTCGACTTCGATCGTGTCGCCGGCCTTCATCCATACCGGCTCCGGCTTGCGCGCATGGCCGACGCCGGACGGCGTGCCGGTGAACAGGATGTCACCCGGCTCCAAAGTCATGCCTTCGGTGAGATAGACCAGCGATTCCGCGACCGGGAACATGAAGCTGTCGGTGTTCGACGACTGCATCATATTGCCGTTGAGCCGGCTTTCAATCTTGAGGCCCTTGGCGCCGCGCGGCAGTTTGTCGGCGGTAACCATCCACGGGCCGACGCTGCCGGTCTGGTCGAAATTCTTGCCCATGCCCCACTGCGAGGAGTGGCGCTGATATTCGCGGATCGAGCCTTCCATGCCACAGGAATAACCGGCGACGCAGTCGGCGGCATTCTCGAGCGTCAGATGCTTGGCGCGCTTCCCAATGATGACGATCAGTTCGGCTTCGTAGTCGAACTGGATCGACGTTTTCGGCCGGATCAGCGGCTGGCCATGCGCCGCCATCGAAGTGAGCACGCGGAAGAAGATGCTCTGATATTTCGGGATGTTGTCCTTGTAATTGCCTTCCTTGACGTGATCGAGATAGTTCAGGCCGAGGCAAATGATCTTGCCGGGATTGGCGACCGGCATGGCGAAGGTCAAACCGGCCAGCGGCAGCCGCGCCGAGGCCGGCGCCTTTTTGGCGATCTCGGCCAGGGCCTTCATGTCGCCATTGGCGCGCAGGAAGGCACCGAGTTCGCCCGGCAGCGAGGCGTCGACCGCCTGCACGTCGATGACCGTGGCGCCGTCGACAATACCCATGCGGATGCCGTTATTGGTCTGGAAATTGACGATTTTCATGGTGGTCCTGTCTCGCCTGAATAATGCGGCCCGGCCAGACGCGGCGGGCGGGCGCATGACTTAGCGCAGACCGGCGGGCACGGGAAGGCGTGCTTCCGGCGCGGCATTTCGGACTGCGAAATTTAAAGCCGAAAAAGTCAGGGTTTAAGCGCCGGGGCATCCGCAGCCAGCGTGAAGGCCTGGATCGAGAAATATTTCTTGCTGTCCATCCAGACGCCCGCGGGCAGCCAGCCGACGCCGCGCGCCAGCGCACCGAGCGACTCGACCGAGTATTTGTAGGAGTTCTCGGTGTGGATGGTTTCGCCGGCGCGGAATTCAAAGCATTCGCCGGCGACCTTCACCTTCTGCCGCTTCAGGCTGGCGAGATGCATCTCGATGCGGTGCCGCTCGCGGTTATAGAAGGCGTGATGCTCGAAACTGTCGAGCTTGATATTGGCGTTCAGTTCCCGGTTGATGCGCACCAGAAGATTGAGATTGAACCGGGCGGTGACGCCGGCCGCGTCGTTATAGGCGGCGTTGAGAATGTCGACCGGCTTGATCAGGTCGGCGCCGACAATCAGGATCGAATTGGGTCCGAGAATTTTCGCGGCGTTGCGCAGGAAGCTCGCCGCCTCATGCGGCTCGAAATTGCCAATGGTCGAGCCCGGAAAAAAGCCGACGCGGACGGCCGCGGCTTTCGCCTCATCGGGCAACTCAAAGCTTTGCGTAAAGTCGGCGGCGACAGGGCGAATCGTCAGTCGCGGGAAGTCGAGTTGCAAGGCGTCGGCTTCCTGCTCCAGCATCTCGGCCGAGATATCGACCGGCACATAGGCCGCCAGCACCGGCGCCACCGCCAGCAGAATGCGCACCTTCTTGTTCGAGCCGGAACCGAATTCGACCAGAGCGGCGCCTGCCGGAATGAGCTTGGCGATATCGGCGGCGTTGTCCTGCAAGATGTGCATCTCGCATCGCGTCGGGTAATATTCCGGCTGCTCGGTGATGCGCTCGAACAATTGCGAGCCGGCGCCGTCATAGAAATATTTCGGCGCCAGCGTCTTGCGCCGCGCGCCCAGGCCTTTGAGCACGTCGCGCGCGAATCCCGAAACCTCGGTTTCGTCATTCGCCGTCAACGGATTGGTTCGTGCAAGCGCAACCATGATCGCCTCGTCGTATTTCTTGTCAGACGCTCAAACGAATTCCGCCAGGCGCACGCCGCTGAATTGCCAGCGCGCCGACGGATAGAAGAAATTGCGGTAGCTCACGCGCGCGTGACCCTCGGGCGTGGCCAGCGACGATCCGCGCAGGACCATCTGGCTGACCATGAACTTGCCGTTGTATTCGCCCAGTGCGCCCTCGGCCGCGCGGTAGCCCGGATAGGGCAAATAGGCACTGCGTGTCCACTGCCAAGCCACCCCGTCGCCATCGGCCAACAGGCCGGCGCGGGCGGCGGCCTCCCATTCCTGCTCGCTGGGCAGGTGTTTTTGGGCATAACGGGCAAAAGCCTCGGCTTCGTAATAGCTGACATGCAATACCGGCTGGGCCGGATCGACCGGCTTTAACCCGGCCAGCGTCATGACGTGCCACTGGCCGTCGACTTTGCGCCAGTATCCCGGTGCCTCCCAGCCATGCGCCTGCACCGCGCTCCAGCCGTCCGACAGCCATAGCGACGGCGTCGTATAGCCGCCGGCGTCGATGAAGCCGAGCCATTCCTCGTTGCTCACCAGATGACGAGCAATGCGCATCGTAGGGATCAGCGCATCGTGGCGCGGCGTCTCGTTGTCGAAGCAGAAATCCGCGCCCTCATGGCCGATCGCGTGGATACCGGCCGGCACGTCGACAAAATCGTCGGCATCCAGACTGCGCGGCCCGGCGCCGAGGCGCGGCATTTTCCAGGCGGCGTCATAGACCGGATCGGTCGGGTTCTGCGCGAAGGCATGCAGGATGTCGGTGATCAGCAATTCCTGATGCTGCTGTTCGTGATGGAGACCGATCTCGAGAATTTCAAAGACGCGCGTGGCGTCCGCTTCTGGCACAGTATCGATCAGCCGCAGCACGGCGGCATCGACATGCGCCCGATACTGCGTGACCTCTTCGCCGTTCGGTCGCGTAATCAGGCCGCGTTCGGGCCGTGCGTGCCGCGGACCGGCGGCGACGTAATAGGAATTGAAAAGGAACGGAAAGCGCGGATCGAAAATCTTGTAGGCCGGATCGTGCTCGGTGAGCAGGAACTGCTCGAAGAACCAGGTGACGTGGGCGCGGTGCCATTTGGTCGGCGAGGCGTCGGGCATCGACTGGACGATCTGGTCCTCGGCCGACAAAGGGGCGGCGCGTCTTTCTGTCTCCGCCCGGACAAGCTGGAACGCCGCGCGCCAGGCGCCGCGCAGCCTATCGAGCGGGGGCCTGCCCGCTAGTGAGCCGACGGCCGTGCCGCGCAAAACCGGAAAAATTGCGGCTTGCGCCATGAAAAGCCTCCGTCGCGTCGCTCGAGGGAAAATACCGCCATCGCTCTCTACAGATACGAACAATAACCGCAATTGTTCCATCGTCGGCCATACCGGGCAACCGCGGGGACGGCAATTCCGGCTACACTGACGGCGATGTGATGGACCGGGATGCCGGGCTTTGCCCATTGGCGTACCGGCGGAATTTGGGGCTAATATGTACGCGAATGATAAGGTTCCGGGCGGCCAACAGTCCCGGACGACAGGGAGGCGACCATGGCTCGACTTAAAAGCGGCATTACAGGCCTGTGCGCGGCGATTTTCGTCAGCGCCGGGCTGATCGGTGCGGCGGCGGCGCAAGACTGCCCGCGCGGCGCGCTCGACAAGGCCTATTGTGACGCCAACGGCGACCTGGTCGCCGATGCGCCGACCGATCCCGCCAAACTGGTCAATCCATCGACCATCATTTTTTCGTATACCCCGGTCGAAGACCCGGCGGTCTATTCGAAAGTCTGGGACGGCTTCATCAAGCACATGGAAAAAGTGACCGGCAAGAAGGTCGCATTCTTCCCCGTTCAATCGAATGCGGCGCAGCTCGAGGCCATGCGCTCGGGCCGTCTGCACGTCGCCGGCGTCAACACCGGCGGCAATCCGATCGCCGTGAACTGCGCCGGCTTCGTGCCTTTCGCCATCATGGCCGGCAAGAACGGTCAGTTCGGCTACGAAATGGAAATCATCGTGCCGGCCGACTCGCCGATCAAGACGCCGGCCGATCTCAAGGGCAAGAAACTCGCATTCACCTCGCCAACGTCGAACTCGGGCTTCAAGGCGCCGTCGGCGATCCTGAAAGCCGATTTCGACCTCGAAGCCAAACGCGACTTCGAGCCGGTGTTCTCGGGCAAGCACGACAATTCGGTGCTCGGCGTCGCCAACAAGGACTATGACGCGGCATCGATCGCCAACGAGGTCATGTTCCGGATGGTCGAACGCAAAGTGGTCGACCCGGCCAAGATCCGCTCGATCTACAAGTCGGAAACCTTCCCGACCACCGGCTATGGCTACGTCTACAATCTCGATCCGGCGCTGGTCGCCAAGATCAAGGAGGCCTTCTTCAGTTTCAACTGGGAAGGCTCCGCGCTCAAGGCGGAGTTCAAGGAGCAGGACAAATTCGCCCCGATCACCTACCAGAAGGATTGGGCAGTGATCCGCAAGATCGACGCGGCGACCGGCGTCCAATACACCTGCAAGTGAAGCGATAGCGAAAGATATACGGGCTGCGCCTGAGTTCATGGCGCGGTCCGGCTGCTGCCGCGCGGGGGGGGCGCGTTGCGATGCTGCGGATCAAGGGACTGACCAAGCGCTATCGCACCGGCGATCTGGCGCTCAAGGGCATCGATATCGAGGTGCCGGACGGCCAGGTGATGGCGCTGATCGGCCCGTCGGGCGCCGGCAAATCCACCGTGATCCGCTGCATCAACCGGCTGGTCGAACCGACCGCCGGCACCATCACGCTCAACGACACCGAGATCGTGGGCTTGCGCAGTGGCGAACTGCGCCGCATGCGCCGCCGCATGGGGATGATCTTTCAGGAATACGCGCTGGTCGAGCGGCTGTCGGTGATGGAAAACGTACTGTCCGGCCGGCTCGGCTATGTCGGCTTCTGGCAAAGCTTCATGCGCAAGTTTCCGCAATCCGACATCGACGAGGCGTTCCGCCTCTTGGCGCGCGTCGGCCTCGACCACATGGCCGACAAGCGCGCAGATGAACTGTCCGGCGGCCAGCGCCAGCGCGTCGGCATCTGCCGCGCGCTGATCCAGAATCCCGAGCTGCTGCTCGTCGACGAGCCGACCGCCTCGCTCGATCCGAAAACCTCGCGGCAGATCATGCGGCTGATCAAGGAATTATGCGGCGAACGCAAGCTCGCCGCGATCATCAATATTCACGATGTGATGCTGGCGCAGATGTTCGCCGAGCGCATCGTCGGCCTGAAGCTCGGCGAGATCGTCTATGACGGTCCGCCGGACAAACTCACCCCCGCGGTGCTGACGCAAATCTATGGCGAGGAAGACTGGGCCTCGACCATCCGCAAGGCGGATGATGACGCCGAGCCGGTCGACGAGATTGCTCCGGCGACGCCGGCTGAAACTCCGGTGATCGAACGCGCCCGCCTCGCGGGGCTGACGTGATGAACAAGCGTCAATCCATTCTCCGTTCGTCCCCGCGAAAGCGGGGACCCAGGGCTACGAGTCCTGGACTCTGGATTCCCGCTTTCGCGGGAATGAACGGAGTATGGGGCGGGACATTCATATGAGCCTCGCCCTCCCCGCGCACAGAACCTGGAAAAAACCGCCGGCGATCAAGCGCGCCTGGCTGCGCTGGACCTTGATCGTCGGTGCCGCGATTTACCTGTCGCTCGCGCTCGGCACCACCCATGTAAACTGGAGCCGCGTCTGGGAAGGACTGCCGCGCGGCATGCAATTCGTCACCGCGTTCCTGCCGCCGGATTTCACCAGCCGCTGGACCGAGATCGTCGAAGGCATCGCCGAAACGCTATGGATGACGGTCGCCGCCACCGTGGTCGGCATCGCGCTGTCGGTGCCGGTCGGCATCGGCGCGGCGCGCAACATCGCGCCTTTGCCGGTCTATTACTTCTGCCGCTCGGTGCTGGCGGTGTCGCGCAGCTTCCAGGAAATCATCCTCGCCATCTTTTTCGTCAAGCTATTCGGCTTCGGGCCCTTCGCCGGCTTCGTCACTCTGTCGTTCGCCACCATTGGCTTCTACGGCAAGCTGCTCGCCGAGGACATCGAGGACATGGACCCGAGCCAGGCGGAAGCCGTGCGCGCCACCGGCGCCGGCTGGCTGCAATGGCTCAATTACGGCGTTCAGCCTCAGGTCATGCCGCGCATGATCGGGCTCGGCCTGTACCGGCTCGACATCAACTTCCGCGAGTCGGCGGTGGTCGGCATTGTCGGCGGCGGCGGCATCGGCGCGACGCTCGACACGGCGTTCAACCGCTATGAATTCGATTCGGCAGCGGCGATCATTCTCATCATCATCGCCATCGTCATGGCGGTGGAATATTCCTCGGGCTATCTGCGGCGCTGGGTGCAGTGATGAGCGGCGCGATCGTCACCTCGAAGAAAGTCTGGCAGCGGCACGACCGCAAGACCCAGCTCGCCGTCTGGGCGGCCTGGCTGTTCGGCACCGCCGTGTTCGTCTATTGCTTCCAGCTGATTTCCGAACGCACCATCTGGGCCTTCGTGTGGGATGCGCCGGCGCAGGCCGCCGATCTCGGCGCACGCATGGTGCCGCCGGCCTGGAGCTATATCCATTATCTGTGGCGGCCGATCTGGGACACGCTCAACATCGCCACGCTTGGCACCATCATCTCCATCGTCATCGCCGTGCCGATCGCCTATTGCGCCGCGCGCAACACGACGCCGAGCGTCGCTTTCGTGCGGCCGGTCGCGTTGTTCATCATCGTCGCCTCGCGTTCGATCAACTCGCTGATCTGGGCCTTGATGCTGGTCACCATCGTCGGCCCCGGCGTGTTCGCCGGCATCATCGCCATCGGCCTGCGCTCGATCGGCTTTGTCGCCAAGCTCTTGTACGAGGCCATCGAGGAGATCGACGAGTCGCAGGTCGAGGCGGTACGCTCGACCGGCGCGTCGGCCGCGCAGACCACCGTCTATGGCATTGTGCCGCAGGTGATGCCGGCCTTCGCCGGTATCACCGTGTTCCGCTGGGACATCAATATCCGTGAATCGACCGTGCTCGGCCTGGTCGGCGCCGGCGGCATCGGCCTCGAACTCAACGCCGCCATCACCCAGCTTTACTGGACGCAAGTTTCGCTGATGCTACTGGTCATTATCGGCACCGTCATCCTCAGCGAATGGGTGTCGGCCAAGGTGCGCCACGCCATCATTTGACCGTGTGCGACCCGCGTGTCAGATGCACGGGTCCCCGCGATTCACGTTTGAGATGCCAGTGCCGACCTATCACGACAATAAACGCGGCATCGTCTCTCTGTTGCTGGCCTGCGCGTTGTTCACGGTCAACGACACGCTGACAAAACTGGCGGCGCTGTCGTATCCGGTCGGCGAAGTGATGCTCGTGCGCGGCGCGATCTGTCTGGCCATTGTCGGCATCGGCGCCATCTACGCGCATCAGGTGAGGTGGATGCGCGGCGCCTTCACGCCGATCGTCGTGCTGCGCGGCGCGCTCGACGCAGCGATCAACATCACCTTCGTCATGGCGCTCAGCCATATGCGGCTGGCCGATCTCATCGCGCTCAAACTCGCCTCGCCTTTGTTATTGACCATGTTGTCCGCTTTCTTTCTGAAAGAACCGGTCGGCTGGCGGCGCTGGAGCGCGGTGCTTTGCGGCTTCGCCGGCATGGTCCTCATCATCAAACCGAGCCCGGCCTCGTTCAATGTTTGGGCGCTCGCCGCCTTCGGCTCGGCGGTCGGCTCCGCCATGCGCGACCTGGTGACGCGCAGGATCAGTCCGAGTGTGCCGACGCTCGGTATTTCCTTCACCAGCGCACTCGGCAGCACGATCGCCGCGCCGATCCTGGCGCTGGCGATCGGCGAACAATGGCGCACGCTGGCACTCGATTATATCGGTCTGCTGGGCGC
The DNA here is from genome assembly GCA_903839845.1 of uncultured Hyphomicrobiales bacterium. GTDB lineage: Bacteria > Pseudomonadota > Alphaproteobacteria > Rhizobiales > Xanthobacteraceae > Pseudolabrys. Next base: position 81,475 of record CAIMEA010000004.1, read on the forward strand.
CGCGGCGACGGTGCTGAGCATCGGCTCGACCTTCGCGGTGTCCGCCTTCCGCCATATCGACGTCATCGTCGTCGCGCCGTTCCGCTATTCGCTACTGCTGTGGAGCGCACTGGCCGGCTACTTCGTCTTCGGTGAAGTGTCGGACATTTATGCGCTGGCCGGATCGCTGCTGATCGCCGGCAGCGGACTCTATACACTGCATCGCGAGCGGGTGCGGCATCGCGACTTGTCGGCGCAAGCGAGCGTTCATTGAACGGGCTTATATTATCGTGTTATTTCAATCGGTTACGCAGGGCGCCGGTGCGATCCGGCGTCGCGGCAGGCGCTTTCGCCGCAGGCGCACGACGCGAATGGTGAACTTAGCGCTCTCGTGCCGTGGCAATTTCTGCTATCATTATGCAACGATCCATTCGGAAGGAGAGCATTCATGAAATCCTTTATTCTTGCCTGTGTCGCGGCTGTGGTCATCGCCGTGGTTGGCGGCGTCGTTCTCAGCGCCGTGCAGGAGCAGGCCGACAAGGCCTTCAGCACCACCGGCGTGCGCCTGGGCGCGTAAGGTCGGCACGGCCGCGCTAGCAGGCCGGTACAACGACCTGATACCCGCGACGAACGGCAAACGAAAAAAAACGCCCGGCTTTTTGAGCCGGGCGTTTTTGTTTGTCGAAACTGCCTATTCGGCGGGCCTGGCCGCGGCGGCGGATCGCTCCGCCGCGCTCGACGTGCCGCGCGCCAGTTCATCGTCCAGCCACAGCCGGTGATGCTCCCTGGCCCAGTTGACGTCGACGGTGCCCTCGCCCATCGCCTCGAAGGCGCCTTCCATGCCGATGGTGCCGATATAGATGTGGCCCAGCATGGCGGCGATGAACAGCATCGCCACGACGGAGTGGATGATCTCGGACAGTTGCATGCCGGCGATCTCGGTGCCGTAGAACGGGAACAGCAGCAGGTAGCCGGTGACGGCTGAGGCGCCGCCGCCGAGCACGACGATCCAGTAGATCATCTTTTGCCCGGCGTTGAAGTGGCCGGCCGGCGGATGATCGTGGCCGATGATGCCGCCACCGCGCTTTACCCACTCGACGTCATTGCCGTTCGGGATATTGCTGCCGATCCACATCAGAAAGATCAACACCACGCCGATGGTGAAGGGGAAGCTGAGGAAGTTGTGCGAATATTTTGCCAGTTCCGACCAGATCGAGAAGGCGGACGGCCCGATCAGCGGCAGCAAGAGCGGCCTGCCGAAGGTGATGTTAAGCCCCGAGATTGCCAGGATGACGAAACAGCTGGCGGTCAGCCAGTGCACGAAGCGCTCGACCGCGCTGAAGCGGACGATCTTGCGGCCGGAGAAACCGCTCTCGAGTTTGACCTGGCCGCGTATCAGGTAGAAGGCCACCAGCAGCACGAGCATGCCGAGGATGGCGATGCCGCCGATCCAGCGCAACGTCACCTCATGCCATTGCCGCCAGTCGCGGCCGGCCGGCTGTTCGAGGACATATGACTTCGCGTCCGGGATGCTGCCGCGGCCCTGGATGCGGGTTAGCTCCTGCAGCAGCTGCTGCTCCTTGACGGAACTCGCGGTCGGGTTGACCGAACTCGGCTGCTGCGCCAGGACCGGCGTCGCGACGGATATAATGAAAGCGAGCGCAACAGCGCCGGCGATGAAGCGAATCTGCGTCATGTATTTCGCCAAAACGCCCGACATTGGCATCTCCCTTTGTCTTCTCAATTTTTCTCAAATTCTTGCGGTCGAAACCGGCGGCGCGGCTTAAGGCCACGCCGCCGATAGAAATGCGCGAGACCGGATCAGGTCGCGATCGCTTCGCGGTAGGCGGTCTGCCAACCCCAGGCGCCGGAGCCGTAGCCGCGCCGCGACACCCGCTCCTTGTAGATCTGGGCGATCACATCGCCGTCGCCGGCGAGCAGCGACTTGGTCGAGCACATTTCGGCGCACAGCGGCAGCTTGCCTTCGGCCAGACGGTTGGCGCCGTATTTCTCGTACTCTTCTTTGCTGCCGTCGGCTTCCGGGCCGCCGGCGCAGAAGGTGCACTTGTCCATCTTGCCGCGCGAACCGAAGTTGCCGACCTTCGGGTATTGCGGCGCGCCGAATGGACAGGCGTAGAAGCAATAGCCGCAGCCGATGCACAGGTCCTTGGAGTGCAGCACCACCGCGTCGGCCGTGGTGTAGAAGCAATCGACCGGACAAACCGAGGCGCAGGGCGCGTCGGTGCAGTGCATGCAGGCCATCGACACCGAGCGTTCGCCCGGCTTGCCGTCATTGATGGTGACGACGCGCCGGCGGTTGATGCCCCAGGGGACATCGTTTTCGTTCTTGCAGGCGGTGACGCAGGCGTTGCACTCGATGCAACGGTCGGCGTCGCACAGAAATTTCATACGTGCCATGATCGTTGCTCCTTTAAGCCGCTCTTACCTGACACAGGGTGGCCTTGGGTTCTTGCATGCCGGTGACCGGGTCGTAGCCGTAGGTGGTGAGCGTATTGACGCTTTCGCCCAGCACGATCGGATCGGTGCCCTTCGGATAATTGCCGCGCTGGTCGATGCCTTCGAACCAGCCGGCAAAATGGAACGGACACCAGGTCACGCCCTTGCCGACACGCTCGGTGACCAGCGCCTTCATCCGCGCTTTCGAGTTGTTTTCCGCGCCGGTCACCCAGACCCATCCGCCGTCCTTGATGCCGCGCTCGGAGGCATCGTTGGGATTGATCTCGATGAACATGTCCTGCTGCAACTCGGCCAGCCACTTGTTCGACCGGGTTTCTTCGCCGCCGCCCTCATATTCGACCAGACGGCCGGAGGTGAGGATGAGCGGGAAGCTCTTGGCGATACCCTTGTCGACCGCGGCCTTCTGCACGTCGAAGCCGATGTTCGGCACCCGGAACTGCACGGCGTTCGGCAGCGTAGGGTACTTGGCGACCAGGTCGGGACGCGGCGTATAGATCGGCTCACGATGCACCGGGATCGGATCGGGCAGACCGAACGCGTTGGCGCGCGCCTTGCCGTTGCCGTAGGGGGTGCAGCCATGTTCGATGGCAACGCGCTGGATGCCGCCGGACAGGTCGATCGCCCAGGACACCGCGTCGGGAGTCGTCGGGTTGATCTTGTTGATCACCGCCAGTTCGGCCTCGGTAAGGTCCTTGTCCCAGCCGAGCTTCTTGAGGATGCCGTAGGTGAACTCCGGATAGCCGTCCTTGATTTCGGAGTCCTTGGAGTAATAGCCATTGCCGAGCAGGCTCACCATGCGCTTGGTGCCGTCCGGCAGGGTTTCCTCGCGCTCGACACCGAAGCGCGGACGGAACGTGCCGCCGCCTTCCTTGACCGACAGGTTGGTGTTGTACAGCAGCGGCGTTCCGGGGTGCTTGAATTCCGGCGTTCCCCAGCACGGCCATGGCAGACCGTAATAGTCGCCCTTGTTCGGGCCGGTCGTCGCCTTCTGCGTGCGCATGTCGAAGTCTTTTTGGTTCGCCATATGCGACTTCAAACGCTCCGGCGACTGGCCGCAGTAGCCGGTCGAGAAACCGCCGCGGTTGATCTCGCGGAGAATGTCCTCGGGAACCGGCAGATTGTTCTCGACCTTGATGTTCTTGAACATCGTGTCGGCAAAACCGAGCTTCTTGGCCAGGAGGTACATGACCTCGAGGTCGTCCTTCGATTCGAAGATCGGCTTGACGATCTGCTCGCCCCACTGGATCGCCCGGTTGGACGCGGTGCGCGAGCCGTTGGTTTCGTAGCTGGTGGCGATCGGCAGCAAATAAGTGCCGTTCTTGCGCTCCGGCGCCAGCGCCGCCCAGGTTGTCGGATGCGGATCGCAAACCACGAGCAGGTCGAGCTTTTCGATGCCCTTCTGCGCTTCGGCCATGCGCGCCACGGTGTTGCCGCCGTGACCCATGACGAACATCGCCTTGATGTTGTCCTTCTGCCGCACGTCCTTCTTGTCGTAGAGCGTCGCGTCGAACCAGCGGGTCGACGGGATGCCCGGCGTGTTCATCGTATTGGTGACTTTGCCGTCCGCGCCGGTAGACTTGTCGAAGCGGTCGACGAACCAGTTGTAGTCGACTTCCCAGACGCGCGACCAATGCCGCCATGCGCCTTCGACCAGGCCGTAGTAAAGCGGCAGGGTCACGATATCGAGTCCGAGATCGGTCGCACCCTGCACGTTGGTGTGGCCGCGGAAGATGTTGGCGCCGGTGCCGGGCGCGCCGACATTGCCGGTCGCCAGACACAGGATGCAGAACGCGCGCACGTTGGCGGTACCGACCGTGTGCTGGGTCGCGCCCATGCACCAGATCAGCGTCGAGGGCTTTTGCGTCGCGAACATCTTGGCGACGCGCTCGAGTTGCGCGCCCGGCACGCCGGTGACGCGCTCGACTTCCTCGGGCGTCCACTTGGCGACTTCCTTGCGGATGTCGTCCATGCCGTAGACGCGCTGTTCGATGAACTGCTTGTCTTCCCAGCCGTTCTTGAAGATGTGATGCAACATCCCGTAGATCACCGGAATGTCGGTGCCGGAACGAATGCGGACATATTCAGTGGCATGCGCCGCCGTGCGCGTCATGCGCGGATCGATCACGACGAGGTTGGCGCGCTGCGATTCCTTGCCTTCCAGGACGTGCTGAAGCGAAACCGGATGCGCTTCGGCGGCATTGCTGCCCATAAACAGGATCGTCTTGGAGTTGCGGATGTCCGTATAGGAGTTTGTCATCGCGCCGTAGCCCCAGGTGTTGGCAACACCGGCAACGGTCGTCGAATGGCAGATACGCGCTTGGTGATCGGAGTTGTTGGTGCCCCAGAACGCGGCGAACTTCCGGTTGAGGTAGGCGCCTTCGTTGGTGAACTTGGCCGAACCCAGCCAATAGACCGAATCGGCGCCCGACTTGCCCCTGATCTCCATCAGCTTGTCGCCGATTTCGTTGATCGCGACATCCCAGGAAATCCGGGTCCACTGGCCGTTCACCATTTTCATCGGGTAGCGCAGACGGCGATCGCCATGCACCAGTTCGCGCGTCGCCGCGCCCTTGGCGCAATGCGAACCGCGATTGATCGGCGAATCCCAGCCCGGCTCCTGGCCGACCCAGACGCCGTTCGACACTTCGGCCATCAGCGTACAGCCGACCGAGCAGTGCGTGCAGATGTTCTTGCGGATGGTGGCGCCGGCGATTTGCGTGCCGGCCGCTTCCGCCTTGCGGACGGTGCCGAGCGGCAGCGCGCCGAGCGTGGCCAGACTGCCGGCCACCAGGCCGGATCGGCGCAGGAAGGTACGGCGATCGAAACCGCCGGCCGCCTGGTTATCGATTGCCGCTGCGAGACTGCCGCGACGTGCCTGTCGTTCTGATCTTTTTGTTAACACGGCCTAGCCTCCCTCAGCTCGGAAAACGATTGACGCGATAGTAGGTCTGCACGCTGGCAGAATCCGCTTTGTAGCGCGCCTTGCGCTTCTCATCGTTGTTTTCGGTGTCCGCCGCAGCCGGCGTAGCGATCGGCGCCGCCGTTGCGACAGCGACACCGGCGCCCGCGCCGAGCGCGCGCAGGAAATCGCGGCGTCCTAATTTTGATTTGGGTTCAGACTTCATCGCCAGTCCTCCTTGATCCCTATGTATCGTCTCATCGTTCTAAGTCGCAGCGCGTCGCGTTTGGTCACGCGTTCAGCGCGAAAGCTTCCGTCTCGATATCCAGCAGCAGGCGTCCGATCGTTCCGACCGGACGATAGAATTTCGCGGCTTCCGCGGCCTCGAGATCCCTGAAGAAGCGGCCAATCCACGGCGCCATGTGCTTCTCGAAGATTTCCTGATCGCTGCCGGGATGCGCATCGAACTGACCGCCGATGATCCCGGCCATGATTTCGCACAACGTCGCGGCATGATCTTCCGGCTCGACATTGCCCTCGACGCGCTCGATACCGATCTTGCCGAGGTCGTCGCGCAGCCGCGCCAGCGGGCGCTCGTGCAGGAAGCCGGTGAGATAATAGGACCCGTAGGGCATCAGTTCGCCGCGGCCGACGCCGATGAAGAGATCGAAATATTCGCGCTCGACCTGTTGAGTGGTGGCGTTGGCCGCCGCTTCCGCCAGGGCAATGTGCGCCATGCCGAGCGGGCTCTCATCGCCACGCAGGCCGGCGAGACGCTTGAGCAAGGCGGCATCGGGAGCGCGTACCAGCAATGCCGCGAGCAGCGCGTATTCCTGCGCCCGCGCCGCATCGATTTCGTCGACAGTGACGCTCATTCTTGCCTCGCCGAACAAATCAGGCCGCAGCACCACGCGATTGACGCCGGTCAGGCTTTCGACCGAGGTCACACGCTCCGCAGGAACGCGGGTCCAGTTTGAAACGGACGGTTGCGATATACCGAGCAGGCGCGCGAGTTCGCTGACGCTGCCAGCGGCACGGATAGCTTGGTCGAGGCCGGGATCGCGCATCCACGTTCTTTCAAATAGTTACAATGTAAGGGTAATGCCCTGCGCGACAATGGGTCAATAGCTTGAGGCTATGGCCACTACGTTTATTGCGGCAATGCGCCGCCCTGTGGACGCCGTCGCTTGATCGGTTCGTCGTCGGCCGCGTCGCCATCGTTTTGCAGTGCGGTAGGATTGGTGCTGTGCACCATTTCGTCGTTAGCGGACGAAATTTGCTTCTTCGTGTCGCCCACATCCGCCGCGGGCGGGGAACCATCCGGCGAATTGAGCGCGACGTGCTCCGCAGATTGCGGCAATTCCGTTGCCGTTTGCGGCATTTGCTCCGCAGCCTGTGGTCCTTCGACGATCGGCGGCTTCTCGCGCGGCGTTTCGCCAAACACATTGGCCAGCATTTTTTTAATATCGAGGCCGGGATCGATTTCACCAAATCCCATTGTGGAGTTTGGCACCGTGAAGTCCCAATCGTTTTCGGCCAGGCCCTTGAAGTCGCGAATCGCCGGATCGGTTACCCAGGCGCGACGAAGTGCCGCGAGGCGGAGGTCGCCCGGTACGCCCGGTTTGAGAAACGCGGTGATGTCGGTTTGCGCGCCGATCGAATCGATCGACGGCAGGCTGGCCGGATCGAAGGGCGTGGTCGCGGCATCGGTTGCTGCGTCGCGCGGCGCGCTGCTTTCGGTCTTTTGACCGTCCTTATCCTCCGGCGAACTTGCGGGCGCAGCGTCGGCCGCGGCGGGCGGCTCGTCGGCCACCAGCTTGCGGCGCGACCAGCGCGCGAGAAAATTCTCCGGCTCGGTCATTCGAAATCGTCTCCCGATGCCCGGCCGCGCCGCGCCATCGCTTCAGGGTTGGCGCGGTCGCGCTTGCGCTTGAAGAACGGACGCTCGACGTGGTGCTCCGTGACAAAGGCGGCGAGCAATTGCTGGATGGAAGCCGGCATCGGCACCTGCTCGACCAGATCGGTGCCGGCTTCGGTGAAGCTTTCGCCTTCCGCCGGATCGGCGGTCACCGCGGCGATGGTGAAAGGCGGCTCGCCGTCGGCCGCGCGCAACGCAATCCACAAAGCCGGTGCGCCGGATGTCAGATTGTCGCGATAAAATCCGGTCTCGCTGCGATACAGCGCGACAATGGCGGTGCCGGCATAGAACGTCGTGCGCTCGCCATCGTCGCTCAATATCGTCCAGGCCGGCGTCTCCGGCTGGCCGGCCAGCACGCCGGTCGCGCGCCAGTAGAAATCGGCCCAGGGATTTTCACTCTTGCGGCGTTCGACGATGACGCCGACAGGCATGCTGATATGCGGGGGAACGTTGCTCATCCGACCGCCTCCAGATGCCGGATCGGCAGACCGGTTGCCAGATTTTGCGGCTTCAGGCGGATGGTCTTTTCCGGCGTCATCGCCAGGATCAGATAGACCGGCTCGCCTTTGACCCGGTCGAGAACGACCGAGGAATCGCGGAAAGTCAGTGCGAACAGCCCGATGACGCGCGCCATAGTCGCCTCGTCGATCTCCTCGCCGTTCCACATCATGTCGCCGATTTTCGTCGCGTCGGCGTCGAGCCCGACATACCAGGCGAGATTGACCTCGCGCAGTTCCGGCAATGGCTCGATCATCACCTCGACGCCGAGCACATGGGCGATCCAGCGCCGCATCACCTCGGCCAGCGCCACGAGCCCGGCGCGGCCGGCGGTCAGATCGATGGCCATGTCGAACTGGTCGCTGCGCGCCCAATAGCCGGAAGCGTTCTCCTCGTTGAGCACGTCGATCTGCGCGTCGGCGGGAATTCCCAGCATCGAAACCAACGGCGATTGCGGCGCCGGATTGATGCCGCCGATGATTTCCTCGTCGGCGGCGATCAGCGAGCCTTCGTGCAAGGTGACGCGCTGTGTGCGGAAAAACAGCTCAGCCGCGCGCACCACCTGCGCATCCTCAACGCCATCGAGCGCATTGCGCAATATGACGTGGACCAGTTGATTGACGAACAACAACGGCGTTTTGCCTGGACCGGCGCGCATCAACTCGGCATAGGCGCCTTCCAGCGTTTTGTGCCGCAACAGCAGATCGCGGAACGCGATCAGCACTTGCCAGTTTTCCCGCGCATCGGCATCGGCGATAGCCGCAATGTCCGACGGCGAAATCGGCAGACGCGGATCGGCGAGCAGCGCGCCATAAAGTGTCTTCTCGACGACGCAGGCTTCCGGCGGTGGAATCAGCTCCGGCCGCGCCAGATACACTTTAAGAAAATCGTCGGTCAGCAACAGGCCGCCGCCCGGTTGGCGGTCGAGCAGATGATGGCCGCAGGAAATCCAGAAATCCGTCATTTGCGCTCTCTGTCGGCCAAAGGTCTGTCGGCCATGGCGAGAAGATCGACCTGATCGGCGGATTGATCGTCATCGGCGCCGTCGACTTCGAGAAATTCAAACACGCGATTGGGCTTTGCCCCTTCGCGCGGCCGCAAGGTGCGGAAGGTTTCGCGCACCGCGCCATCTTCAAAACTGCGATGCACGCCGACCAGGATATCTTTCGGCTCGGTGCAAAGCTGCTCGGCGAAGTTCACCTCTTCGTCCGCCGCCAGCCGCGCCGTATTTATATCGGGCGCGCCGAAATGGGCGACGAGTTTTTCCGCCAGCAGATCGACCACCCGCGCGCGATCGGCGGCATCGGCCTCGACGATCTGCACCAGGGTCGACCAGCCGAGCGATTCAACGCCGAGAAAACCGCCGCGAAACGCCGAGCGTGCTTTACCTTGCAGCGCCGCCGCATCGGTATCCCAGAACACGAATGCGCCGGACACCGCCCACTCGCCCGGTTCCGCCGCCTTCTCGAACACGAAAGTGTCGGAAGGATCGAGCCTGATAGTGCGCAGCAATTTCACGTACGCGGTCCCTTGCTGACGGGATCGCGCCAGGCCGGTTCGGCCAGCCGCGGCACCAGCGCTTCGCGGTCGACGCCGCTCTTTCCCATGCGGCGGATCAGCAAGTCGCCATTGACGTCGATGTCGCGGCGCAGTCCCTGCTCGACCGGCAAGCGCGCCAGATAATTGCTGGCGAGCGCGCCGAAGCCGCTCTCCTGCCAGGAATCGATCGCCACCATGAAGTGGCGGGCAAAGCTCTCCACCACATGATTGGACAGACCATCGCCGAAACCTTCTTCTTCCAGCGCCGTCACCAACGGATTGAGCCCCGGTTCCGCGTCGGTCATCGATACGGTGCGGATCATGGCGCCGAACACCAGCCATTGCGGGACGTCGTCCTCGCTTGTGCCTTGCGGCCAGGCCAGCCGGGCGCCGCCGACCAGACCCTGATTGACCGAAATTGAATCCGGCCAGCCGAAGGTGATCTCGGTTTCCGGCTGCGCATGCGACGATAGCGCGTCGGCCAGCGCCACCATGCCGGCATAAAAGACGCGCCGCGCCAGGCGCAACGGCTCGTCCGGTTCAACAACGACGGCGAATTCGGCGAGGTCGAAACGGCCGACATAGACCAATGTGCCGGCGCCCTGCTCCGGCGCGATTGCTTTTGCGTGTTCGAAAGCGTCGCCCAACTCGCGCAACCGCACCGGCGTGAACGGCGGCGGCAGCCTCAAGTCCGGCTCTGCGGCATGACGTGAACGCGCCCGGGTCTCCAGCGGCATTGCGCCTCGCTATTACTTTTTCATTCGAATAACTATAATAACGCCATGGAAGGTCCCAAGGCCAGTCCCGCGGACTCTGCGTCCAGGCACCCGAACGCGTCGCGTGGCATGTGTCACGCCCGACGTCGACCAGCGAAAAGGTAATAAAGCCGATGGCCGAACGGCCGCGTCACGTCCTGATCTGTTCCTGCGAAGACACGATGCCGCTCGATGGCAACGCCGTGCGGCGGGTGTGTGGCGACAGCGTGGTGATCGAGGGGCGCAATCTGTGCCGTACCGAGCTCGACAAATTTCGCAAGGCGGCGGCAGGCGGCGGCGATATTATGGTCGCCTGCACGCAGGAAGCACCGCTATTTACCGAAGCCGCCGAGGAGATCGACAACGCCGGCGCGATGACCTTCGTCAATATCCGCGAGACCGCCGGCTGGTCGGCGGACGCGAAAGCAAGCGGCCCCAAGATGGCGGCGCTGATCGCGGCGGCGGCGGAACCCGCGCCGGCTTTTCCATGGGTCGGCCTGTCGAGCGACGGCGTGACGCTGCTGTATGGCAATGACGAGCGGGTGGTGGAAGCCGCCCAGTTGCTCAAGGACCATCTCGACGTCACCGTGCTGATCAAGCGGCCGGCCGGCATGGCGCCCGTCCGCGTTACGGAATTTCCGGTCGTGAAGGGGACCATTCGTTCGGCCAAGGGTTATCTCGGCGCGTTCGAACTGGCCGTCGATGACTATGCCCTGCCAAGTCCGTCCTCACGCCGTGAACTTGTCTTCGGACCGGCGCGCAACGGCGCGGTGTCGCGCTGCGATATCCTGATCGATCTGTCGGGTGACGCGCCTCTGTTCCCGGCCGCCGACTTGCGCGACGGTTATCTGCGCGCCGACCCGGCCGATCCGGCGGCGGTGCTGCGCACTGTCCTCAAGGCGCGCGATCTGAGCGGCACGTTCGACAAGCCGCGCTACATCGATTTCCACGCCGATCTGTGCGCGCATTCGCGCTCGAAGATCGTCGGCTGCCGCCGCTGTCTCGACCTGTGCCCGACCGGCGCGATCACGCCGGCTGGCAATCATGTCAGCATCGATCCGCAAATCTGCGCCGGCTGCGGCCAATGCGCCGCCGCCTGCCCGACCGGCGCCGCCGCTTACGCGCTGCCGCCGGCCGACGCGCTGTTGCGGCAATTGCGCACGTTGCTCGGTGTCTATCGCGACGCCGGCGGCAAGCGCGCGGTGCTGCTGTTTCATGACGCCGATCACGGCGGCCAGTTGATCGACGCGCTCGCCCGCCACGGCGATGGCCTGCCGGCGAATGTTCTGCCGGTGCAGGTCAACGAGATCACCCAGGTTGGCCTCGAAGCCATCGCCGCAGCTTTGGCTTACGGTGCGTCCGCCGTGCGCTTTCTGCTGCGCGCCCGGCCGCGCCACGATGTCGCGGGTCTCGCCAAAACCATCGCGCTGGCCGAGCCGATCCTTTCCGGCGTCGGCTTCGATGGCGCGCGCGTGTCAACCATCGAGACCGACGATCCGGACGCGCTCGGCACCGCGTTGCGCGCGATGGCGCCAATGGATGGCGCGGCCAAGACCTCGACCTTCGCCGCCGTCGGCGGCAAGCGCGAAGTGATGCGGCTGGCGCTGCGCGAAATGCACGCGGTCGCACCGTCGCCGATCGATGTCGTGGCGCTGCCGGAGGGCGCGCCGTTCGGCACGATCGAGGTCAATGTCGATGGCTGCACATTATGTCTGTCCTGCGTGTCGGCCTGCCCGACCGGCGCTTTGTCGGACGATCCGGAAAAGCCGATGCTGCGTTTCGCCGAAGACGCCTGCGTGCAATGCGGGCTGTGCAAGGCGACCTGTCCTGAGAAGGTCATCAGCCTGAAGCCGCAACTCAACTTCCTCGCCGCCACGGCGATGAACCGCGTCATCAAGCAGGAAGAGCCGTTTCACTGCATCGTCTGCGACACGCCGTTCGGCGTCAAAAGCACAGTGGAGCGCGTCATCGCCAAGCTGGAAGGCCAGCATTGGATGTACAAGAATTCCAAGGAGCGCCTCGACGTCATTCGCATGTGCGCGGACTGCCGCGTCAGCGCGATGGCCAAGGAGAATTTCGATCCGTTCGCGGCGACGCCACGGCCGCATGCGCGCACCACCGAGGATTATCTGCGCGAACGCGAGGAAAAGGGCGACAACTAGAGCCGCTCACTTCGGGCGCGTTGCCTTGGCGATGAAGTCGACCAGCGCCTGGCGGTCGTCGGCCGAACCAATCGTCTGTTCCGGCATCTTGGTGCCGGGCGTATAGGCCGCCGGTCCGACCTCGAACATTTTTGCCACGGTCTCCATCGTCCAGACGATGTTCATCGTCTTGAGCGCGTCGGAAAAACGGTAGCCGGGCAAGGTCGCTATCCTGCGGCCGAAGATGCCGGCAAGGCTGGGGCCCGCTTTGTTGCCTTCGTCCGGTGTCAGTGCGTGGCAGGCGACACAGGCGCGATACACCTCGGCGCCGCGGTCGCCCGCATAAGCGGCCAATGGATCGTCCGGCGCACCGAGCACCACCGCGTCGATCGGCTCGCCGCTGACCGCGTTCCAGCGCCGCAGCATTCTGTCGGCGCCACCCGTCAATAAAGTGCGGCTGTCAGGGAAGAAAGCCACCGACCACACCGGCAGACCGGGGCCGACAAGCGTCTTTTGAACGTTGCGAGTCTTGCGCTCGATCAGCGCGACCGAACCGCGAATGCCGGCGGCGGCGATCAGCGTTCCGTCCTTTGAAACGGCGAGCGCAATGACCGGCGTCGCCGCCGCCTGCGCCTCGCCGCGCATCTCGCCTTGCGGCGACAGAAAATAGACTTTGCCGTCGGCGCCGCCGGCGACGATTTCGCCATCGGGCGCAACCGCGACGGCGTTGAGCGGCGCCGGCAGATTGCGAGTTGTCGCACTGCCGTCGCCGGACATCGGCCAGATGCGCAGGCTCGTGTCATATCCGGCGCTCACCAACTCGCGGCCATCCGGCGAAAAGGCAACGCCGTTGACGTTCTGGCTGTTGCCTTCAAGAACGCGCGGCGCGCCGCCGCCAAGCGGCCACAGACGCACCGTGTGATCCCACGACGCGGAGGCGAGCCATTGACCGTCCGGCGACACCGCCAGACCGACGACGGGCGCGGTGTGGCCATCGAGCGTTGCGACCGGTTGCGCCTGTCCGGCGGTCCAGATCGCGATATGCGTGTCGGCGCCGGCGGTGACGACGCGGCCGTCTTTTAGGAAGGCGACAGCGTTGACCGCGCCATCGTGAAACCGCAACACCTGTTCGGCGGCGTTGCGCGACAGCGACCAGCGGATCGCCGAGGTATCAAAACTGCCGGACACGACTTCCTCGCCATCGGCCGAAATAGCCAGCGCCCGCACCGGGCCGCCGTGACCGCGCAATTGCGCGGATGCGCCGCTGAGCGTCAGCAGCAACAACAACGCCGCTACGCAAAACTTTCTAATCATCGGCGGGCTGCATGCCGATGGCGCGGATGCGCGCGCGCGTCGCCTCGTCGCGCAAGGCTTCGAGGAAGGCCTTGACCGCCGGCCGCGAACGGCGGCTCTCGACGACGAGAAAATCGTAATGTTCCGGCGCCACTGCAAGGAAACCGAGACCGTAGAGTTTGGCGACCGGTTCAATAGCGACGCCCCAGTCGGCGCGGCCTTGCGCGATGGCCGCCGCCACCGCGTTGTGCGACTTCGGCTGGTTGGCGTAGCCGGGCGGCCGCGCGCCGTTCAGCAACGTATCGATCAGCACTCGAGTGCCGGCGCCGGCATTGCGGTTGACCATCAGCGCCGCCGCATCGGCCAGCACCGTCCTGATTGCGTCGGCCGCGCTTCTGTCCTCGAAGCGTTGATCGCCCGGACGGAACAGCACGCCCTGCATGCGCCGCCAGCCGGGCACCAGCGACAAAGCCGGCGTCACCAGATGCTTGTTGTATTGACCGCTCAATGGATCGATCAGATGCACCGGGGCGATGTCGCACTCGCCGCGGCTCGCCGCCGCGACGCCGCCGAGACTGCCGACGGCCAATGTGCGCGCCGAGAAGCCGCGCTCGGCCAGCGCGCCGACCATCACGTCGAGCGCGACGTCGTGACTGCCCATGATCACCAGATCGGGCGCGTGCGTCGCGCTGCCGATCAATGTCACCTGCGCGACGCTGCCAGCATCGAGCGCGTTGGCCAGCGCGTCGATTTCGAGAAAGCCGTCGGCCTGCGAAAAACTGGTCACCGAACCGGAGCCCTTGCCGGTCGGAAAGGCCACCGGTCCGTCATCGTTATCGATCAGCGACACCAGTACGAATTCCTTGCGGCCCAGTTCGGACGCGATACGCGCCGGCACGCGCGCCTCGATTGTTTGCGCGGCTTCCGGCGGCAGGCCGGCGAGCGCGCGAATGACCGGCGCGACGAAAGCATGAAAGGTGAAAATCGCCGAGGTCGGAAATCCCGGCAGCACGACGAGCGGCGTCTTGCCGATGACGGCGAGGCAAAGCGGCTTGCCCGGCTTGAGCGCGACGCCATGCACCAGAATGCCGGGCGCGCCGACCTTCGAGACGATTGTATGCGACAGATCGCCGGCGCCTTTCGAGGTGCCGGCCGACAGCACGACCATGTCGCTTTGCCCCAGCGCGTCGCGCACGGCTTTGTCCAGCGCCGCGGCGTCGTCGGCAATGGCGCCCATCGGCAAGGCTTCGCCGCCGGCCTCGGTAATAGCGGCGGCGATGATCGCGCCGTTGCTGTCATAGATGCCGGCGGGTTTAAGCGGCTGGCCAAGCGGCACCAACTCGTCGCCGGTCGAGATGACCGCGACCTTCGGCTTGCGCACGACATCGACATGCGACAGGCCGCAGGCGGCCAGCATGCCGATCTCGCGCGAGCCGATGCGCGCGCCCCGCCGCAGCAATGTCTCGCCGCGCGCAATGTCGGAGCCGGCATAGGAAATGAATTGCCCGGGCGCCGCGGCCCGCTGCAACTCGATGCGCGGTTCGCCGTCTTCGATCAGTTCGGTCTGCTCGACCATGACCACGGCGTCGGCGCCGCGCGGGATCACGCCGCCAGTGGCGATGGTGGTGGCGCTGCCGGGCGCAACTTCCAGCGCCGGATTGTCGCCGCAGGCGATCACTTCGCCGTTGAGCCGCAGCCGCTTCGGCGTAGCCTGACTGGCCCCGAGCGTATCGATGGCGCGCAGCGCGAAGCCATCGACGTTGGAACGGTCGAAGGGCGGTGCATCGACCGCCGCGACGATATCGTGCGCCAGGACGCGCGTGAGCGCTTGCGCCAGCGTTACCGTCTCGGCCGAAAGCGGTGACAGTTCGAGATGGCGCGCGAAGCGCGCCTGCGCCTCCTCCGCCGACACCACGTCGAGGAACTGCTCCTGACGCGCGGCGGCGCGCACGCGCGCAACAAGGTCGTCCGCGCGGTCGCGCGCCGGAACTTGGCTCATGGTCGGCAACTCATTGGCGATGTCACGTCCGCTTGCCCTGCACCGATTATCGATCGTCGGCACATTAATACTCTGGAATCTTCAATCGTTCACGCGGCAAAGCGCGGCGCTGCGTGCCGCCGGCGCAACGCGGTCGGATATGGCCCGAAGTCGCCTTTATTCGCTGAATATTTCAACAATAACAATTAGTTACTGTTGTGCGCGTTGATCCTTTCGCCGTCGGCTTGGCGATGCACCGGACGCGTTCCCTGGCCGGGTCAGGCGGAGTGTTAAGAACTCCGCTGGCGCGAGCCATTGAGGGTCGTGCGCGGTCTGTTTGTCAGTGTGGGCCTGCCAAGGCGATGGCGTCGAGCGCCGAAGCGCGTCAAATATAGATGCCCAGAACGCCCGCAATGCCCGAGATTCCCATGCCCATTGCCACCGCCGTCGCCGCCCTCCTCGACCAATTCCACACCAGGCGGCCGATGCGGGCATGGTCGCTCATCATCACGCTGTACGGCGATGCCATCGTGCCGCGTGGCGGCAGCTTGTGGCTCGGCTCGCTGAGCGAGATCATGGCGCTGTTTCGCGTCGATGCCGGCCATGTCCGCACCGCCATGTCGCGGCTGACCGCCGACGGCTGGCTCAAGCGTGTCAAGGTAGGCCGCAACAGCTACTATCGGCTGACACGGCGCGAGGAAGGCAGTTTCACCGCCGCGACCCGGCGCATCTATTTTGCCGACGAACCTGACTTCGACGGCCGCCTGCGCCTTGCCTTGCTCGGGCCCGGCGTTGCCGCCTCGGTGCGACCGGCACTGGAGCGCGCCGGCTTTGCCGCGCTGACGCCGGCGGCATTCGTCGCCTGCAACGAGCCGAGTGCGAAGCTGCCGAAAGCAGACGCCCTTTTCCTGTTGCACGCTGAAGCCGACGACACGGCCCGCGCGCTCGCCGTGGCGGCGTGGAAGCTCGCGCCGATCGCGCAGCATTACCGCGACTTCATCGTGCGCTTCGCCCCGCTCGATGCCGCGCTCGGCAAGCCCGGCCGCATCGAAGCCGAGGATGCGTTGGTGGCGCGCGTGCTGCTGATTCACGAATTCAGGCGCGTCGTGTTGCGCGATCCAGGCCTGCCGGCGGCACTCTTGCCGGCCGGCTGGCCCGGCGCTGCCGCGCGCCAACTCGCCGGCCGGCTCTACCGGAAACTGGCGGCGGATTCCGAGCGCTATCTCGACGCCAACGCCCAGGATGAAAACGGCCCGCTTCCGGCGGCCGAGCCGGATTCCCGCGCGCGTTTTTCCCCGAAATAGCGCGATTTTGCGTATTTCCGCGAGTGCCGCCGCAAACCTAATGTTACGAAATTACTTGACGATCATAATTCTTGTAACATATTATTTCACCAATCAAAAAAATACGGTTCGGCGTCGGCGGTCGTGAGACGGCCGAGAAACGTCCAGAGGAAAAGTCCAAAGGAAAGCGTCGATGTATACGCAAGCCCTCAACACGCAGGACTCCGCGCCGGCTGCCAAGGGCGATCCGCAGGCCGATGCCCGCTTCCAGGCGCGCGTGGATGCCGAGGAAAAGATCGAGCCGAACGACGCGATGCCGGAGGCCTATCGGCGCACGCTCACGCGCCAGATTGCCCAGCACGCGCATTCGGAAATTGTCGGCATGCTGCCCGAAGGCAACTGGATCACGCGCGCGCCGTCCCTCAAGCGCAAGGCCGCGCTACTCGCCAAAGTGCAGGACGAAGGCGGCCACGGCGCTTATCTCTATGCCGCGGCTGAGACGCTCGGCACCTCGCGCGAGCAGATGGAAGAGCAGTTACTCTCAGGCGCCGCCAAATATTCCTCGATCTTCAATTATCCGACATTGACCTGGGCCGACATCGGCATCGTCGGCTGGCTGGTCGACGGCGCGGCGATCATGAACCAGATCCCGCTGTGCCGTTGCAGCTATGGGCCTTACGCGCGCGCCATGGTGCGTATCTGCAAGGAAGAAAGTTTCCATCAGCGCCAGGGTTACGAAATCATGATCGCGCTGAGCAAAGGCTCAGCCGAGCAGAAGCAGATGGCGCAGGAAGCGTTGAACCGCTGGTGGTGGCCGGTCCTGATGATGTTCGGCCCGCCCGACAAGGACAGCCTGCACACCGAAAGCGCCATGCGCTGGAAGATCAAGCGCTTCACCAATGACGAACTGAGGCAGAAATTCGTCGATGCCACCGTGCCGCAGGGCCATTTCCTCGGCCTGACCTTCCCCGATCCGGCCATGAAATTCGACGCAGGTACGCAGCACTGGACCTATGGCGACATCGACTGGGCCGAGTTCAAGCGCGTCGTCGCCGGCGATGGCCCGTGCAACCGGCAGCGCAT
The DNA here is from genome assembly GCA_903839845.1 of uncultured Hyphomicrobiales bacterium. Lineage (GTDB taxonomy): Bacteria > Pseudomonadota > Alphaproteobacteria > Rhizobiales > Xanthobacteraceae > Pseudolabrys. The sequence continues at coordinate 99,319 of CAIMEA010000004.1, forward strand.
GAAGCAGATGCGCGCCAAGCACGCCGACAATGCCTGGGTGCGCGAAGCCGCGAATGCCTACGCCCGCAAGCGGCAATTGCGCGCCGCCGCAATGCCGGTGGCGGCTGAATAGAACTGCCTGAACAGGCAACCGCTAAAGAGGAACATGCCATGAGCGACCAGAACTGGCCTTTATGGGAAGTCTTCATCCGCACACGCAACGGCCTGGCGCATCGCCATGTCGGCAGCGTGCACGCGGTCGACGCCACCATGGCGCTGCACGCGGCGCGTGACACCTATACGCGGCGCGGCGAAGGCCTGTCGGTGTGGGTGGTGCCGTCGGCCTCGATCACCGCTTCCGATCCGGCCGACAAGGACATGATGTTCGAGCCGACCGCGTCGAAAATCTACCGGCATCCGACCTTCTACGAAATC
>CAIMEA010000005.1 GCA_903839845.1 uncultured Hyphomicrobiales bacterium
CGCATCAGCTTCCGCCACAAGGGCGACGCGCCCTCGCCCTCACCGCAGAGCCGGCGGCCGAATTTCCGACGGCGATAGCGCCCACAGAATTTTCGACAAAAGATGCCGGCCTTCGCGCCGGCATTTTTTATGTTTTTTATGCGTAGGCCCGTGCCGCCTGATCCTCGACCTCATCGGTGATGACCTTAAATCCCGAGAGTGTGCAGGGGCCGAACGAGGTGACGATGGCGACGTCGGTGGCGTCGCGCCCACGCGCCATCAGGATGCGGCCGATGCGCGGCGTGTTGTGGCGGGCGTCGAAGGTGTACCAGCGGCCGCCGAGAAACACTTCGAACCAGGCGCTGAAGTCCATCGGCGCCGGATCGCGCGGCGCGCCGATGTCTCCAAGATAGCCGGTGCAGTAGCGCGCCGGAATGTTCATGCAACGGCACAGGGCGATGGCAAGGTGAGCGAAGTCGCGGCACACGCCGCGCTGTTCATTGTTGGCGTCCCAGGCGGTCTTCATCGGATTGGCGTGCTGATAGCCGAAGGCGATGCGGTCATGCGCGTAATCGCAAATCGCCTGCACCAGCGGCCAGCCCTTTTGCACGCCGCCGAACAGCGACCAGGCCGTGTTCGACAGTTTATCGGTCTCGCAGTAGCGGCTGCCGAGCAGGTAGACCAGAACGTCGACCGGCAAATCCTGCAACGCATGCTGTTCGGCATGCGGCGCGACATCGTCGTGCTGCCCTGAATCCCAGACAATAAAGTCGGCCGAGAATGTTGTGCGGCCGGCCGGTGCGGTGATGACGTGGCAGAAATTGCCGAACGCATCGTGATAGGTGTTGACCGGAATGGTCGGATCCATATGGATGCGATCCTGGGTCACCAGATCGCCGACACGCGACGAGTGCACGCTCAGCTGCAGGATCATCGGTGTCGGTTGCGGACACTCGTAGGAAATTTCATAGCCGGCGCGGATCTGCATCGAAACTCTAGCTCCATCTTCTGGAGGTTACCGAAGGCTTGATAAGAGTCTTTCGGCAACAAAGTTCCGGCTCGTCAGTGTACGCGTTGCGATGGCGCGCGCGAATGTCAAATCACACACGGCGCTGCATTAATTAGCGGCAAATGCCTTTTAAAGATCAGGCAGCATCCGACGGCGCATCGGCATCGTCGGTGATGACCTTAAACCCGGTCATGGTGTTGGGGCCGAACGACGTGACGATGGCGACATCGGTGGCGTCGCGCCCGCGCGCCATCAGGATGCGGCCGAGCCGCGGCACGTTGTTGCGCGGATCGAAAATGTGCCAGGCGTCGCCGAGATAGACTTCCATCCAGGCGGCGAAGTCGCCCGCCGCCCAGGGCTTCGGCGTGCCCATGTCGCCGAGATAGCCTGTGCAATAGCGCGCCGGGATATTGAGACACCGGCACAAAGCGATGGCGAGATGCGCGAAATCGCGGCAAACGCCCTTGCGCTTCTTGTGGACCTCATAGGCGCTCATCGTTGCATCGGCGTCGTTGTAGCCGAACGTGATGTGATTATGCGCGTAATCGCAAATCGCTTGCACCAGCGACCAGCCGGCAGGCAAATGTCCGAACTGCGACCAGGCGAATTGCGACAGGCGGTCCGTTTCGCAATAGCGGCTGCCGAGCAGATAGATCAGCACGTCCGGCGGGAGATCCTGCAAAGCGTGCTGGCGCGCGTGCGGCACCACCGGATCGACCTTGCCTGAGTCCTGAATCAGGAAATCGGTGGTGATGCTCAATTTGCCTTTCGGCGCGGTGATGACGTGGCAGAAATTGCCAAAGCCGTCGTGATAGGTGCGCGCCGGAATCGGCGGCGAAAACTTGATCTGGTCCCAGCTCAGCAGATCCGGCGTGCGCGATGGATGCACGCTCAATTCCAGGATCATCGGCGTGGGTTGCGGGCAGTCATAGGTGATCTCGAAGCCCGCGCGGATTTTCATACAAACTCCCTCGCCCGCGCGGGCGATAGGCCAGCCGGGCGCATGCTAACGGAACTCGGGGCGTTAAAGTTCCATCGTAGCGGAGATTGCCGGAAATAGCGCGGTATTCTTATGCGCTTGCCGCAGCCACGCGAACCGCGACCTTCATGGCAAGCTGATCGACCGGGCGGCCGAAATAGCTGCCCTGCAAGGGCACCGCCTGGCGCGGATCGTTGACGACGGCAACGCGCACGAGGTTTCGGTTGCCGACCGTGCCGCTCGCCGGATCGAAATCGACCCAGCCCGGCCCCGGAACATAGACCTGGACCCAGGCGTGGGTATTGCCGCCGTCGAGTTCGGCCTTCGTATCGGCATCGACATCGGCAAGGTAGAGATAGCCGGAGACAAAGCGGGCGGCGAAACCGAGATGGCGCAGCGCCGTGATCATCAGCAAGGCGTGGTCGCGGCAACTGCCGCTGGCGAGTTTCAACGTCTGCTCCGGCGTCTGGATGCCGTGCTGGTGGCGCGCGCCGTGCTTGAATTTCGTCTTGATCGTCTGCGTCATGCCGACAAGCAGATCATGGGTATCGGCGGTGCCGTCGGCGCCCAGGAATCCTTCCGCCCAGCTTTGCACGCGCGGATGCGCCGGGGCCGGCGGCACGACCGGTGGATGATCGGCGTCGCGGGCAAAGGGAAACACGCGGGCATGTTCGGCGATATCGTGCGCGGCGAAGTTCATCGCGGCATGGTCGAGGCGGATCGTGCTCTCGAAGCGCAACTCGGCAGCCCGGTCGTCGAATTCGGCGGTGGCGACGTGGTTGCCGAGATCGTCGCGGGTCCAGTGCAGCCGGCGCGGCGCGGGCTCAATGGCAATGTCGGTATCAAGGACGATCTGGTCGCCGTCGTCGCGCGGCCGCAGCATCATGCGATGTTCGCCAAAGGCCACCGGCTGACGGTAGCGATAAGTGGTGACGTGTTTAATGACGAAAATCGGCATGCGGCCCCAAATCGACTTGATCTGTTATAGATGCATAATCCAGACCACCAATAGCCCGGCATGCGCCGCGTCCGGACATTTGAACAGAAATGAATTAACCAATGGGTACGATTGAGCGCAATCCAGTTCACAACTTGATCGCACCGGACGAACCGGCGCCGGTGACGATCCACAATCCGGCGGGACGATCGCCGCTGCTGATCGTCGCCGATCATGCGGGGATGCTAATACCGCGCGCGCTCGGCACACTCGGGGTGCCGGACGTAGAACGCGCCCGCCATATCGGCTGGGACATAGGTATCGCGCCGGTGTGCCGGCGACTCGCCGATGCGCTGGACGCCTGTCTGATCCAGCAGAATTATTCGCGGCTGGTGATCGACTGCAACCGGCCGCCGGGAACGGAAACATCGATGCCGGCGATCAGCGAATTGACGCCGATCCCCGGCAATGTCGGTTTGAGCGATGCCGACAAGGCCGCGCGCATCGCCGAAATTTTCCAGCCCTATCATGATGCAATCGCGGTTGAGCTGGATCGTCGCAAGCAAAGCGGCCTGCCGGTGGCGCTGATTGCGATGCATAGTTTCACGCCGGTCTACAAAGGCGTGGCGCGGCCCTGGCATGCCGGTGTCTTGTACAATCGCGACGCCCGCTTCGCGCAACGGCTGCGCCTGTTGCTGGAGCAGGAGACGCATCTCGTGGTCGGCGACAACGAACCCTACAGCGTCGATGACGAAACCGATCATACGATCCCTGTGCATGGCGAGCGGCGTGCACTGCACCATATCGCTATCGAAATTCGTCAGGACCTCATTACCGAGGAAGCCGGGCAGATCGAATGGGCCGACCGCCTGGCCCGGCTGCTGCCGCTGGCCTACCGGGAGATTCTGGCGGCGGAGAAAACCTGAGCAGGTTAAGCTTTCCCTGCCCCACAAAGCCCACATTGGCTCCGGCTAATTGAGCTTGCTTTAGGGGCGCGGCAATTCCGGGTGTTTCATGCAAGCTCAAATGATCCTGCGTCTGGTCACCGCGATTATGCTGGCTGGCGCCGTCGGTTCGGCGTTCGCGCAAGACAAACCGCCGGAAGCCCCGCAAGCAAAGCAGCAAGAAAAAGCACCGGAGAAGGAATCCCGCCGCGAACCGGCGCAGAACATCCTGCGCTTGCTGCCCGCCGACTCGGTCACCGAGCATTCAATCGCAACGGCGCAGGGCAAACTTGCTTACACGGCGACCGCCGGCACGCTCGCCTTCTTCGATCAGTCCGGCAATCAAAGCGCGTCGGTGTTTTATACGGCCTACACGGTGAAGGGCGCCAACCGGCCGCTAACCTTTGCCTTCAATGGCGGCCCCGGCGCGGCCTCGGCTTACCTGCATCTCGGTCTGGTCGGCCCGCGAATTCTCGATCTTGGGCCCGATGGCCATGACGCGGCGCGCGCGGCCTTGCACGACAATCCGGAGACCTGGCTGCGCTTTACCGATCTCGTGTTGATCGATCCGATCGGCACCGGCTGGAGCCGCGCCGCGAGCGACGCCAAAGGATTCTGGAGCGTGCAAAGCGACGCCAGCGCCATGGCCAAGGCGATCTCGCTCTATGTCACGCACAACAACCGGAGCGGCGCGCAGAAATTCCTGCTCGGCGAGAGCTATGGCGGCTTGCGCGCGGTCAAGACAGCGCGCGCGCTGCTGCGCGACCAGGGTGTCGCGGTCTCGGGCATCGTGATGCTGTCGCCGCTTCTGGAAGGCTGGCTCACCTTCGGCGACGACGGTTCGGCGCTGCGCGCGGCACTGCAACTGCCGTCGCTGGCGGCGGCCGAACTCGAACGCAAAAAGACCTTCACGCTCGAGGCGCAGCTCGCGGCGGAGAAATTCGCCATGAGCGAATACCTGGCGACGCTGGCGGTGCGGCCGCCGCAGGGCGCCGCCGCCAAGTCCTTCTATCAGCGCGTCGCGCAAATGACCGGCCTGTCCGAGGACAACATCGCGCAGTCGCGCGGCTTCGTGAACGACTTCATCAAGAGCCTGCGCGTCGGCAAGATCGTCAGCCGCTATGACGCCGATTTCGCCATCGACGATCCGTTTCCGGAGCGCCGTTCATCGCGCGGCGGCGGCGATCCGATACTCGACGGCGTGTCGCGCGCCTATGGCGGCGCCTTCGCCGACTATGCCCGCAACGAACTCGGCTTCAAAACCGAGATGACCTATGTCCTGCTCGCCAACGACATCAGCGGCGCGTGGGACTGGCATGGCGGCCGCTTTCAGGTCAGCGCCGAGGACGACATCCGCACGCTGTTGGCCTTCAGCCCGACATTCAAACTGATGATCGCGCATGGCTACAGCGACATGGTCACGCCCTACGGCATGACCCGCTATGTGCTCGATCATCTGCCGCAAATCGGCGAACCCGGCCGCGCCAGGCTGAACCTCTATCGTGGCGGACATATGTTTTATATCGACGCGCAATCGCGCAAAGCCTTCAGCGCCGACGCGGCTTCGTTCTATCGCGCCGGCGAGTGAGCCAAATGCAACGGGCTATGGCCACGGGGCATGAAAATTGCTCTAACCTCACTTGAATAGCCCGGCGGCGATCTGTCATGCTGATCGCGCCGGCGCTCAATGTGGGGTAATTCGCCTTGGATCTCGTTCTGACCGAGTGGCTGAGCGCCACCATCCGCTGGCTGCATGTCATCGCCGGTATCGCCTGGATCGGCTCGTCGTTCTATTTCATTCACCTCGATCTCAGCCTGAAGCCGCGCGACGGCCTGCCGTCCGGCGTCAAGGGCGAGGCCTGGCAGGTGCATGGCGGCGGCTTCTACCAGATGATCAAGTTCATGCTGGCGCCGGCCAAAATGCCCGACGAGCTGACCTGGTTCAAATGGGAAGCCTATACGACCTGGCTGTCCGGCTTCGCGCTGCTGGTCGTGGTCTATTATTTCAACGCCGAGCTGTTTCTGATCGATAAATCGGTGCTGGACATGAGCGCGCCGGCGGCGGCGGGCATCGCCTTCGTCAGTCTGGCGGCGGCCTGGATCGCCTATGAAGTGCTGTGCCGTTCGCCGCTCGGCAAGCACGAAGTGCCGCTGGCGCTGGTCGGCTATGTGTTCCTGATCGCGCTGACCTACGGTTTCACCCAGGTGTTCAGCGGCCGCGGCGCCTTTACGCAAATCGGCGCGCTGATCGGCACGATCATGGTCGCGAATGTTTTCGTCATCATTATTCCCTATCAGAAGAAAACCGTGGCGGCGTTGATCGCCGCCAAGGACCCCGACCCTTATTGGGGCGCGATCGGCAAACAGCGGTCGGTGCACAACAATTACCTGACCTTGCCGGTCATATTCCTGATGCTGAGCAACCATTATCCGCTGTTCTTCGCGACAAAATATAACTGGCTGATTGTCGCCATCGTGCTGCTGATCGGCCCGGTGATCCGCCATTTCTTCAATTCGCAGCACGCCGGCAAGGGCAATCCGTGGTGGACCTGGGGCGTCGCCGCCGCCGGCATGATCGCCATTGCGCTGCTCTCGAGCGCCGGGCCGCGGACCGCCAAAACGGGCGCGCTGCCAGCGACGGCGAAATTCGCCGACGTGCAGAACATCGTCGCCGGCCGCTGCGGCATGTGCCACGCGAGCGAGCCATTCTGGCCCGGCATCGCCACGGCGCCAAATGGCGTCAAATTCGACGACCCGGCCGAGATCAAGCGCCACGCCCGCATGATCGCGGTCAATGCCGTGATGTCGAGCGCCATGCCGCCGGGCAATGTCTCGGAAATATCGCCCGAGGAACGTCAGGTACTGGCGGCCTGGATCGCCGCCGGCGCACCGGATAAATGACCACGTTCTCGCTGGACCAGCTCAACGCCCTGAGCAAAGCCGACTTCACCGCGGCTTTGGGCGATATCTTTGAGCATTCGCCCTGGGTCGCCGAAGCGACAAGCGCGCAGCGGCCCTTCGCGACCTTGGCGGCGCTGCATGAGGCGATGATGGCGGCGGTGCGCGCCGCAACCGATGCGGCGAAACTGACTTTGGTGAAGGCGCATCCCGATCTTGCCGGCAAGGCAGCGCGCGCCGGGACCATGACCGCGGACTCGGTCAACGAGCAGGGCAGCGTCGGCCTCGATCTTCTGAACGAGGCCGAATACGCGCGCTTCGAGCGCCTTAACGCGGCCTATCAAGCCAAATTCGGCATACCCTTCATCGTCTGCGTGCGGCGGCACACCAAGGATTCAATCCTGAACGAATTCGAGCGGCGTCTGGCGCAGGACAAAGCCAACGCTTTCGGCACCGCGCTCGAGGAAATCTTCCGCATCGCCGCGCTGCGGCTCGACCAGCGGGTAACCGCGCCGGTTCGCCTGCCGCTGCATGGCCGGCTATCGACGCATGCGCTCGACACCCATGGCGGCTTGCCGGGCGCAAATATTCCGATTGAGCTGTGGGAATTGTCGCGCGACGCGCCAGCGCGTCTGCTGCTGCGCACCGTGACCAACAAAGACGGCCGTACCGATACGCCATTGATCGCCGGGCGTCCGGTGCCGATCGGTGCCTATGAATTGCGCTTCGCGGTCGCTGGCTACTTCAAAAGCCGGGGCGTCACCTTGGCCGAGCCGCCGTTTCTCGACATCGTGCCGATCCGCTTTTCGGTCGCCGAGCCGGAAGCGCACTACCATGTGCCGCTGGTGACGACGCCGTGGAGCTACGCCACCTATCGCGGCAGTTAGACAGAAAAGAAAAAGCCTGCGACCGCAAGAGCAATCGCAGGCTTTATTGTCAGAGCGCGATGCTTAGAAAGCCTGGGTGATGCCGATAACCCACGAGCTTTCGAGGGCAAACGGGGTGCCGGCGCCGGCGGTCGGATCGATGCCGAACTTGTTCTTCCAGTAGCGGTAGGCGGTGTAGACCGACGTCATGCCGGGGCGATAGCCCAGGACCTTGCCGACATCGAGCGCCAGCTTCGGCGACACGAAGTACTCGGTCTTGGTGGCGAAGGCGTTGGCCGACGGGTTGCCGGCGCCCTTCGGGCCCTGGATGCCATAGAGCGTGCTGAAGGTCAGCGGCAGCGGAACGATGGCGTCAAGCGGCTGGGTGTACATGCCTTCGAGGCGCCAGGTGGTCCTGAAGTCGGTGTCGCCGCCATTCAGCGCATAGAAAGCGTTGTGGCTGTATTCCTTGTAGGCTTCGACGGCCAGCGAGAACGTGCCCTTATAGGGCAAGGCGAAATCGAAATTCAGACCGGCGACCATGCTCTTCTTCGCCGGCTGAAGCGCGTTGTTCTCGGTGTTCAGGTCGGCGCCGACAATGAACGACACATTGGTGAGCGGGCCGACGGTGAAGGCGCGGGTGTTGAACAGCTGATTGAAACCGAGCGTGCTGCGGAACAGACCGTAAATTTCGGTTGCACCCTGGCTGCCCGCGGTGCCGCCGACCGGGTCATTTTTGTCCGACTTCAGCCAATCGACGGTGAAGAAGTTGGTGCCATAGGCCCACACGTCGAAGTGGGTGAAGTTGAGGACGTTCTTGGCGGTCTTCGCCACGCCCGGATCGGTCGCGGTGAAGTAGTACGAATAACCGATCGAGTTTTCGTTGACGAAGAAGAACGGCGCCGGCGTAACCGGCTTCAGCGCCTTCACCGGCATATCAGCGGCGGAAGCGGCCCCGGTTGCCGTGACCGCGAGCAGCGCGGCGAGCGATAGAACTCTTGAGAACATTTTTTATCCCCCAAATGGTAACGACCAGACAAATGCTGTCGTCACAAATCTTTCGCAGCTTTTGCGGCGCGGGAAAGCCTTAAGATTCCTCACCTTTTGGAATTGTTTTTGGCTTCGGCGCTAAAAATGCGTCATTTCAAGCGGAAGGGCTGTTGGCGCGCAGGCGACCAAAATATTAAAATCGCTTGTGTCATGGACGGATTCAATAATTTTCCATTGAAAACAGCGGCGCTTTCATTCGCCGATCCACTGACAAATGCCGATTAATGCTTAGGCATGGCTTATTTCGGCCAACGCGGATTCCGTTTTCGCTGTCACTTTTTGGCAACGCGCCTTTGGTCGTGACCCGCGATAGAGCAGAGAATTTACACCACACCACGCGTTCGCTAAACGCGTAGCATCAAAGAGTTTTTCGGCCTTTCTCGGCGCCTGGCGCGACAATAGGCAGTGCCTGCTAATAATTCATGGCTTCAATTAGCGATGGAATTGGCACACTATTGGCTTGTCATATTGGGGCGACGGCGATTGCGGGACACACGTCAAGGCAAGCCGGTCAGCCGCCGTCAATCGTTCGAGGCAGCGTATCTATGGTGAATCCGGCGTCTGCCAGCAGTCCTTCCGCGCGCGCGCCGCTGCTGCAGACCATCGGTATCAGCAAGCGCTACGGCAGCTTTCTCGCCAACGATTCGGTCGATCTCGACCTCTACACCGGCGAAATCCACGCGCTCCTGGGCGAGAACGGCGCCGGCAAGTCGACCCTGGTCAAGACCATGTACGGCCTGATCCAGCCGAGCGCCGGCGAATTGCGCTTTTTGGGCGAGAAGCTCGAACTGTCCGGCCCGTCGGACGCGCGCGCGCGCGGCATCGCCATGGTGTTCCAGCATTTCTCGCTGTTCGACAACCTGACGGTGGCCGAAAACGTCGCGCTTGGCCTCGACGGGTCCGAAAGCTTCGCCGCCATGTCGGCGCGGCTGGCGCAGGTATCGCGCGACTATGGCCTGCCGCTCGATCCCAACCGCGAAGTCTGGCGGCTGTCGGTCGGCGAACGCCAGCGCATCGAGATCGTGCGCGCGCTGATGCAGAATCCGAAGCTCCTGATCCTCGACGAGCCGACCGCGGTGCTCACCCCGCAGGAAGCCGACCAGTTGTTCACTGTATTGTTCCGGCTCAAGAGCGAGGGCCGCGCGCTTTTGTACATCAGTCATAAATTGGATGAGGTGAAGCGGCTGTGCGACACCGCCACCATCCTGCGCGGCGGCAAGAAGATCTCGACCTGCGATCCGCGCCAGGAAACAGCGGCGTCGCTGGCGCGCATGATGGTCGGCGCCGAGATCGGCGAGGTGAAGGCCACCAGTGCCCGCGCCAGCACCGTGCCGCGCCTGCTGATCAACGACCTGTCGTTCGAGCCCGACGATCCGCACGGCGTTTACCTCAAAGGCATATCGGTCGAGGTCAAAGGCGGCGAAATCCTCGGCATTGCCGGCGTCGCCGGCAACGGACAGGACGAATTGTTTTCGGCGCTGTCCGGCGAGCGCATCGCGCCGCACGAGGACAACGTTATCATTGACGGTCACGCCGCCGGCCACCTCTCGGTCACCGACCGGCGCAAACTGGGCGCCGCCTTCGTGCCGGAAGAACGGCTCGGCCACGGCACCGCGCCGCGCATGAAGCTGTCGGAAAACGCGCTGCTTACCGGCCACGCCGCCAGCGACATGGTCCATCACGGCTTCGTCGACAAACCGAAAACGCTGGAGACGGTCGACAAGACCACCAAGACCTTCGACGTCCGCAAAGCCAAGCGCGACCCGGAGGCGGCGAGTCTCTCCGGCGGCAATTTGCAGAAATTCATCGTCGGCCGCGAAATTTTGCGCGAGCCCGGCGTGCTGATCGTCAGCCAGCCGACCTGGGGCGTCGACGCCGGCGCCGCCGCCGTGATTCGCCAGGCGCTGCTCGATCTGTCCGGCCGCGGCAGCGCGGTGCTGGTGATCAGCCAGGATCTGGATGAGCTGGCCGAGATCGCCGACCGCATGGCCGTGATGTTCCACGGCCATTTGTCGGAACCGATCGCCGCCGCCGATGCGACACGCGAGAAGCTCGGCCTGCTGATGGGCGGCGCTTCGCCGGCGCAGGCGGAAGCCGGCAGGGACAGGGAGGCGGTCCATGCAATTGGTGCTTGAGAAGCGGGCCGAGCGCTCGACCAAAATCGCCATCGCCTCGCCGCTGATCGCCATCGCGCTCACTCTGGTGACGATGTCGATTTTATTCGCCATCCTCGGCAAGAATCCGATCGCCGCGCTCATTGTCTATTTCGTCGAGCCGCTGACCGACTCGTTCACCCTGATGGAAATCGCCGTGAAGGCGACACCGCTGGTGATGATCGCGGTCGGCCTGTCGCTTTGTTATCTCGCCAATGTCTGGAATATCGGCGCCGAGGGCCAGTTCATCATGGGCGCGGTGTGCGGCAGTTACCTTGCCGTCGTCACCAACGGCACCGATGCCGGACCCTGGGTTTTGCCGGCGATGCTGCTGATGGGCGCGGCCGGTGGCGCGCTGTGGGCGTTGATCCCGGCTTTGTGCAAAGTGAAATTCGGCGCCAACGAAATTCTCACCAGCCTGATGCTGGTCTATGTCGCCGACCTGATCATGGATTATCTGGTGCGTGGGCCGTGGCGCGACCCGAAGGGCATGAACTTCCCGACCACGGCTTCGTTCGATCCTGTCGCCACGGTGCCGACTTTGTTCGAGACCGGCCGCATCCACTGGGGCGCGGTCGTGGCGCTGATCGTCGTGGCGCTGGCGACGGTGATGCTGGGCCGCACCATCAAGGGTTTTGAAATTCGCGTGGTCGGCGCGGCGCCGCGCGCGGCGCGCTTCGCCGGCTTCAGCTCGAACCGGCTAGTGCTGTTCACCTTCGCCATATCGGGCGCGCTGGCCGGGCTTGCCGGCATCATCGAAGTCGCCGGCCCGGTCGGCGTTTTGCAGCCGGGCATATCGCCGGGCTATGGCTTCACCGCGATCATTGTCGCGTTCCTTGGCCGTTTGAACCCGGTCGGCATTCTGATCGCCGGACTGTTCCTGGCGCTGACTTTTATCGGCGGCGAGGGCGCGCAGATCTCGATGAAGATCCCGCTCGATCTCACCAAGGTGTTTCAGGGCATTCTGCTGTTCTACGTCTTGGCCTGCGATTCCCTGATCCTCTATCGCATCCGTCTCATCGCCACAGCCAAGAAAGCGTCACATGGGGTTGCTTGAAGCCATCATCATTTCGGTGATCGCCGCCTCGACGCCGCTGTTGCTGGCGGCGGCGGGCGAACTCGTCGTCGAGCGCTCGGGCGTGCTCAACCTCGGCAGCGAGGGCATGATGATCATGGGCGCGGCCTGCGGCTTCGCCGGCGCCTGGCTCACCGGTTCGACTTTCATCGGCGCGTTGTTTGGCATTGCCGCGGGCTGCGCGCTGTCGCTGGTGTTCGCGACGCTGACGCTCGGTCTTGCCGTCAATCAGGTCGCGGCGGGGCTGGCGCTCACCATTCTCGGCGTCGGCCTGTCCGGCCTGATCGGCGCCGGCTTTGTCGGCGAGAAGATCACGCCGGCGCCGCATCTTTATCTGCCGGGGCTGACCGACCTGCCGGTGGTCGGCAAGATATTGTTCGGCCAGGACGGCTTCGTCTATGCCTCGGTGGTGCTGGTGGCGGCGATCTGGTGGTTTCTTTACCGCACCCGCGCCGGACTGGTGCTGCGCGCGGTCGGCGACAGCCACACCTCGGCGCATGCGCTCGGCTATCCGGTACTGAAAATCCGCCTGCTCGCCGTGCTGTTCGGCGGCGGCTGCGCCGGCCTCGGCGGCGCTTTCCTGCCGCTCGCCTATACGCCGTTCTTCATCCCCGGCATGACCGCCGGCCGCGGCTGGATTGCGCTCGCCTTGGTCGTGTTCTCCTCATGGATGCCGGGACGGCTGGCCGCCGGCGCCTATCTGTTCGGCGCGGTGACCATCCTGCAACTTCATGCGCAGGCCTTCGGTCTCGGCATTCCCTCGCAACTGATGACGGCTTTGCCTTATCTCGCCACCGTCATCGTGCTGGTTCTGATTTCACGCGCGCGCGGCAGCGCCGGCTCGGTGGCGCCCGCCTCGCTCGGTATTGTGTTCGTTCCCGATCGCTAATCTTCCACCCTCGTTCTGATAAACGGAGTTGAAACGATGAAAAAACTGATGATGACCGCCGCGGCCGCCGCCGTGGCTATTATGGCGACAGGCTTTAGCGCCACCGCCGCCGAAAAACTGAAAGTCGGCTTTATCTATCTCGGCCCAATCGGCGACCTCGGCTGGACCTACATGCACGAACTCGGCCGTCAGGCGCTGGTCAAGGAACTGGGCGACAAGATCGAGACGACCTATCTCGAAAACGTCAGCGAAGGCCCGGATAGCGAGCGCTCGATCGAGCAGCTCGCGCGCACCGGCCACCAGCTGATCTTCACGACCTCGTTCGGCTACATGGACCCGACGCTCAAGGTCGCCAAGAAGTATCCGAAGATCAAGTTCGAGCACGCCACCGGCTTCAAGAGCGCGCCCAACATGGGCACCTATTCGGGCAAGTTCTATGAAGGCCGCTACATCCAGGGTGTCATCGCCGGCAAGATGTCGAAGAAAGGCGTGCTCGGCTACATCGCCTCGTTCCCGATTCCGGAAGTCATCTCCGGCATCAATGCGACGATCCTCGGCGCGCAAACGGTCAACCCGGACATCAAGCTGAAGGTCATCTGGGTGAACACCTGGTTCGACCCCGGCAAGGAAGCCGACGCCGCCAAGGCGCTCGCCGACCAGGGCGCTGACGTGATCATGCAGCACACAGACTCGCCCGCCGCCATGCAGGTCGCCGCGCAGCGCGGCATCCTCGCCTTCGGCCAGGACTCAGACATGATCAAGTTCGGGCCGAAGACTCAGCTCACCTCGATCATCGACAACTGGGGCCCCTACTACATCCGGCAGACCAAGGCCGCGCTCGACGGCTCGTGGAAGGCCGGTGATACCTGGGACGGTCTGAAAGAAAAGATGGTGGTGATGGCGCCCTACACCAACATGCCCGCCGACGTGAAAGCGTTGGCCGAAAAGACCGAAGCCGCGATCGTTGCCGGCACGCTGCATCCGTTCAAATGTCCGGTGCTCGGACAGGACGGCAAGGCGGTGGAATGCAAAGGCGGGGCGAACCTCGATCCGGGCCAGATCCTCGGCATGAACTTCTACGTCAAGGGCGTCGACGACAAGATCCCGGGGAAGTGAGCTGAGAGCCCTGATACACAACACCTGTCATGGCCGGGCATAGCCGTTCAAAAACGGCGTCTCTTCGAGACACCTATGACCCGGCCATCTCGCTTAGGTTGGCACGGCGCCTTCCTAAGCGGGATCACCGGGACAAGCCCGGTGATGACAAGTCTATCCGCCGAGGTCTCTCGACCTGCCTACCCCTGCACCATGCGCGCCGCCGCCTGATGGCGGCGCATGAGAGCGGCGAGATCAAGCCCGGGGATGGCGCCGTCTTGAACCGTCCAGTTTCCATTGATCATCACCCGATCGGCCCGATGCGCGCCGCACAGAACCAGCGCCGCGAGCGGATCGCCGTGACCGGAAAAGCGCAATTCGTCGAGCTTGAACAGCGCCAGATCGCCGCGTTTGCCGAGGGCGATTTCGCCCAATTCGGGACGGCCGACGCAGGCCGCCGAACCCTTGGTCGCCCAGCGCAACGCGTCCTTGTGGCTGACTTTGTTGACGCCATAGCGCGCGCGCTGAACCAGGAATGCCGCGCGCACTTCCTGCATCAGATTGGATTCATCGTTCGAGGCCGAGCCATCGACGCCAAGACCGATATTCACCCCGGCTTTTTCCAGATCGCAGACCGGGCAGCAGCCGGACGCCAACGTTTGATTACTGCAGGCGCAATGGCTGATCGACACGCCGCCTTTGGCGAGGCGCGGCATCTCCTCGGCGCGGAAGTGGATGCCGTGCGCCAGCCAGGTGCGGCTGTTGAGCCAGCCGCAATCCTCGAGATAATCGAGCGGCCTTACGCCATAAAGCTGTTCGCAGAATTTGTTCTCGTCCTCGGTCTCGGCCAGATGCGTGTGCAGACGCACATCGAGCTTGCCGGCGAGCGCCGCGGTGGATTTCATCAGCGCCGTCGTCACCGAGAACGGCGAGCACGGCGCCAGCGCCACTTGCGTCATCGCGCCCGGCCCACGCTCGTGATAGCGCTCGACCAGCCTTTGACTGTCGGCGAGGATGGTATCTTCGTCCTGCACGACCGAGTCGGGCGGCAAGCCGCCATCGCGCTCGGACAGGTTCATCGAGCCGCGCGTCAGCAGCGTGCGAATGCCGAGGCGTTTCGCCGCGGCGATCTCGATGTCGATGCCGTCTTCCACACCTTTGGGAAAGACGTAATGATGGTCGGTGGTCGTGGTGCAGCCGGACAGCATCAACTCGGCCATCGCCACGGTGACGGCGGCGTCGAGCGCGTCCGGCGTCATCTTGGCCCAGATCGGATAAAGCGCCTTGAGCCACGGAAAAAGCTCGCGGTCGAGCGCGGCTGGCACGGCTCTTGTAAGAGTCTGGTAGAAATGATGATGGGTATTGATCAGGCCGGGAATGACGACGTGATCGCGCGCCTCGAACGGCGCCGCGGCGGTGGCGGGCTCGCGGCCCTTCGGCACCAGTTCGACAATCGCGCCATCTTTGACCACAACGCCGCGCTCCGCACCGTCAGCCAATATCGCCATCGGGTCCTTGATCCAGATCGCTTCGGTCATTCACGCATCCCTTCGCTGTCATCCTACCGGGACTTGCAAGACCGGGACCAGCCCTCACTTCCGCTCACCCCCGCGAAGGCGGGGGTCCAGCACTGGATTCCCGCCTTCGCGGGAATGAGCGGAGTATGTCGCGCCGACGGTGCCCCATGGATCTGAACACGATCACCGAGGTGACGCGGCCGAAGGCGCGCGGCGAGCTGGCGCCCTGGCGCGAAGGCGATGCCTTTCTCGGCGGCGGCACCTGGCTGTTTTCCGAGCCGCAACCGAAGCTGACGCGACTGATTGACCTGTCGATGTTGGGCTGGCAGCCGCTGACAGTGAGCGCGGACGGCCTGGCGATCGCCGCCACCTGCACCGTCGCGCAACTGGATGCGCTGACGCCGCCGGTGGAATGGACCGCCGCGCCGCTGATCGGTCAATGCTGCCGCGCCTTTCTCGCCTCGTTCAAGATATGGAATGCGGCCACCGTCGGCGGCAATATTTGCATGTCGCTGCCGGCTGGCCCGATGATTTCGCTGACCGCCGCGCTCGATGGCGTTGCGACCTTGTGGGCGCCGGACGGCACCGAACGCCGCGTGACAATCGCCGATTTCGTCAAAGGGCCGCTGAGCAATGCGCTGAGAGACGGCGAACTGATGCGCAGCATTTTCCTGCCGACCGCCGCGTTGACCGCGCGCACCGCGTTCCGCCAGATATCGCTGGCCCATCACGGACGCTCCGGCGCGCTGGTGATCGGCAGGCTCAGCGTCAACGGTGCCTTCGCACTGACCGTCACCGCATCGACGCCACGCCCGGTCAAACTCGAATTCGATACGCTGCCCTCGCTTGAAATATTGCATGCGCGCATCGAAGCGGCCGTTGCGGATTGGTACGACGACATTCACGGCCTGCCGGCCTGGCGGCGGCATATGACGTTGCACTTCGCGCAGGAAATTCTCGCAGAACTGGGCGGAGCCGCGCGATGACATTCAACATCAACGGCAAGGCCTTCGCCGAGCGGCCCGCCGCGGGACAGTGTCTGCGCACGTTCCTGCGTGCGCTCGGCCATTTCGGCGTCAAGAAGGGCTGCGACGCCGGCGATTGCGGCGCCTGCACCGTCTATCTGGACGGCGAGCCGGTGCATTCGTGCCTGGTGCCGGCGTTTCGCGCCGAAGGCCGCGAGGTCACCACCATCGAAGGCCTCGCGTCCGGCAACGAACTGCATCCGATGCAGCAGGCGTTTCTCGACGCGCAGGGCTTTCAGTGCGGCTTCTGCACAGCCGGCATGATCATGACCGCCGCTTCGCTCAACCAGGCGCAACGCGCCGATCTTCCGCGTGCGCTGAAAGGCAATCTGTGCCGCTGCACCGGCTATCGCGCCATCGAGGATGCGATCACAGGGAAACGCGACACCGAAGATGGCCACGCCGGCTGCGGCGTCGGCCACAATGTGCCGGCGCCGGCCGGCCCCGATGTCGTCACCGGCAAGGCGCGCTTCACCCTCGACGTAGCGGTCGAGGGCCTGCGCCACATCAAGCTGCTGCGCTCGCCGCATGCGCATGCGCGCATCCGCTCGATCGACAAGAGCGAGGCGTTGCAGGTGCCCGGCGTCATCGCTGTGCTGACGCATGAGGATTCGCCGAAGACGATGTTCTCGACGGCGCGGCATCAGGACCGCGCCACCGATGCCGACGACACGATGGTGCTCGATACTGTCATGCGTTACATCGGCCAACGCGTTGCCGCGGTTATTGCCGACACAGAAGCCGCGGCGGAAGAAGGCTGCCGCCGGCTCAAGGTCGGCTACGACATTCTGCCCGCCGTGTTCGATCCGGAACAGGCCATGCAGCCCGGCGCGCCGCTCCTGCATGGCGACAAGGGCCCGGATTCGCGCATCTACAACGCCAAGCGCAACCTCATTCACGCTGTGCACAGCGAATTCGGCAATGTCGAAGCAGGTTTTGCGCAGGCCGACGCTATCCACGAAGGCACTTACTTCGTGCCGCGCGTCCAGCACGCCCATCTGGAAACCCTGTGCGCGATTGCCTGGCTCGATGCCGGCGGGCGGCTGAATGTGCGATCGAGCACGCAAGTGCCGTTCCTGACGCGACAGGAACTGGCGCATGTATTCGATCTCGCCGAGGACAAAGTGCGCGTGTTCTGCGAGCGCGTCGGCGGCGGTTTTGGCGCCAAACAGGAAATGATCGTCGAGGACATCGCCGCTCTGGCGGCGCTCAAGACGGGCAAACCGGTGAAAATAGAATTCACCCGCGAAGAGCAGTTCATCGCCGCGACCACGCGGCATCCGATGAGAGTCCATGTCAAGATCGGCGCGGCACGTGACGGCACGTTGACCGCGATGCAGGTGCACGTCGTGTCCAATACCGGCGCCTACGGCAATCACGGCGGACCGGTGCTGGAGCATGCCTGCTCGGAGTCGATCAGCGTCTATCGTTGCCCGAACAAAAAAGTCGATGGCTTCGCGGTCTATACCAACACCGTGCCGGCCGGCGCGTTTCGCGGCTACGGCCTGCCGCAGACGTCGTTCGCGGTGGAATCGGCCATCGATGAAGTGGCGCGCGCGCTTGGCATCGACGCACTCGACTTCCGCCGCCGCAACGTGGTCAAGCGCGGCGAGCCGATGATCGGCGCGCATGTCTCGCCCGACGACGTCATCTACGGCAGTTACGGACTCGACCAGTGTCTCGATCTGGTCGACGCGGCGATGCGCAGCGATTCAGCCGGCGTAATCTTGCCGCCGGAGTGGCTGATCGGCCAGGGCACGGCGCTGACCATGATCGATACCGTGCCGCCGGGCGGGCACTACTCCGACACGTATATCTGGCTGGAAGCCGACGGCACTTATGCCATGACCATCGGCACCGCCGAATTCGGCAACGGCACCACCACCGTGCATCGGCAGATTGCCGCCACCGTGCTCGGCGCAACGCCCCCGCACATCAAGCTGACGCAATCCGATACCGACCACGGCGGCCACGACACCGGCGCCTACGGCTCGACCGGCACCGTCATTGCCGGCCGCGCGACACAAAAGGCCGCCGAGGCTTTGCGCGACGGCCTGCTCGACTTCGCCGCGAGGCACAGCGGCGCGGCCCGCGCCGACTGCGCGCTGAGCGACGGTGCTGTCGTTTGCGACGGCAAATCAATTCCGCTCGCCGATCTGCGCCAGGCTGCGGACGTGGCCGGCGTCGTCCTCTCCGCGCACGGCACGACCAACGGCACGCCGCGCTCGGTCGCCTTCAACGTGCAGGGCTTCCGCGTCGCGGTGAACCGCGTCAGCGGCGAAATCAAAATCCTCAAAAGCGTGCAGGCCGCCGACGCCGGCACCGTCATCAACCCGATGCAATGCCGCGCCCAGGTCGAAGGCGGCGTGGCGCAGGCGCTGGGGGCTGCCCTGTTCGAGGAGATGGTTATCGACGCGAATGGCCGCGTCACCAATCCGACGTTCCGCAATTATCGTATCCCCGCTTTCGCCGACATTCCGCGCACCGAGGTGCTGTTCGCCGAGACGTCCGACACGCTCGGACCGTTCGGCGCCAAGTCGATGAGCGAGAGCCCGTATAATCCGGTGGCCGCCGCACTCGGCAACGCCATCCGCGACGCCACCGGCGTGCGCTGCTACCGGCTGCCGTTCAAGCCGGACCGCGTTCACGCGGCTTTGACGGCGGCGGCCGGCTAACCAAACGGGCAGGAACGGCTGGCAAATCCCGATTTTGCGCGCCTAAATGGTCGCGCGGCCCGGAACTTGCATGATTATTGGGCAGCGATTTGGCGGCAACGGCGATACACTCGCAGCCAGTCAATCGAGCGCTGCCACGGTCAACAGAGTAACGTAACCAATGTCGATCCTCGCCGGCCTGCACCACGTCACCCGCTATATCTATGACAGACCGATCGCGCTCGGGCCGCAGGTCGTGCGCCTGCGCCCGGCGCCGCATGGCCGGACGCGAATTCCGAGCTATTCGCTCAAGGTGAAGCCGGAACAGCATTTCGTGAACTGGCAGCAGGACCCGCACGGCAACTGGCTGGCGCGTTTTGTCTTCCCGGAAAAGACCACCGAATTTTCGGTGACCGTCGATTTCCTCGCCGATCTCGAAGTGGTCAATCCGTTCGATTTTTTTGTCGAGCCTTTCGCCGAACAATGGCCGTTCGAGATGCCGGCCGACATCAAGGAAGATTTGCTGGCCTATGTCGATCCGGAACCGGCAGGTCCCCTGCTGCGCACGCTGATCGATTCGATTTCGCGCGAGAAGCGCAACACCGTCGACTTTCTGGTCGAACTCAACCAGCGCATCCAGTCGATCGTCAAATACATCGTGCGTCTCGAACCGGGCGTGCAGACGCCGGAAGAAACGCTCGTCTCCGGTTACGGCTCGTGCCGCGACTCGGCCTGGCTGCTGACGCAACTGTTGCGCCACATCGGCCTGCCGGCGCGTTTCGTGTCCGGCTATCTCATTCAGTTGAAGCCGGACATCAAATCGCTCGACGGCCCGAGCGGCACCGACCACGACTTCACCGATCTGCATGCCTGGACCGAAGTCTATCTGCCCGGCGCCGGCTGGATCGGTTTCGATCCGACCTCGGGCCTGTTGTGCGGCGAAGGTCATCTGCCGGTAGCGGCGACGCCGCATTACCGCTCCGCCGCGCCGATCACCGGCATGGTCGAACCGAGCGGTGTCGATTTCGAGTTCGAAATGAAGATCGAGCGTATCGCCGAACGGCCGCGCGTCACCGCGCCGTTCTCCGATGATGCCTGGGCGGCGCTCGATGCGCTCGGCGAGAAGGTCGATGCCGATCTCGTCGCCGGCGACGTGCGCCTGACCATGGGTGGCGAGCCGACTTTCGTGTCGATCGACGATTATCAATCGGCGGAATGGAATACATCGGCGCTCGGTCCGCAGAAGCTGATCCGCGCCAACGATCTGATCAAGCGCCTACACGATCGCTTCGCGCCCGGCGCGCTGGTGCATTATGGCCAGGGCAAATGGTACCCCGGCGAAGAACTGCCGCGCTGGGCCTACTCATTATATTGGCGGCGCGACGGCCAGCCGGTCTGGCGGAATCTCGAATTGATCGCGCGCGGCAAGACTACGCCGGAGCCGACCTCGCTCGACGCGCAGGCCTTCGCCGAAGGCGTCGCCGCGCGGCTCGGCCTTAAGAGCGAGTTCGTGCAGCCGCTGTACGAAGACCCCGCCGACCGTCTGCTCAAGGAAGGCGCGCTGCCGCCGAATATCGATCCGGACAATCCGAAGCTTGACGACGCCGCCGAGCGCGGCCGAATCCTGCGCACCTTCGAGCGTCACCTCACGCATCCGACCGGCTTCGTCTTGCCGATCCAGCACTGGAA
>CAIMEA010000006.1 GCA_903839845.1 uncultured Hyphomicrobiales bacterium
GGCAGCGAGAAATCGGCATTGCGGGCGAAATCGCCGGGGAGGAATTCGGCGGTGTTGACGATCATCCGCGTGTTGCCCGGCTTGATGGCGCCCAGCACCTTTTTCGAGCCGACCACAACGATGTCGCCGCCGAGCACCAGATCGGCGCCGCCGGCCGCGACGCGGATGGCGTGAATGTCGTCCGACGAATTGGCGATGCGGATGTGGCTGTAAACCGCGCCACCCTTCTGGGCGAGGCCGGCCATATCGATGATGCCGACGCCCTTGCCTTCCAGATGCGCGGCCATGCCGACGATGGCGCCGATGGTGACGATGCCGGTGCCGCCAATGCCGGTGACGATGATGCCGTAGGGATGGTTGATCAGCGGCACGTTCGGCGCCGGCAGCGCCGGCCAGCCGGCCGGCTCGGCGATGCCTTCGCCCTTTTTCAATTTGGCGCCATGCACGGTGACGAAGGACGGGCAGAAGCCCTTCACGCAGGAATAGTCCTTGTTGCAGCTCGATTGATCGATGGCGCGCTTGCGGCCCCATTCGGTCGCCAGCGGTTGCACCGAGACGCAATTCGATTTGACGCCGCAGTCGCCGCAGCCTTCGCAGACCAGATCGTTGATGACGACCCGCTTGTCCGGATCGGGGAAGGTGCCGCGCTTGCGACGGCGGCGCTTCTCGGCGGCGCAGGTCTGGTCATAAATAAGAATGCTGACGCCGGACACAGTCGCCAATTCGCGCTGCAACGCGTCGAGATCGTCGCGGTGATGTATGGTCAGGCCTTTCGGCCATTCGACGTCGTTCGGATATTTATCCGGCTCGTCGGTGACAACGATGATGCGTTTGGCGCCTTCGGCCGCCACCTGCGCCGCGATCTGCGGCACGGTGAGCCCGCCATCATTGGCCTGGCCGCCGGTCATCGCCACCGCGTCGTTGAACAAAATCTTGTAGGTCATGGTCACGCCGGAGGCGATGGCGGCGCGAATGGCGAGATAGCCGGAGTGATTGTAGGTGCCGTCGCCGAGATTCTGGAAAACATGCTCGCGCTTGGAGAACGGAGCTTCGCCGATCCAGTTGGCGCCCTCGCCGCCCATTTGCGTGAAGCCGAGCGTCTTGCGGTCCATCCACTGCGACATGAAATGGCAACCGATGCCGGCATAGGCGCGGCTGCCTTCCGGCACGCGCGTCGACGTGTTGTGCGGACAGCCGGAGCAGAAATACGGAATGCGCACGGCGACGTCGGCGGTTTCGTTCAATTTGTGCTGCGCCGATTTCAGCCGCGCGATGCTGGCCGCCATTTCGTCATTGGCACCCAACTTGAGAATGCGCTCGCCGATGGCAATCGCAATGTCATTGGCATCGAGCGCGCCCTTGACCGGGAACAGCCAGTTGCCGTTCTCGTCCTTCTTGCCGATGCAGACCGGCTGGTTGGGCGTGCCGTAGAGTTCCTCGCGCACCTGCACTTCGATCAGCGAGCGCTTTTCCTCAACCACGATGATGAGGTCGAGACCGGCGGCGAAGTCCAGCAATTCCTCGCGCGGGATCGGCCAGACGCAGCCGACCTTGAAAAGACGCACACCGATATCGTTACACTTGATCTCGTCGAGGCCGAGTTCGTCGAAGGCCTGGCGCACGTCGAGATAGGCCTTGCCGGTCGTGATAATGCCGATCCTGGGAGCACGGCCGCCGGACATGATCGTCTTGTTGATCTTGTTCGCGCGCACGAAGGCCAGCATGGCGTCGCGTTTGTATTCGTGCAGGCGCGCTTCCTGGCCGAGAATGGTGTCGACCAGCCGCACATTGAGCCCGCCTTCGGGCATCGCGAAGTCGGTCGGGATGACGATGTTGAGCCGGTCGAGCGCGCCATCGACGACGCCGGTCGACTCCACCGTCTCATGCATGCATTTGAGCGCGGTCCAGGTACCGGTGTAGCGCGACATCGCCCAGCCGAGCAGCGCGTAATCGACAATCTCCTGCACGCCGGCCGGATTGAGGATCGGCATCATCACATCGACGAAATGGAATTCGGACTGGTGCGCGGTGGTCGAGGATTCGGCGGTGTGGTCGTCGCCCATCAGGGCCAGCACGCCGCCATGCTTCGAGGTGCCGGCGAGATTGGCGTGGCGGAACACGTCGCCGGAGCGGTCGACGCCCGGGCCTTTGCCATACCAGAGGCCGAAGACGCCATCAAACTTGCCCTCGCCGCGCAGTTCGGCCTGCTGCGCACCCCAGACGGCGGTGGCGGCGAGTTCCTCGTTCAGCCCGGGCAAGAATGTGACGTCGGCGGCCGTCAGTTCGCGCCCCGCGCGCATGAACTGCTGGTCCAAACCGCCCAAAGGCGACCCGCGATAACCGGTGAGATAGCCGCCCGTGTTCAGGCCGGCGCGGCGGTCGCGCTCTTTCTGCATCAGAACGGCGCGGATCAGGGCCTGATAGCCGGTCACCAGAACGTGCGACTGGTTGAGGTCGTATTTGTCGTCGAGACTGACCGGTTTGAGCGTCATCAGAGGGCCCTTCGGGTGGCCTTTGGCCAATGCGGCATTGTCGAAAAAAGACCATCGGACCGGCGCCGATGTCTCTCTCATATAGGCTGTACGGCCATTACGCAAAGCGTCGAAAATCGAAATAAAAGCTTACACTGGAGAGCCTTGCGGTCAATTTCGTTTCCGGCGCGGTGAGGAGAAGGAAGTTTCAGCCAGACCGCTTGGGGCGCATTTTGGCGCAATGCAGCAAACGTCCCGAGCAACGCAGCCTCACGCTGCCCCCGCTGGTCAAAACGTAGGCACTCTGCAATAGGATCCTCCGCCGGGGCCTTAGTCAATGTTGCAATCGCCGTCATCGTCCGTCGAAACCAGGGCGTCGTGGGTCGTCGCCGGCGCAGCGTTGGGCGCGCTGATGCTGTCGTCCGGGGCCGTCTGGATCGCCGCCGTCGCGCTCAAGGATATCGCGGCGGAAGTCGATGGCGTGCGCTCGATTCCGGCGCTGGCCAGCGCCCTCGCCTGGTTCGGTTCCGGCATTGGCGGCATCGTGATGGGCCGGATCGCCGATCGTATCGGTACGCGATGGACCGTTGCCTTCGGCGCAGTGATGATCGCGATCGGGCTGGCGCTGTCGAGCCGCGGACCGTCCTGGCCGCTGTGGATCGGCCACGGCCTGTTCATTGGCCTGATCGGTTTCGCCGGCATCAACGCGCCGCTTTACGTTTACGTCAGCCGCTGGTTCGACAGACGCCGCGGCTCGGCGTTGGCGTTGATCTCGAGCGGCACTTATCTCGCCGGCGCGCTGTGGCCGCCGGTGTTCGAACGCGCCATCGCCGCGCTTGGCTGGCGCGAGACCATGCTGTGGTATGCCTTGCTCGAAGGCGCGGTCGTTGTGTCGATCGCGCTGATCTTTTTCAGCCACCCGCCGGAAGTGATCCATCCTGCCCCGGCGCCGGTCGCCGGCAGCGCGCCGGCGCGCGTCCTCGGTCTGCCGCCGAATCTCGTATTCGCTTCGATGTGCGTGGCGGCGATCATGTGCTGCATTCCGATGGCGATGCCGCAAGGCCACCTGGTCGCCTTCTGCAGCGACCTCGGCATCAGCCGCTCGGTCGGCGCGGTGATGCTGTCGGTACTGCTCGGCACTGCCTTTCTCAGCCGGCAAATCTGGGGCGCGGTGTCCGACCGCATCGGCGGACTGACCACTGTGCTGGTCGGCTCGCTGTGGCAATGCGCGGCGATGATCGCCTTCCTGCTGACGCAGAGCGAGGTCGGCCTGTTCACGGTGTCGGCCGTTCTCGGCCTGGGCTTTTCCGGCATCATTCCGGCCTATGTGCTGGCGTTGCGCGAAATGTTTCCGGCGTCGCAGGCGTCGTGGCGCATTCCGACCCTGTTGATGTTCACCGCGCTCGGCATGGCGTCGGGCGGCTGGCTGGCCGGACTTTTGTACGATCACTTCGGCTATTATGCGCCAGCCTTCGCCGTCGGCGTCGGCGCCAATCTCATCAACCTGACGATTGTCGGCACGCTGGTGGCGCGCCGGCACTGGCGCGCGAATTACGTATGATTGCGTAGCGTCGGCCTCTGGTGAAGCATCTCGAACCATGAAATTATTTGCCCCAACAGGACGCCCCCCGGGGCGTGCCAAAAACGGGGAAACGCCATGACCATCAATCGCCGCACACTTGTCGCCGGAAGTATTGCCGCCGGCGCCGCGATGACCGCATCTTCCGTCTTCGCGCAAGGTTACCCTGCGCATACAATCCGTCTCGTCGTGCCTTATCCGCCGGGCGGCGGCACCGACTTCTTCGCACGCCTCGTGGCGACCGAAATGGGCAATAGTCTTGGCCAGACCTTGGTCGTCGAAAACCGCGCTGGCGCGGGCACATTGATCGGCGCCGAAGCCGTCGCGCGCGCGCAGCCTGACGGCTATACGTTCCTGCTCGGCGACACATCGACCTATGCGTCGAACCGCAGCCTTTACGCCAAACTGCCCTACGATGCCGACAAGGACTTCGCACCGATCACCTTGACCGGGCGCTTCGCCATCGTGCTTTTGGTCAATACCGACAAGCTCAAAGTCAATTCGGTGAAGGAATTGATCGAGGCGGCGAAGAAATCGCCGGGCGCCATCGACTATGCCTCAGCCGGCGTCGGCAGTCCGTTCCATCTCGCCGGCGAACTGTTCGCGCAAGCGAGCGGCGTCAAGATCACACATGTGCCATACAAGGGCGCGGCGCCGGCGATCCAGGATCTCGTCTCCGGCCAGATCGGCATGATGTTCGTCGACTTCGCCACTGCGCGCGGCCAACTGGCGATGAAACAGATCAAGGCCATCGCGGTTGCCTCGCCCGGCGCATTCGCCGGCCTGCCCGGCGTGCCGCCGGTTTCGGCCGACGTTCCTGGATTCGAGGCCTGGGCCTGGCAGGGTTTCGCCGCGCCGGCGGCGACGCCGAAAGATGCGATCGAAAAGCTCAACGCCGCTTACGTCAAGGCCGTCAACAATGCCGAGATCAAGCAGAAACTGATCGGCGCCGGCATCGACCCGTTGCAGAGTTCGCCCGCCGACATGGCCGCCTACATCAAGAGCGAAGCGGCCAAGTGGGAAAAGGTGATCAAGACGGCGGGGATTAAATTGGATTGATCTGCTTGTAGGGTGGCACTGAGCGGAGCGAAGCCCACCAACTTGCTAACGGTGGGCACGGCGCAAGCGCGCCTTTGCCCACCCTACAAGGTGTCAGGCTTTCGGCACCATCTTGAACATCGCCTCGCCGTACATGCCGCGCGCCTCGCCGAGCAGCGGCTGCACGGCGGCGACGAAGGCGTCGTGTTCGGCGGGCGTCAATTCGACGATCTCGCAACCCGCGGCTTCGATCGCCTGGCGCGACTGCGTATTCTCCTCGACCGCGAGCTGACGCTGGAACCCGACCGCCTCGGTGACCGCCTCGCGCATGGCCTGCTGCAGGTCCGCCGGCCAGGCGTCGAATGAGGCGCGGTGCAGGAAGATCGGCCGCGAAATATAAAAGTGCGATGTCAGCGTGTGGTACTTGTGAAAGTTATGCACGCCATAGGTGACCGTATTGGCGAGCGGATTTTCCTGCGCGTCCAAAGTGCCGGCCACCACCATTTTGATCGCTTCGGTAAGATCCATGCGCATCGCCTGCGCGCCGAGCAGTTCAAACGTGCGGCGCTGGATTTCGCTCGGCAGCACGCGGATTTTCATGCCCTTCATGTCTGCCGGCACATGGATCGGCCGCAGCTTGTTGGAGATGTGGCGAAAGCCATTCTCGAACCAGCCGAGAATGCGATAGCCAACGCGGTCCTCGACCTTTTGCGCGAGGAAGCGGCCGAGTTCGCCGTCCATCGCGCCGCGCGCCTGCGCGTTATTGACGAACAAAAACGGCAAGTCGACGAAGCCGAGTTCCGGCACGCGGTCGGTCAGATAGCTCGACGATTGATAGCCGAGCGTGATCTCGCCGCTTTCAACGAGCGTCAGAATGTCCTCGGCCTTGTGGCCGTGATCCATGATGTTCCAGATGTAATCGACCGCGATGCGGTCGCCGAACCGCGTTTCCAGCGTATTGCCGATCAGCTTGAGCGATTTGCTGAAGCCGGTATTGGCCGGGCCGTAGCCGGCCATGGTGATTTTGATCGGCGTCGACTGAACCGGCATTTTTCATGTCCTGAAAGCGCCGATGGCCGACGCGCCGGACATTAGCCACGCTTTGCTCAGAAGTGAAAGAGCAGACTAAGGGGCGTTTCTTCGCCCCTCGCCCGGCCCCCATTGCCAAAAATCGCGGCCCTCGTTGCGCATGAATTTCGCCAGCACCATCATGTGCACTTCGGACGCGCCATCGACCAGCTTGGCCGAGCGGGCATAGCGATAGATCCACTCGACCACCGTGTCCTTGGAATAGCCGCGCGCGCCCTGCAACTGGATCGCCATGTCAGCGGCGCGATGCAGCGTTTCGGCGACATGGACCTTGGCCATCGACACCTCTTTACGTGCACGCCCGCCCTGATCGAGCATCCAGGCGGCGTGCATGGTCAGCAGCCGGCCGATCTGGATCTGCTGGCCGATCTCGCCGAGTTTCATCTGCACGCTTTCGCGGTCGGCGAGCTTGATGCCGAAGCCTTCACGCTCGGCCACATAATCCTGCGCGATCTCGACGCAGCGTTTGGCAAAGCCGGTCCAGCGCATGCAATGCGTCAGCCGCGCCGGCCCGAGCCGTACCTGCATCAGGCGCAAGCCTTCGCCCTCGCCCATCAATATGTTTTCTTCCGGGATTTCGAGGCCGTCGAACTCCAGTTCGCAATGGCCGCCATGCTCTTCCGGGCCCATGATCGGAATGCGGCGCACGATGCGCCAGCCCGGCTGGTCCTTGTGAAAGAGAAACGCGGTGAGGCCCTTGCGCTTGTCGTCGCTTGTGCGCGCCATCAAGATGAAATGCGCGGCGCCGTCGGCGCCGGTGATGAACCATTTGCGGCCGGTGATGACGTATTTGTCGCCGCGCTTTTCGGCGCGGGTGCGGATCATGGTCGGGTCGGAGCCGCCGCCGGGCGACGGCTCGGTCATGGCGAAAGCCGAACGCACTTTGCCGGCAACAAGCGGCGCCAGCCACTTTTCCTTCTGCGCCTGCGTGCCGGCTAGCCGCAGCATGTTCATGTTGCCGTCGTCCGGCGCCATGCAGTGGATCGCCAGCGGCCCGAAGATCGAACGCGCTGCTTCCTCATAGACCGCGGCCCAGGCGACCATCGGCAATTCCATGCCGCCGAACTCCTTCGGCGCTTGCGGCGCCCACAGGCCGGCGGCGCGCGCCTTGACGCGCACCGGCTCGAGCAAGTGGTGCGGGATATTTTCGTTGTCGGCGAAATTGGCCGGGTCTTTTTCCAGCGGCAGAACATGTTCGTCGATGAAGGCGCGAACTTTAAGGCGCAGCGCTTCGATTTCGGGGGGGAGTGAGAAGTCCATGATGTTCCCTCATTGGCCCGCTGTAGCGCGGGCATCAACGACCTTAAGCGATCTTCACCACCTGCCCGCCATCGACGACGATGGTGGCGCCGGCCATGTAGGCGCCCGCGTCCGACACCAGCAACAACAGCGCACCGTCGAGATCGCCTTCATTGCCGAAGCGGCCCATCGGGATGTCGCGCTTCAAGGCCGAACCTGCCTCGCTTTCGAGATAGGTGTCATTGATCTCGGTCACGAACCAGCCCGGTGCAATGGCGTTGACGCGAATGCCCTTGAAGGCCAGTTCGACCGACAAGGCCTTGGTGGTCTGCACCACGGCCGCCTTGGCGACCGCATAGGCCGTCGTTCCCTTGGACACGCCGAAACCGAGCACCGAGGCGATGTTGACGATGGCGCCCGGTTTCTTAGCCGCAATCATGCGGCGCGCGCCTTCCTGCGCCCAATAGAACACCGCGTCGAGATCGACGCCGAGCACGCGCCGCCATTCCTCCGCCGTCACCTCGGTGGCGCGCACCGACTGCTGCGCCACGCCGGCATTGTTGACCAGAATGGTGACGGTGCCGAAGGCCTTTTCGGCCGCATCGAAGGCGGCGACCATCGCGGCGCGGTCGGTGACGTCGGCCTCGATGGCCAGCGCCTTGCCGCCTTTGGCTTCGATTTCCTGTTGCAGGTCGAGCAGCCGGTCGGTGCGCCGCGCCACCAAAGCCACCGCCGCGCCGTTATCGGCGAGCGCACGGGCGAATTGCCGGCCCAGCCCGCTCGACGCGCCGGTCACCAGCGCGACGCGGCCGGTGAGATTGAACATATCGGCGGCTTTCATTCGACGTCCTCTGCGATAGAGCTGTTCGGCGCGGGGGAAACCTACATCGGCATTGCGGGATGGACACTATAAAAGATGCTGGCTAGGTTGGCCGGCTTGCGCAAGACGGGGCGGACGAATTGCTTGCATAGAATTTGGCGTGCGACCATCAACAGCTGGAAAGGCATTCTTGCTGCGGCGCAATCGGATCTGGCCGTTCGCCAGGAGCTTGTACTGCTCGCGCTGTCGATCCCGCTATCGCTGTTCTTGACCCCGGACTTTCCCAAGCGTCTGGCGCTGGTCGGCTCGCTGGTCTTCGTCATGGTGGTCGAACTGTTAAATACCGCCATCGAGAAACTTTGCGACCGCCTCACCGCCGACCAGGACCCCGCCATCGGCCGCGTCAAGGACATGGCGTCGGCCGCCGTCGGCGTATCGCTGCTGCTGGCCGGCGCGATCTGGCTCTGGATCGTGATCGAGTGGCTTTGGCGCTAACGGTAGAAAAAGTGCGGCAGCGCGGTGGCAAGACCCGGCACGAACCACAGCACCACCAGCGCAAACAACTGGATGACGACGAACGGAATGATTCCCACATAGATGTGCCTTGTCGTGATTTGCGGCGGCGCAACGCCGCGCAAGAAGAACAAGGTCGGCCCGAGCGGCGGGTGCATGTAGGAGGTCTGCAAGTTGACCGCCATCATGATGCCAAGCCAGACCGGATCGACGCCGGGCATTTTCAGCAAGGCCGGCGAGACGATCGGCACGACGACGAAGATGATTTCGAAGGCGTCCATCACGAAACCGAGCAAAAACATCGCCAGCATCACGACCAGCACCGCGCCGGAAACGCCGCCGGGCAAATCGGTCAGCGCGCGCTCCACCATCATGTCGCCGCCGAGCGCGCGAAACACCAGGCTGAACAAGGTCGCACCGATGAGAATAAGAAAGATCATCGCGGTGATCTGCGTCGTCTTCTCGACCACTGGCTTGAGCAGCGGCGCAAGCGCCGCCTTGCGCCAGGCGAGCAGCATCGCGCCGATCGCGCCGACCGAGGCGGCTTCGGTCGGCGTCGCGATGCCAAACAGGATCGAGCCGAGTACGGCCGCGATCAGCAGCACCGGCGCCAGCAAGGCCTCAATCAATCCGGTGGCGGGCGGCACATCGGCGGCCGGCAGTGCCGGGCAGCTTGCCGGCCGCAACCCGGCCATGGCGACGAGATAAGCGAGAAACAATCCGACCAGCAGCAGGCCCGGCAGTATCGCGCCGGCGAAAAGATCGCTTACCGAAATCACATTCGGCGCAAACGATCCTTTCGCCAATTGCGCCGCCTGATAGGAATTGTTGAGCTGATCGCCGAGCAAAACCAGAACGGTCGACGGCGGAATGATCTGCGCCAGGGTCGCGGACGCCGCCACCGTGCCGGCGGCCAGGCGCGGATCGTAGCCGTGGCGCAGCATCGCCGGCAGCATGATGAGCCCGATGGTCACCGTCGTTGCACCGACCATGCCGGTCGAGGCCGCCAGCAGCGCGCCAACCAGCACGACGGAATAACCAAGACCGCCGCGCAGAGTACCGAACAGGCGGCCCATGCGTTCGAGCAGGTCCTCGGCGATGCGGGAGCGCTCCAGCATCACGCCCATGAAGATGAACATCGGGATCGCCAGCAGCACGTCATTGGTCATCACGCCGAAGATGCGCTGCGGCAGCGCGCCGATGATGGAGAAATTCATGGCGCCGAGCGCGTGACCCAACACGGCAAAGCCGAGCGATACGCCGGCGAGCGTCAGCGCCACCGGATAGCCGGCCATCAGCGCCACGACGACAGCGGCGACCATGATGATGGCAAGGAATTCCGGGACGGTCATTCCGGCTTCCTCGCCAATGTTTGCGCCGCCCTGATCGCCTGCGCGAACCCCTGCAACGCCATCAAAACGGCGAAGATCGGGATCAAGGTCTTGAGCGCGAAGACCAGCGGCAGCCCGCTCGCTTCCTGCGAGCGCTCCAATATCGCCCATGAGCGCGCCGCATAAGGTACCGACAGGCAGGCCAGCACCAGTGCGAAGGGCAGCAACAGCAGCAGCGCCCCGGCAAGGTCGATACTCGCCCGCGTGCGCGGCGTCGCATCGGCGTAAAAAATATCGACCCGGACGTGGCCGCCTTCCCGCAGCGTCCACGCCGATGCCAGTAGGAATAATGCGGCATGGCCATAGACGACCGCCTCGGTCAGCCAGATCGAGCCGAGGCCGAATATGTAACGCGCCACAACCAATCCGAACTGCAGTGTGACAATGCCAAGCACAAGCCACGCAGAAACGCGCCCCAGGGTTGTCGTTATGCGATCAATGGTATTAGAAAACCGATTCATGCTTCCGATGATGACACAGACGCCGGAGTTCCGCTAAATTTAGCCCCATTGAATCGGCAAACGGGCTTCATGAAACCAACAGACGACGACCTCTTGCGGCGCGCTTTCGCGGTCGCCGCGCGCGCCGAGGAGCGTGGCAATCATCCCTTCGGCGCCATTCTCGTCGGCCCGGACGGCGACGTGCTGCTGGAAGCCGAAAACGGCTACCTGCCGGACGGCGACATGACCGCCCATGCCGAGCGGCTGCTGGCGACCGCGGCCTGCAAGGCCTTCGAGCCGGACGAATTGGTAGAGTGCACCCTGTATTCCTCGGCCGAGCCCTGCGCCATGTGCGCCGGCGCGATCTACTGGGCCGGCATCGGCCGCGTCGTCTACGGTCTGTCGGAAACCCGGCTGAAGCAGATGACCGGCAGCCACGAAGAAAATCCGACGCTGGATTTGCCTTGCCGCACCGTCTTCGCCGCCGGCCAGCGCAAGGTCGAGGTCGTCGGCCCGCTGCTGGAAGACGAGGCGGCCGAGCAGCACGAGGGCGTCTGGGATTGATTTTTACTGTCATGCCCGCGCATGCGGGCATCCAGCAATTTGCCGCATCGTTGAAACTTGAATGCTTAAATTCTGGATCACCCGCCTTCGCGGATGATGACAATTGGTGGTATAGTCGGGCCATGGCCCACGACCACGACCACGACCACCATCATCACGATCACGAACACTCCGAACTGTCGGAGACGCAGTTGCGCGTGCGCGCGCTGGAAACCGTGCTGACCGAGAAGGGTTACGTCGACCCGGCAGCGCTCGACGCCATCGTCGAGGCCTATGAAACCAAGATCGGCCCGCGCAACGGCGCGCGCGTCGTCGCCAAGGCGTGGACCGACCCGGCCTTTAAAAAAGAGCTGCTCGACGACGCTACCAAGGCTATCAATGCGCTCGGTCACATCGCACGCACCGGCGACCACCTGATCGCGGTCGAGAACACGCCGCAGCGCCACAACATGGTCGTGTGCACCTTGTGCTCCTGCTATCCGTGGGAAATGCTCGGCCTGCCGCCGGTCTGGTACAAGGCCTCGCCCTATCGCTCGCGCGCGGTGAAAGACCCGCGCGGCGTGCTGCGCGACTTCGGCGTCACCTTGTCAGCCGACACTGAAATTCGCGTCTGGGATTCGACCGCCGAGACGCGCTTTCTCGTGCTGCCGATGCGGCCCGCCGGCACCGAAGGCTGGAGCGAGGAGCGCCTCGCCGAGATCGTCACCCGCGACAGCATGATCGGCACCGGCCTGCCAAAGGCCGCGCCATGAACGGCGTCCACGACATTGGTGCTTTGTCGTGAACGGGGTTCACGACATGGGCGGCATGGACGGTTTCGGAAAAGTGGAGCCGGAGCCGAACGAGCCGACCTTCCATGAAAAATGGGAAGGCCGCGTGATGGCGATGGTGCGCGCGGTCGGCGCCAATGGCGGCCTCAATATCGACTCGCAGCGCTTCGCCCGCGAGTCGCTGCCACCGGATGTCTATCTCGCCAGCTCTTATTACAAGAAGTGGTTTCTGGCCATTGAAGATCAGATGGCGGCGCGCGGAATCGTCGGCCGCGACGAGGTCGATGCCGGCCATTCGCTGCGGCAAAGCCCGCCGTTGAAGCGCGGCAAATTCACCATTGACGACGTCCCGCGCATCATGGTGCGTGGCAGTTTCGGCCGCGAAGCCAAAGCGCCGGCGCTGTTCGAGCCGGGCGATCGCGTGCGCGCCAGAAACATCAACCCGGTGACGCATACGCGGCTACCGCGCTATGTGCGCGGCCATATTGGTATCGTCGAACGAATTAATGGCTATCACGTTTTCCCGGATACGGCCGCGCACGACAAAGGCGAAAATCCGCAATGGCTTTATACGGTCGTGTTCGACAGCCGTGACTTGTGGGGCGACGATGCCGACCCGACGTTGAAGGTTTCGATCGATGCGTTTGAGCCGTATCTGGAGAAGGCGTGATGCCTAACGCCACCGCGATGCAGGCCGCCAAGGCCGTTCCCGGCATTCCGCAGGATGAGGACGGGCCGGTGTTCAATGAGCCTTGGCAAGCGCAGGCCTTCGCCATGACTTTGGCTCTGTACGACCGCGGGCTGTTCACCTGGGGCGAATGGGCGGCAACATTGGCCGACGAGATCAAGCGCGCGCAAGCGGCCGGCGATCCCGACACCGGCGAGACCTATTATTCGCACTGGCTGGCGGCATTGGAAAGACT
The DNA here is from genome assembly GCA_903839845.1 of uncultured Hyphomicrobiales bacterium. Lineage (GTDB taxonomy): Bacteria > Pseudomonadota > Alphaproteobacteria > Rhizobiales > Xanthobacteraceae > Pseudolabrys. The sequence goes on from CAIMEA010000006.1 coordinate 12,838, forward strand.
GGTGGCGGAAAAAGGCGTGGCGACGCGGGAGACCCTGCATCGCACGCGCGACGCCTGGGACCATGCCTGCGACCGCACGCCGCACGGCCAGCCGATCGAATTACGCGCCAGCGATTTCCACGAGTAAAGTTTTCATCAGTTCGGCCGCCGGCATGGCCCGCGCGCGCGTGACGCCTCGACCGGCCCACAGCGAAATATAATCGGGCGTGCCTTTATTGCCGGATTCGGTGCGCATCGGCCGCGTCAGGTCGTTCTGCTGGCGGAACGGCAGGATCGGAATGTCGGCCGTCATGTCGATGAACGCATTGCGCAGGCCGCGCGCCTCGCGGCCGGAATAGGCGCAGGTGATGACGGTGGTGTCCTTTTTGGCGTCGAGCAACGCCTGCTTGTACGGCGCTGCGGCGCCGCTTTCCGGGCAGACGATGAACGCGGTGCCGAGTTGCGCCGCCTGCGCGCCCGCCGCAAGCGCCTGGGAAATGTCACGCCCGTCCATCAGGCCGCCGGCGGCAAAGACCGGTAGCGGTACGGCGGCGGCGATGGCGCGCGTCAGTTGAAGCGTCGGCACCATCGAGTCTTCCATGGCGCCGAGGAATGTGCCGCGATGGGCGCCGGCCTCCTCGCCTTGCGCGACGATCGACTCGACGCCGGCGGCTTGCAATGCGCGGGCCTCTTGCACGGTCGTCGCCGTGCCGCAGGTGCGGATGCCGGCTTTGCGCAGGCGCGCCAGCGCATCGGCATTGGGAATGCCAAAGGTGAAACTGAACAGAGCCGGCCGCGCCTCGATCACCGCCGCGAATTGATCCTCGAACGGATTGTCCGGATTGGGCGGCAGCACCGGCGGCGGCAGGCCGAGTTTGGCGTGCGCTTCCGCGACCTTCGCCAGCATCGGCGCGGCATCGACTTCGGGGCGCAGGCCGTAACCGCCGGCGAACAGATTGAGCGCGAACGGCTTGCCGGTCAGCGCGCGAATTTGTTTGGCGGCGTCTAGAATTTGCTGTGGCGTCGCATAGGCGCCGGCCCAGGAGCCGAGCCCGCCGGCATTCGACACCGCGCCGACCAGCTCCGGCGAACCGATGCCGCCCGCCATCGGCGCCAGGATGATCGGGCGCTCAACGCCCAAGTCGCGTAAAAAATTTCCGGCCATGTTTCGCTCCCTGATGCCAGACTAGCAGCGGAGCGCGGCGTGACCATTCTCATCTGACGATAGCAGGCTTGCGAATGCGCGATGGCGGTCAGACGCCGATCATTCGTTCACTGACCATATAACCCATCAGCAGCAGCGCGCCGAACGCGACGATAAAGCCGGCGGCGGCGGTCTCGGCGCCGCGCAGCAGCAACATGCCGGCGCCGGGCTTGGCCTTGGCGAGCTTGCCGGCCAGCCCGCGCGCACCGACGGCAATCGTGGCGATCGCCGACACGGTGATAGCGGTGCCTAAGCCCATCACGAATGTCGAGGCGACGCCGATCCAGAACATGCCCTGCGCCAGCGCGAATACCAGAACGATGATCGCGCCCGAGCAGGGCCGCAGACCGACCGCGACGATGGCCGACAGGCCGCGCTTCCACCAGTCGCGGCCGCCCAGTTCGCGCGGCTCCGGCGCATGCGCGTGGCCCCAGGCATGCCCTTCGTCGTCGTGGTCGTGATGATCGTGTGCGTGCCCATGATCGTGCGCATGATCGTGGCCATGATCGTGAGCGTGATGATGATCGTGCGTATGCGAATGATCGTGATGCGCGTGGCCATGCGCCGGCGCTTTCGCCTCGGCCCGCATGAGATTGAGAAAGGCGCGGCCCTTGACCCAAAACAGCCGCAGTCCGATCAGTACGATCAGGCCGTAGCTGACGACTTCGATAACGCGCACGGTGTCGCCCATGACCTTGGAGGTCGCGCCGAGCAGCACCGCGACGATGGCGACGACGGCAACCGCGGTGATCGCCTGCAATATCGCCGAGGCGAAGGACAGCGCGATGCCGCGCCGCCAGGTCTCGTCATTGGCGACAAGATAAGACGAGATCACCGCCTTGCCGTGACCGGGGCCGGCGGCATGAAACACGCCATAGGCAAATGAAATGCCGAGCAGCGCCCATGTGGCGCTGCCGTCGGCCTTGGCGGCGCGGATCGCGCCCGACAGCATGCGGTAAAAGTCGGACTGCTGATGCAGCACCCAGCCGGTAAAGCCGCCGACGTCGGGCTGCGCCGGTCCGCCGGAAGCGCCGAACGGCGCGGCGTGCGCCATGTCTATGGCGCCCGCGATCGCCAAAACAAGGCCGGTCACGATTAAGCATTGCGTCAGGGCAGAGCGCCGCGAAAGCCACGTCATGGTCGATCAGTCCCCGTCGCGCGCCCCGCGGATTTGAAAGCAATCGGATTACGGACAATGCACCAGAATCTTGTTGGCGAATTCGGCGCCGATCGCCATCGACACGTTCGGCTGGTCGGCCGGAATTTCGCTGAGCTTCTTGCCCTCGGCATAGGTCATTTCGCGCGGCAGCACAGTGTCGAGCTTGCAGCCCGATGGCGCGCCGGAAAGCTGGACCGGGTCCTTCTTGGGAAATTCGAAATCGACGAAGATGGTCGGATCGTAGATATCGACTTTCAATTCCTTGAACTTCACCGGCTTCTCGAACGGAATAGTGAAGTGCAGCGTCAGCACGGCGTTTTCGTAACTGAGATGGTAATCCGGCAGCGGCTCGCCCATCTTGGCCTTCTTGCCGTCGACCGTCGCATAGGTGAAGTAGTCATACTCCTTCAGCGACTCGACATTGACCTTGGCCAGCGGCGCCAGCTCCTCGCGGGTGAACTGGCCCTTCACCTTGCTCTCATAGCCCTGCGTGGCGAAGGCGGAAAACATGTCGTCGAAGGCCCAGTCGTGCCGGACTCCGGTGACCGTGCCGTCGGGCGCAAACACGACTTCGGAATGCATCGCCACCCAGACATGCGGATGCGCTTGAGCCGGCGCGGCGAAGGCCAGGCTGAGCGTGGTGGCAATGAGGGACAGGATCGGGGTTTTCATGGACGGCACATTATCACGGACTGCGGCATAAAGGAGGCGCGCAACATTATTACGACTACGCTTCGTTTACGCCGATGGTTAAACGCCGGCCGCGCCGCCATCGGCGCGCGGGTCGTGGCCGCCCTCCATCGTACCATTCGGATGAAATATAACGGCGCCGGCGTGCCCCATCGTATCGGAATAGGGCTCGTCCAGGACCGCGACGTCGTGCCCGGCCGACATCAGCCGGTCGATCAGATGGCCGTCGAAACGGGATTCCATCCTTAAGTTGGTCTGGCTCGAGCCCCAGGTGCGGCCCAGGAGCCAGCGCGGCGCGTCGAGCGCCTTGTCGAGCGGCTGACGGTAAGTGACATGGCGGGTGAAAACCGCCGCCTGCGATTGCGGCTGGCCGTCGCCGCCCATCGTGCCATAGGCCATGACGCGGCCATCCTTCAGCGTGGCGAGCGCCGGATTGAGCGTGTGGAACGGACGGCGGCCTGGCTCCAGCGCGTTCACCGCCTTTGGATCGAGCGAAAAACTGGCGCCGCGGTTCTGCATCAATATGCCTGTCGCCGGCAGCACGCAGCCGGAGCCGAACTCCCAATAGATCGACTGAATGTAGGACACGACCAGACCAGAAGAATCCGCCGCGCCCATCCAGATCGTGTCGCCGCGCGCTTCGACCGACGGCCAGCGCGCCGCCTTGCGCATGTCGATTTTTTCGACCTCGGGATCGAGAAATATCGGATCGAGATAGCGGTTGAGATTGCCGTCGATCCTGTCCGGGTCGGTGACTTCGCGGTCGCGCACGATGAAGGCGCGCTTGGTCGCTTCGACAAGGCAGTGAATATGCGCGAAGCTTTCCGCGTCCGGCACGCGCAGACGATCGAACAGCGCGAGGATGATGAGCGACGCCAGGCCTTGCGTCGGCGGCGGCGTATTGTAGAGCGTGGCGCCATTGATCGTGACGCTGAGCGGCTCGGCAATCTTGGCTTCGTATCTTTCCAGGTCAGTTCGCGTCACCGGCGAGCCGATGCGCTCGAGATCGGCGGCTATTTCACGGCCGACATCGCCGCGATAGAAATCGTCGAGGCCGGCCTTGGCGAGATGATCGAGCGTTTCGGCGAACTTCGTTTGTTTGAGAATGGCGCCCAGTTCCGGCGGCTTGCCACCGACGAGAAAGGCGTTGGCGAAGCCCGCCGCCTTTTCCAGTTCGGGCAATTTGTCAGCGGTGAGCTGCGCCTGGCTGCGCGTGACCTTGTAGCCTTCGCGCGCGCGGCGGATCGCGGCGTCGAACAACACATGCAAAGGCAGGCGGCTTGACCCCTTGTTGATGCCCTTGCCGGTCTGCGCCTTCGCCGCATCGAGCGCCAGCATCCAGCCAGCAATCGCGCCGGGCACGGTGAGTGCGGCGAGCGGCCCGCGCGTCGGAATCTCATAATGACCGGCGTCACGATAGAACCGCGGCGTCGCTTTCGCGCCCGCGCGCCCCGCACCCATGATGGCGCGAACGCGCCCATTCGGTTCGCGGATCAGCCAGAAGCCGTCGCCGCCGATGTGATTCATATGCGGATAGACGGCGGCGATCGACGCCGCCATCGCCAACATCGCCTCGATGGCATTGCCGCCTTCTTCGAGAATGGCGCGGCCGTCTTCGACCGTCGCGGCATGCGGCGCGCAGACGACGCCTTTGCGGTGTCCGGCGGTGTGGAGTTCGGTCATTGAGAAGCTCTTGTCCCGGGCGCGGCGCAGCGCGGCAGCGATGCGGCGCAGAACCGGGACCGTTTCAGACACGGAATGTGGAACGGTCCCGGCTCGGCGGCGCCCGACCATAGCGCGTCAAAGACGCGCGTGAACGCGCTTATGGTCGTGCACCGCGTCCGGGACAAGAATCTACGCCGCATCGGACAACCCGCGCTTTTTCAACAGCGGTTCGACCGACGGCAGCCGGCCGCGGAAAGCGACGTAGGCCTCGCCCGGATCGCGCAGATTTCCGGCCGAGTAGATGAAGTCGCGCAGCTTTTTCGCCGTCGCCGGATCGAACGCATTGCCGGCTTCGGTGAAGGCCTCGAAGGCGTCGGCGTCGAGCACTTCCGACCACATGTAGGAGTAATAGCCGGCGGCATAACCGCCGCCCGAGAACAGATGCTGGAAATGCGGCAGGCGGTGCCGCATGACGATTTCAGCGGGCATATGCATCGATGCCAACGTGTCGCGCTCGAACTTTGTGACATCGAGCGTACTTGCGTCCGGCAGCGCATGAATATCGAGATCGACCAGCGCACAGGAGGTGTATTCGATCGTGGCGAAGCCTTGCCCGTAAGTGCGCGTCGCCAGCAGCTTGTCGAACATCGCCTTTGGCATCGGCGCGCCGGTTTTGGCATGCAGCGCGTATTTCTGCAAAATCTCCGGCACTTCCAGCCAGTGCTCGTAAAGCTGCGACGGCAGTTCGACGAAATCGCTCGATACCGATGTGCCGGCCAGCAGCGGATAGGTTACGTTCGACAGCAGGCCGTGCAGGCCGTGGCCGAATTCGTGAAACAACGTGCGGGCGTCGTCGAAGGACAACAACGCCTTTTCGCCGACGGCGGGCTTGGAGAAATTGCAGACATTGAGAATGACCGGGCGAATGTCGCCCGCAAGTTTCTGCTGGTCGCGCAGCGACGTCATCCAGGCGCCGGAGTGTTTGGAGCCGCGCGCGAAATAATCGCCGATGAAAAGCCCGACATGTTTGCCCGAAGCGTCCGTCACATCCCAGGCGCGGGCGTCGGCGTGATAGAGCGGCACTTCAACCGGCTTGAAGTTCAGACCGAACAAGCGATGCGCGGTCTCGAAGGCGGCGTCGATCATCTTGTCGAGCTGGAAATAGGGCTTGATCTCGGACTCATCGAGATCGTACTGCGCCTTGCGCAGTTTCTCGGCGTAATAGCGCCAGTCATGCGCCGCCAGCGCGAAGTTGCCGCCTTCCTGCGCGATCATCTCCTGCAGTGCGTCGCGCTCGCGGCCCGCCTTTATTTTCGCGCGGCCCCAGACGTCGTCGAGCAGTTGACGCGCCGCCCGCGGCGTCTTGGCCATTGAGTCGTCCAGCCGGTAGTCGGCGAAAGTGGCAAAGCCGAGAAGACGCGCGCGCTCACCGCGTAACGCGACCATCTCCGCGATCAGCGCGCGATTGTCGGTCGCGCCGCCATTCTCGCCACGCTTGATCCAGGCGTTGAACACCTTCTCGCGCAGATCGCGCCGCGACGAGAATTGCAGGAAGCCCTCGCAGGATGAGCGCGCCAAAGTGATGGCGTACTTGCCCTTGTGGCCGCGCTCCTCAGCGGCGGCAGCCGCGGCGGCGCGGGCGAAATCCGGCAGGCCGGCAAGATCGGCTTCGTCGAGAATGAGCGCGTAAGACTTCTCGTCGGCGAGCACGTTCTGGCCGAACTGGGTACCGAGCGTGGCGAGCCGCTCGTTGATCGCGGCGAGACGATCTTGGCTCCCCTGTTCAAGCGCGCCGCCGGCACGGACGAAGCGGGTGTTGTATCGGTCGAGCACGCGCGCCTGCTCCGGCGACAGCCCCAGCGAGTCGCGGCGGGCGTAGAGATCGCCAATGCGGGCGTACAGCTTGCGGTCGAGATACATCGCGTTCGAGTGGCGCGCCAGAAGCGGCGACATGTCGCGCTCGATCGCCTCGATCGCCTCGCCGGTATCGGCGCCGGCCATGACGAAGAATACGTTGGCGACGCGGTCGAGGTCGTGACCGCTTTTTTCCAGCGCAACGATGGTGTTGTCGAAAGTGGGCGCGGCCGGGTTGGCGGAGATGGTATCAAGCTCGGCGCGGTGCGCGGCCAGCGCCCGGTCGAAGGCAGGGCGAAAATGCTCGGGCGTCAGCGTCGCGAAGGGCGGCAGGCCAAAGGCACCGGTCCAGTCGGCAAGCAGCGGGTTTTGGGGGGAGGTGGAATCTGAAATTGTCATAACTTCTATGTAAAGCGCCGGCCGCCAAACGCCAAGTCGGCGCCAAAAGCCGTCGTCAAGTCGTTGCCATTTCGTCATTCCGTCGGAGCCAGAGAACGCGCATAGTCAGTGGCAATAAAGTCCACCTTCGGGAGAGAAACCACCGTGAAGCAAATTGTCTTTGTCGTCGCCGGATTGATCGCAGCGACCGCCGTTCAGGCCGCCGAGCCGGTCAAGATCGGCATTACCACCGTTCTGAGCGGGCCGACCGCCGACCGCGGACAGTCCGAGCAGTACGGAGCGCAGCTCGCCATCAATCGCATCAATGCTGCCGGCGGCGTGTTGGGCCGGCGCGTCGAGGCCTATTACTCCGACAACGCCCGCACGCCGGCAGTAGGCGTTGCAGGCGTAAAGCGCCTTATCGAGACGGAACATGTGCCGGTGCTGATCGGCGCCCTGTCGACGCCAGTCACGCACGCCATCATGCCGGTTGTGGCCGAGGCCAAGATACCGTTGGTGATCGCGACCTCGGCAGGTCAGGATTTCGTCGATGCATCCGGCGTCGGCGGCAATGACTATGCCTTCAAGACGATTCCCTCGGAAGTCGACATCGCGCGCGGCCTGATGCGCTTCCTGGCGTCGAAAGGCGCCAAGTCGGTTGCAATCGTCGCAGCCGCCGGCGACTTCCCGCAAGCGAACGCCACCGCGATGGCGAAGGCCGCGGCGGAATCGAATATTCGCGTCACCGGACAGGAAACGCTGGCACAAGGCACAACTGACTTCGCGCCGGTCATCGACAAGCTCAAGGCTGGCGCGCCGGATCAGGTGGTAACCGTGCTGGGCCCCTTCACCGCCGGTTTTTTCAAAGCTTATGAGGCGTCCGGCTGGAAGGTGCCCCTTACTGGACGCATCGAATTTCCGGCGGCGCTTGGCGCCGTGTCGCCTCAGTTCCGCGCGGCGGGCGGGCTGGCGGACATGACCAGCGTCGTTAATTTCACGCCTTTGGTCGAGCAGCCGGGCATCAAGGATTTTGTCGCCGATTACAGCGCACATTATGGAATGATGCCGACGCAGCGATCGTTTTTCGTTTATGAGGCGACGCTGCTGGTGGTTGACGCGATCCGCCGTGCCGGTTCGGATCAGCCGGCCGATATTCAGAAGGCGTTGAAAGCAACGACAATGACGTCGGCCCTCGGCGGCACCTATGCCTTCAACGACCATAATCATCCGAAAATCCCGCTGCCGATCGTCGGCCTGAAAGATGGCAAACCGACCGTCATCGCGATGCAATAGCGCAACCCACGTCGCGTTAGCCCGCCGCACAAAAAAAGACCCTGGCCGGGCCAGGGTCTTCGCAGCCGGTTCTGGCCGCGTGACTACGCCGCCTTGGCGTTAATGCCACGCTCGGCCAGGCCGGTGAGCTTCTGGTCGGCGGCCTTTTCTTCCTTGAGGTTCTGCTCGAGCACCGAAGCGCAGTCGGCGCGTCCAAGCTGCTTGGCCCAGGCGATCAAGGTGCCGTAGCGGGTCATTTCGTAATGTTCCACCGCCTGCGCCATGGCGATGAGCGCCGCGTCGAGCACCTGCTTGTCCTCGACTTCACCGCTGACTTCCTTGGCTTCCTTGAGGATGCCGTCGATCGCCGGGCAATCGACGCCTTCGACCTTGACGTCGTGCATCTTGAACACCTGCTCGAGGCGCTGAATGTGATTCTTGGTTTCGGCCAGATGCGACTGGAACCCCTGCTTGAGGCCGGAGTCGGTCGCCTTGTCGATCATGTCCGGCAAAGCCTTCACGATCTGGATTTCAGCCTAATAGATGTCCTTAAGTGTGTGAACGAAAAGATCGTTCATCGTTTTGATGTCCTTGCTGAACAGACCCATCGGGCTACTCCTCGATTTTGTATATGGTTGGATACCGGCTTGCCCGGTAACACCGTCAATGCATGGGACCCGCCGCCGTTCCTGTTCCAATAAGGCAATGTCGCGGCGCGCTGGAACCACAGCTGCGCCAAAACTGCGAAGCGCGTCACCCTCGTAATGCCCGTAGCGCGTTGAAAATCACCGCGACGTCGATGGCTTCCTGCAGCAGCGCGCCCTCGACCGGTACAATCAGGCCGAAGGCCGCCGCGACCATGGCGATGACCGACAGACCAATGCCGGCGACGACGCTTTGCCGCGCAATGCGCCGCGAACGGCGCGCGATCTGGATCGCCGGCAGCACGCGATCGAGGTGATCGACCAGAAGCACCACGTCGGCGGCCTCGGCGCTCGCCGCCGTGCCGCGCGCGCCCATCGCCATGCCGATATCGGCGGCGGCGAGTGCGGGGGCGTCGTTGACGCCGTCGCCGATCATCATCACGGGGCCGTTCTTTCGCTCGGACAACACCACCAGCACCTTCTGGTCGGGCGTGAGTTCGGCGCGCACCGCGTCGAGCCCGAGGCCTTCGCCGATGAACTTGGCGACGTCGTGCCGGTCGCCTGTCGCCAGCACGATGCGTTCGATGCCAAGTTCCCGCAACGAGGTCAGCAGTTGCTCGGTGCCGGCGCGCAGTTCATCGGAAAGCACCAGCACGCCGATCAATTTGCCGTCGGCGGCCACCGCCGCGGCCAGCGTCCCGGGCGGCCGATTGCGGCCAAGGACCGGATGGGCGTCGCCACCGATCTTGCCGGCGACATAACGCAAGCCACCGACCAGCACGTCGCGACCCTCGACGCGGCCGGCGATGCCCTCGCCCGCGGTCTCGACCACGTCCGTGGGAATCGCCAGAGACATTCCTTTTGCGTGCGCCGCGGCGACAATGGTCTGACCGATAATGTGCTTGGAGGCCTGATCGAGCGAGGCGGCCAGCCGCAGCACCTCGGCGGCGTCGACGCCGTCGACGACACGGGTCGCTGCGATCTTGGCCTGCCCCACCGTCAGCGTGCCGGTCTTGTCGATGACCAGGACACGCACGCGCGCCAGCATCTCGATGGCGCGGCCGCCTTTGATGAGGATGCCGAGTTTGGCCGCGCGCGACAGGCCGGAGACGATCGCCACCGGCACCGCCAGAATCAGCGGGCACGGCGTCGCCACCACCAGCACCGCGACCGCGCGGATCGGATCGCCGGTCATGAACCAGGCGGCGGCGGCCAGCGCCACGGTCACCGCCAGAAAGACCATGGCGAAGCGGTCGGCCATCCGCGCCATCGGCGCGCGCGAATGCTGCGCCGCCTCGACCAGCCGCACGACGCCGGCATAGGTGCTGTCCGCGGCCAGCCGCGCGGCCACGAGGTCGAAGGCGTCGCCTGAATTCGTCGAACCACTGAGAACCGGCCCGCCGGCGACGAGCTTCACCGGCAGAGATTCGCCGGTCAGCGCCGACTGGTCGAGCACGGCCACGCCCGCCGCCACCGTGCCGTCCACCGGCACCACGTCACCCTGCCGAATCAGCAGCCGGTCGCCTGGCAAGATCAGGTCGAGGGCCACCTCCTCCAGCCGTCCGTCATGGTGCCGCAGCGCGGTGCGCGGCACCCGCGACAGCAGCGCGGTCATCTCGCGGCGCGCCGCGCGCTCGGCATAGGCTTCGAGGAACTGGCCGCCCGCATACATCAGCGCCACGATCGCCGCCGCCAGGCTCTCGCCGAAGGCCAAAGCCGCACTCATCGATAGCGCCGCGACGATATCGAGCCCAACGTCGCCGCGCCGCAGCGAGGTGACGATCTCGACCAGAAGCACCGCCAGCACCGGCAGCGTCACCCCGGTCCAGACCGGACCCGACCACGCGCCATGGCCGGCAAATCGCAGGACAACGCCCGCCGCCAGGCCAAGAGCGACCAAGGCGGCAAGGAATTGTCGGCTGAGGCTGAGCGCGCGTTGGGCCGTCATCGCGCCACATATCCAGCAAAACCGCGCCTCGGCCATGCGGCAGATCAAACAAACGAGGCGCGCCACCGACCCGATTCATGTTGATTCATGGGCCAATTTCGGGTTGATTGCGGCCACCTTCAGAGGAAAACGCCATGGCCCAAAGCCGCCGCATCGTCTGGCTCAACGTCGTCACCGTCATCAGCGCCGCCATCCTGATCGGCGCGGAAGTGTTCGGCGCGGCCTTCGCCGGCTCCTGGGCGCTCGCGACCTTGTTCGATCTCGGCTCGACCGGTCAGCGCATCCTCGACGGCGTCTTCGTGCTGTGCGGCATCGTCGTCATGGCGCAGTTCATCCGCTACGCGCACCGCATCGAGCCGTTCACCGCGCGCGCCTGAGCGCGACGCGTCGACGACTTCTCAAAAAGTTAAGGAAGTTTTCCGGTGCGGAGAAGAAATTCTCTTGCACTCCGCGAAAATAATGTTATTTCAGTTTTGCCCAATTTCGCACGTGCCTGTGGTCGTGTGTCAATCGGTAGGTAGCGGGACAAGAGGCCCGCCAGCCGCCTGAGGTAAGCGAGCTTCTCCTACGGGAAAAGTAAGTAGCCTCAAGTCTTCTGATTGGCAGCCGGAGGCGAAACCGGCGCACTCTGCTCTCCGCAGGGGACGCGACTTAAAGCAACGACGGAGCGGGCTTCTTTGGTCTCTGCTGGCCTTCCACCGCCAGCGACGGGTCACCGACGAGGCTTGTCCATCTTTGCCAGCAGTGCGGCGGGGTTATCCCCTCCAAGCCAAGGCAGTTTTAGCGGTTAAGAGCACAAGGAACGACTGCGTCCCCATCGCGCACCGTACCGAGGGCTCTCAACCTCGAAATCGAACGGCTAGAGCCGTTCCTTGAGCTTAGGAGTGTGTTCGATGACCGAGCGCATCCGTGAATTCTTACGTGACCGCCACGAGCGTGGCGTCGACGAGGGCCCCGTCCTGGTCGTCGACCTCGACGTGGTCAAGGACAACTACACCACCTTCGCCAAGGCGTTGCCCGACACGCGCGTGTTCTACGCCGTGAAGGCCAACCCGGCGCCGGAGGTGCTTGCCCTCTTGGCAAAGCTTGGTTCCTGCTTCGACACCGCCTCGGTCCAGGAGATCGAGATGGCGTTGACGGCCGGCGCCACGCCCGACCGCATCTCGTTCGGCAACACGATCAAGAAGGAACGTGACGTCGCGCGCGCCTATGCGCTCGGCATCCGCCTCTTCGCGGTCGATTGCCAGGCCGAGGTCGACAAGATCGCCCGCGCGGCGCCCGGTTCCAAGGTGTTCTGCCGCATCCTGTCGGATTGCGCCGGTGCCGAATGGCCGTTGTCGCGCAAGTTCGGCTGCGAGCCCGGCATGGCCGTGGACGTCCTGGAGCACGCGCTTCGGTCCGGCCTCGAGCCCTACGGCGTGTCGTTCCATGTCGGTTCGCAGCAGCGTAACCAGCATGCCTGGGACCGTGCGCTCGCCTCGGCGGCGTCGGTATTCAAGGAATGCGGCGAACGCGGCATGAACCTGTCGATGGTCAACCTGGGCGGCGGCTTTCCGACCAAGTACCTGAAGAACGTGCCGACGGTGAAGACCTACGGCAACGCCATCTTCAAGGCGCTTCGGAAGCACTTCGGCAACCGCATCCCGGAAACGATCATCGAGCCGGGCCGCGGCATGGTCGGCAATGCCGGCGTGATCGAAAGCGAAGTCGTCCTCGTCTCGAAAAAGAGCGAGGAAGACGACGTGCGCTGGGTCTACCTGGACATCGGCAAGTTCGGCGGTCTGGCCGAAACGATGGACGAGTCGATCCGGTACCCGATCAAGACGACGCGCGACGGCGACGCTTTGGCGCCGTGCGTGCTTGCCGGTCCGACCTGCGACTCGGCCGACGTGCTGTACGAGAAGCAGCCCTACCCGCTCCCGGTCAGCCTAGAGATCGGGGACCGGGTGCTGATCGAAGGCACCGGCGCCTACACGTCGACCTATTCGGCGGTGGCGTTCAACGGCTTCCCGCCGTTGAAGACCTATCACATCTAGGTCTCGACAGTTGAAGGCAGCTTTTGCCTGACGGTTAAGGGAGGCGGTGCGCCGCCTCCCCCTTTCCTCATCTTTTAGAACTCACGGCGCTTGGCTGCGCGCGTTCGCGCGCGCCGGTCAAGCGGGGAAGGACGACGACCATGATCCAGATCCGCCACGAACGCCTGGCCGACCTCGACGCCCGCGAAGCGCTGCTTGACGCCGCCTTCGGCGAGACGCGTTACCGCAAGTCGTCGGAACGGCTGCGCGAGGACCGCCTGCCGGCCGAAGGCCTGTCGTTCATTGCCTCCGAAGGCCGTCGCGTCATCGGCACGGCCCGCCTTTGGGACATTGCGTTGGGCAATGGACAGAAGGCGCTGCTGCTCGGCCCCGTGGCTGTGGCGGAAGACTGCCGTTCACGCGGGCTTGGCGGCGCGCTGGTGCGCCGGGCAATCCAGACCGCGCGCAAGCTCGGCTTTGCCGCGATCGTGCTGGTCGGCGACCCGGAATACTACAGCCGCTTCGGCTTCTCGGGCGAGAAGACCGGCGCGCTGTGGATGCCCGGACCGTTCGAGCGCCGCCGCCTGCTCGGCCGCGAACTGACAGCGGGCGCGCTCGATGGCGCGCGCGGCATGATCGCGCCGACCGGGCGATTGGAGCCGACACCAGACCTCGCCGCGCTGGTGGCGCAGGCCACCGGGGCCCAAGCGTCGCGCGGCCATCGTCCGCGCGCGGCGTAAAAAGCCTGAAAACCTTGGAAAATCGTGGACGCCGCGCGCAAATCGCGGCGTCCACCCTTCCGTTCGTCACAGGCGGCGGATATGACCCCACAATACAAAAAATTCGCTTGGAGACTTGAGCAATGACCGACTGGCCCGTCTACGCAAAGATCACCGGCCCCATTGTCATGGTCGGCTTCGGCTCCATCGGCAAAGGCACGCTGCCGCTGCTCGAGCGCCACCTCGATTACGACAGGTCGCGCATCACGGTGCTCGATCCCAAAGACGAAGGCCGCAAGGCTTTGTGCGACAAGCACAAGGTCAAGTTCATCCAGAAGGGCCTGACCCGCGACAATTATCGTGAAATTCTCACGCCGCTTTTGACCGAAGGCGGCGGCCAGGGCTTCTGCGTCAACCTGTCGGTCGACACCGGCTCGGTCGACATCATGGAGCTGTGCAACGAACTGGGCGCGCTCTACATCGACACCGTCAACGAGCCGTGGCTCGGCTTCTATTTCGACAAGTCGAAAGGCGCCGCCGCACGCTCGAACTATGCACTCCGCGAGACCACGCTCGCCGCCAAGAAGGCGCGCAAGCCCGGCTCGACGACGGCCGTCTCCTGCTGCGGCGCCAATCCCGGCATGGTCTCGTTCTTCGCCAAGCAGGCGCTGCTCAACGTCGCCGCCGATTTGAAGCTCAACGTTCCCGAACCGAAGACCAAGGCCGAATGGGCCGACCTGATGCGCCAGGCCGGCATCAAGGGCATTCACATCGCCGAGCGCGACACCCAGCGTTCCAAGTCGCCGAAGCCGCCGGAGGTTTTCGTCAACACCTGGTCGGTCGAAGGCTTCCTGTCGGAAGGCATGCAGCCGGCCGAACTCGGCTGGGGCACGCACGAAAAGTGGATGCCGGAGAACGCGCATACGCATGACACCGGCTGCGGCGCCGGCATCTATCTGATGCAGCCCGGCGCCAATACACGCGTGCGCACCTGGTGCCCGACGCGCGGCGCCCAATACGGCTTTCTCGTCACGCACAACGAGTCGATTTCGATCGCCGATTATTTCACCGCCTATGATGCATCCGGCAAGGCGATCTACCGGCCGACCTGTCACTATGCCTATCACCCGGCGGACGACGCGGTGCTGTCGCTGCACGAACTGTTCGGCCGCGCTGGCAAGATGCAGGAGAAGCACCACATCCTCGACGAGAACGAGATTGTCGATGGCATCGACGAACTCGGCGTGCTGCTCTACGGCCACGGCAAGAACGCCTATTGGTTCGGCTCGCAGCTTTCCATCGAAGAGACGCGCGACCTCGCGCCGTATCAGAACGCCACCGGCTTGCAGGTGACCTCCGCCATCATCGGCGGCATGGTCTGGGCGCTGGAGCATCCGACCGAAGGCATCGTCGAAGCCGACGAGATGGATTTCCATCGCCTTTTGGAAATCCAGTTGCCGTATCTTGGACCGGTGAAGGGCTACTACACCGACTGGACGCCACTCGACGGCCGCCCGGGCCTCTTCCCCGAAGAACTCGACACCAGCGATGCGTGGCAGTTCAAGAACGTGCTGGTGAGGTAGCTGCTTGTCCCGGGCGCGGCGCGGCATGCAATGACGCGCCGCAGACCCGGGACCGTTCCACATTCGGTTGTTGGAACGGCCCCGGCTCTGCGAAGCAGCACTGCGTGCTGCTTCGCGTCCGGGGCAAGAATCAAAGCGTCAACACACTACCCAAGCCGCCTTCGGTGCCCATGGCCAGCACCTGACCCTCGGCGCTCCAGCCGAGCGCGCTGACCGGCTCGCCGTCGGCCTCGCGCGCCAGGATCAGAGCGCCGTCGTCGAGCCGCACCAGCAGTACCGAGCCGTCGGCGAAGCCCGCCGCCGCCACCGGCTGGCGCGGATGGCAGGCCACCACCGCGCAACGCGCCGGCGATTGCGCCAGAAGCGTCGGCTGTTTGCCCATCGGGCCATCCTTGCCCTCGAACGGCCAAAGGATGAGTTGCTCGGAGCCGGACGTCGCCAGCGCCTTGCCGTCATGCGTCCACGACAACGAGCGCACGCGCGCCGAATAGCCGGACATGCGCATGTGCTTGGCATCGACAATGCGCCATCCGTGCAGCGTCTGCTCCTGCATGGTGGTGACGAGGAACTTGCCGTCCGGGCTTACCGTGACGCCGAGATGCGAGCCCTTCCAATCCAGCAAGTCCGGCTTGGCGCCGGCGGCATTGGGAAACCAGAGCGTCGCGCCGTTGTAATGCGCGATGGCCAGGCGGAAGCCTTTCGGGAAGAACGCCAGGCCAGCAACTGTTGAGGGGACTTCAAGATCGCGCAAGTCGCCCTTGCCGGTGCGCACATGCGCGACCTTGCCGGCCGCCCAGGCGACCGCGCCATCGGGCCCGAGCGCGACCTGATCGACCCAGCGCTTCTTGTCGTCGGTGGCGAGCACCTCGTGTTCGCCGTCGCGGTTCGTCGCGATCAGTTTGCCGTCGTCGCCGCCGGTGACGATGCGCGAGCCGTCGGCGGCGCTGGCGAGAATCGCGCCGCTATGGACGGCAACGAGCTTCTTGCCTTCGGGGGCGGCGAACAGCAGCGCTTCCTCGCCGAAGACGAAGACCGGCGTCTGCTTGAAAAAGTGGACACCGACGATGGTGCCCTCCGCCGCAACGGCGCGGGCGCGGTCGGCGAGCGAGGGAAGCGGGGTGCCTAGGTCGGTCATAACTTTCTCCGCTCATTCCCGCGAAAGCGGGAATCCAGAGCCAAAGAACTGGGTCCCCGCCTTCGCGGAGACGAACGGAAATAGAGCGCCATCTTAAGCAATGCAGTTCTCGAAACCCTTGCGGATTTTGTCTTCCGGCAGATGGCGGCCGATGAAGACGATGCGGCTGGTGCGCGCCTCGCCTTCCTTCCATTTCCGCTGATGGTCGCCGTCCAGGATCATGTGCACGCCCTGAAACACAAAACGCTCCTCGTCATTCTTGAAGTTGAGAATGCCCTTGGAGCGCAGAATGTCCTTGCCCTCGGTCGCCACCAAATCCTGCACCCAGGGAAAGAACTTGTCGGGGTCCAGCGGCTTGGCGGTATTGAGCGAGATCGATTGCATGTCCTCATCATGATAGTGCTTGAGACCGCCATGATGGTGATCGTGACCATGATCGTGGTCGTGATCGTGGTGATCATGATCATCGGCGGTCAAGAATTCCGGCTCGATATCGAGAATGCGGTCGAGGTCGAAGGCGTTGCGGCCGAGCACTTCGTCGAGCGCGATCTTCGAGCGCTCGGTGCGGTGCAGCTTGGCGTAAGGATTGATGGCGCGAATGCGCGCCTCGACCTCGGCCAGTTCGCCCGGCGTCACTAGATCGGTCTTGTTCAGCAGAATGACATCGGCGAAGGCGATCTGGTTCTTGGCCTCGGGCGCGTCCTTGAGACGATCCTTGAGCCATTTGGCGTCGGCCACCGTCACCACTGCATCGAGCCGCGTCTTGGCACCGACGTTTTCGTCCATGAAAAAGGTCTGCGCCACCGGCGCCGGATCGGCCAAGCCCGTCGTCTCGACGATGATGGCGTCGAATTTTCCCTTCCTGCGCATCAGGCCGTCGATGATGCGCACCAGGTCGCCGCGCACGGTGCAGCAGATGCAGCCGTTGTTCATCTCGAACACTTCCTCGTCGGCGTTCACGACCAGCTCATTGTCGATGCCGATTTCGCCGAACTCATTGACGATGACGGCGTATTTCTTGCCGTGCGGCTCGGACAGAATGCGGTTCAGAAGCGTCGTCTTGCCGGCGCCGAGATAGCCCGTGAGCACGGTGACAGGGATTTTTTCGGTCTGGGGGGCGGTCGTCATGGCGGGGATGGCTCCTTGCCGGAGACATATGATGGCTCCTTGCCGGAGACATATAGGCGGTCGAGGGCGGCTGTGCAAAAAGGCGGTAAGCGGGGCGTTTTCCCGCCAATCTCCCCAATTCATTTAAATATGTGACAGGAGCAACCAATAGTTGCCGAGGGCGTTATCCCGGTAATCAACCCATTTGATCAACCCCAGAGGGGTAACCCAATCAACAATGCAGAATGCTTTATAGAAGACGCCCGAAAATCCTTTTGTCTGGCCGCCAAAGCGGCAACCCAGAACGAAATTGAGCGCTACGCGGCCCTTGGTCGTGAATACCTCATGCTCGCGCACCGCGCCGCATCCGTCGAAACGGTGCCACGGCTTGCCAGTTTTTGGGATGTGCCGTGAATTGACGCCGGCAATACGCGGAAAAAGTGAAGGCCGCCTGGTTTGGCGGCCTTTGTCGTTTTGCCGGGTTGGGCGGCCGGTAAGGTCAGCAGCGCGTGTAACGCTGGTGGCCGGAGCGGGTGTAGTAATAGCAGCGCCCGGGCCGGGTCGCGTCGGCGATCAGGGCCCCGGCAGCCGCGCCAACCAAGCCGCCGGCGACGGCGCCGCCGGCCGAATTGCTTGCCACGCCGCCGATCAGCGCACCCGCGCCGCCGCCGATCAAAGCGCCGTTAAGCTGGCGATCCTGCCGCGCCGTCTGACAGCCCGCGAGGGCCAAGGCCATGACGGCCATTACCAGAAATTTCTTCATTCGGTTTTCTCCCTGACTGCGGTGCATCGAAATGGTGCCGCTGAGAGGGTGAAAACGTGGCGGCCACCGCCGTGTCCAACTACACAACCGTCACTTGGGTTCCCACCGGCACGCGGTCATAGAGATCGATGATGTCCTGATTGAACAGGCGGATGCAGCCGCTCGAGACAGCGGTGCCGATGGTCTCCGGCTCGGTGGTGCCGTGCAGGCGGAAGAACGTGTCCTTACCGTTTCGGTAGAGATAGAGCGCACGCGGCCCGAGCGGATTGTTCGGTCCGCCGTCCATGCCGCCGGAATAGGAGCGGTACATCGGGATCGCCGCCATCATATTGGCGGTGGGGGTCCAGTGCGGCCACTTTTCCTTGCGGCCGACGATCGCCGTGCCGCGGAACGTGACACCCGGCGCGCGGCCAACCCCGACGCCGTAGCGCAGCGCCCGGCCGCCGGCCTGCACCAGATAAAGCCGCCGCTCCGGCACGTTCACAAAGATACTGCCCGGCTTCTCCTTGCCGCTCCAGGCGACTTCCTGCCGCAACAGGCTGGGATCGAGCGTCGTCATATCGACCGGGGCGATGGTATGGCCGCCGTCATGGACGACGCCGTAGCCGGCGCCGCAGCCGGCTGTCACCAGCGGCAAGCCGACAATGAAGGCGCGCCGCGTCATGACCGAAAGTTGCGGCGGAACAGGATTCTTACCAGGGTGCTGAGCCATATGACTGTTTACTCTCTCGTTTAAGCTTCATTGTGCTGAGCATCGGCCGTGCATGCAACAGGCCAATAACAGGAACAGGGTCTTCACGAACCGCGGCGCTGCTGCCGGGCGCGAAATACCGGCGAAATAGTGGATTGCGTTTTATCGCGGATTTTTCGGAAAAATTCACTTATTCGCCCTAGCCTCGATATTGGGCGCAGGGCCGCCCGGCCGAGACATACCGTCCAGATTTACGTTTTTTAGGTTCCCAAAATGTCGCTCGCCAACGCCGAGAATTTCCTGCGCAATGCGCGCGAGCAGATCTCGCAAAAGGACATCAACGACAGCTTTCTGAAGGCTATCGCTGAACTCACGCGCGAAATCAAGCGACTGGAAGACGATATCCGCCGCACGCGGCGTGACGTTCTGGTCAGCCGCCGGTTCTGATCCGAATTGCCGCGCACCGGTGCGGCGCCTATATCAATTACATGACATATCAGGACGAAAAGCCGCTTCGCGGCGTCGGGGTCTATTGGATCGACGAAGCCGATTACGCCGCTGTCAAAGCTCTGTTCGAGGACGGCGCGACGCTGCCGCCGGAATGGGCCCAGTGGCAAAAAATGGCGATCGAGATGGAGACCGGGCTGAAGGCCTATGGCCATCCGGTGATGCGGGTCCGCATCGATCCAAAGGCCTTTGCCGGCTGGTGCGCCGCCCATGGCACGACGACCGGGCGGCAAGGCCGCAAGGCTTTCATCGCCGAAGCGGTTTTCGACCGCTGGGGCGATCAGAACTGACCATTTTCACTTCCGCGTCAGTTCGTAGCGGGCTTCCAGAATATTGTTCTTGAGATCGCAGTTGCAATCCTTCGCGAAAGCCTGCAACGCCGCGCGCGCGAGCGGGTCCGGTTCGCCCGGCGGGAAAGCGTCGGCGAACAGGCCATAGGTCAGATCGAAGATATGGCCGGACGGCATCTCAAGCAGATAGTTTTTGAGCGCATCACGGGTCAGCATCGTTCGTCTTTCTCAAAGTTGCGCGCCGCCGGCGCGCAACGGTGATAGCGTGCCCTCGCGCCCGATTGAAGTCCCTCGCCACAGAGTGCCGCCCCGCATGCCCCCGTTGTTTGAAGAGCTGGACTACCGCGACACGCCAATCGGCGGACTGAGCCTGCGCCGGCGCCGCGAATTGCGGCTCGGCGTCGACGTATTCGAGATCAAACTCGGCGATGAATTCCTGATGTCCAGCCTGTTCACCGCCTCAGAGATCGCGCTCGCCGATCTCGGTCTTGCCGACCTGACCAGCACCGGCCTGAATGTCGTCGTCGGCGGGCTGGGCCTCGGCTACACCGCCAAGGCGGTGCTGGCGCACAGCAACGTAGCGTCACTCGTTGTCGTCGATTTTCTCGAGGCGGTAATCGATTGGCACCGGAAAGGGCTGGTTCCATTGGGACGCGAGTTGAACGCCGATCCGCGCTGCCGTTTCGTGCAAGGCGACTTCTTCAAGCTCGCCGCCTCGGATGCCGGCTTCGATCCGGACGCACCAGGACGCCTATTCGACGCCGTGCTGGTCGATATCGACCATTCGCCGGAAGCGCTGCTCGACGACGGCAATGCCGCCTTTTACGGCGAAGCCGGCCTCGACCGGCTAACCGCCCATCTCGCGCCCGGCGGCGTCTTCGGCTTGTGGTCAAACGACCTGCCCGATCCGGCCTTTACCGCGCGTTTGGGCCGGAGTTTCGCCAATGCCCGGGCCGAGCCAGTGACCTTTCATAACCCGTTGCAGGACCGCCCCTTCACCCAGACGGTCTATCTGGCGACCAAGCGGCTTTGAACTTTTCCCAACGCCGTCCGCCGGGGGCCTTGCGCCTCGATATGTTATAATATTACATATTGGGGTCGCCTCACCGTCCGGATGCACCCTTATGCGAAGCCTGTCCGCGCTGCTTTTCGCCTTTCTGTCCGCCGTCGCCGCCGCAATCCCGGCACAGGCGGCCGACGGCACGATCGCCATCGTCGCGGCGCAAAACTTCTACGGCGATATCGCCCGCCGGATTGGCGGCGACCGGGTTTCGGTCGCCAGCATCATGTCCAATCCAGATCAGGACCCGCATCTGTTCGAGACGACCCCCGGCGTGGTGCGGCAGATCGCCGACGCGCGGATCGTCATCCTCAACGGCGCCAATTACGATCCCTGGATGGAAAAACTGATCGCCGCCGCGCCGCGTCCCGGCCGCACGATCATCAGCGCAGCGCAACTCGTGAACGCCAAACCGGGCGACAACCCGCATCTGTGGTACGCCCCGGCCACCATGCCGGCGGTCGCCAAGGCGATCGCCGCCGCCCTCACCCAGGCCGACAGCGCCCACATCGCCGACTATGCCGCGCGGCTCGGCAGCACATTGGCCGATCTCGACCGCATCGCGCAGCGCATCGCTCAGATCAAAGCCAAGCATGCCGGCAAGCCGGTCACTGCGACCGAGCCTGTCTTCGGGCCGATGGCGGCCGCGCTTGACCTGACCATGCGTAACCAGAACTTCCAGCTGGCGATGATGAATGACACCGAGCCGAGCGCGCGCGACGTCGCGGCATTCGAGGACGACCTCAAGAACGGCAAGGTCAAGGTGCTGATCTACAACAAGCAGGTATCGGAGAAGCTGACCGAGCGCATGTTGGCGATCGCCGCCAAGGCGAAGGTGCCTGTCGTCGGTGTGACCGAGACGCAGCCGGCCAATGTTTCCTTTCAGGACTGGATGCTCGGCGAACTCGACGCGCTCGATAAGGCGCTGACGGGACCGAATTCGTGAGCGTCATCGAACTCGACCACGCCACGCTCCAGATCGGCGGCCGCGCGGTTCTCAAGGACATCAGCTTGGCCATCGAGCCCGGCGAATTCATCGGCGTGCTCGGTCCCAACGGCGCCGGTAAGACGACATTGATGCGCTCCATCCTCGGTCTATTGCCACCGAGCGCCGGACGCCTGACCGTGTTCGGCCATACGCCGCGATGCGGCGACGCCAGCATCGGCTATCTGCCGCAACTGCGCACCGTGCTGCCCGATCTGCGCGTGCGCGGCCTCGACTACATCGCCAGTTCCATGCACGGCGAGCGCTGGGGCCTGCCGTCATTGTCGGCCGCCAATCGCGTAAAAATCGAAGCCACGCTCGACGCGGTCGGCGCGCGCGATCTGGCGAACCGGGCGCTATCCGACATGTCGGGCGGCGAACGGCAACGGCTGTTGCTGGCGCAAGCTTTGATCGGCGATCCCAAACTGCTGCTGCTCGACGAACCCCTGATCAGCCTCGACGCGCGGCATCAGGAAGTCGTTATCGACGTCATCAAGAAAGTATGTCGCGAGCGCAAGATCACCGTGCTGTTCTCGGCGCACGAACTCAATCAACTGCTTGGCGCCATCGACCGTGTGCTTTATCTCGGCAATGCCCAGGCCGTTCTCGGCCGCGTCGACGAGGTCGTGACGGCGCCGGTACTGTCGCGGCTGTACGGCACCGAGATTGAAGTGCTGCGCGCCGGCGGACACATCTTCGTCCTGTCGCGCGGCCGCGATATCGAGCGCGCTGAGCATATGCACGATCATGGACACGCGCACTAATGTTCCAATATGAATTCATGACCAACGCCTTCGCCGCCGCCGGCATGGTCGCCGTGGTGTCGGGCATTGTCGGTTATTTCCTGGTGATGCGCGGGCAGACCTTCGCCGGTCACGCGCTGTCGCATATCGGCTTTGCCGGTGCGACCGGCGCCGGACTAATCGGCCTGGCGCCTTTATGGGGCCTGGTCGGCTTCACGTTGGCCGCCGGCCTGGTCATGGGTCTTTTAAGCGAGCGGATCAGCAACCGCGATGTCGCCATCGGCGTGGTGCTGGCTTTGTCGCTCGGCTTCGGTCTGTTGTTTCTGCACTACTACACATCGTTCGCGACGCAGGCGACCGCGCTGTTATTCGGCAATGTGCTGGCGGTCGATCACACGATGATCGCAACTTTGGCCGCGCTCGGCGCGATCACGCTTGTCGCCTTGGCGGCGATCATGCGCCCCTTGATCTTCGCCAGCCTGCAGCCGGAACTGGCCGAGGCCAAGGGCGTGTCGCTGCGGTTCATCTCGACGGCATTTTTAGCCGTCGTCGCGCTGGCCGTGTCGGCCTGCGCGCAGATTGTCGGCGTCCTGATGGTCTTCACCTTGATGGTCGGGCCGGCGGCCGCGGCGCAACGCGTCACCACAGGACTGTGGGCCGGGCTCATGCTTTCGGCCGCGCTGGCGCTTGGCGAAGCGTGGCTCGGCATTGTCATTGCCTATCATACCGACTGGCCGGTCAGCTTTTGCATCGCCGTGCTGAGCGCGCTGGCCTATTTCGGCGCATTGGCGATTCCGGCGCGGCGCGCGCAGCACGCGCATTGATCAAATGAAAATGGCCCCGCTTGCGGCGGGGCCATTCGCTTCTTTGCGCAAGTGTGCGGACGTTACATCTTGGCGCCGCGTTCCTTGAAGAACTTCGCCGCGCCCGGATGCCACGGAACCGGCGTGTTGGCGACGATCTGGTTCTCGACCGAGAAGCTCGCCGCATCCTGGTGCACGGCAACCAGATCGGCCTTCTTGTCGACAATCAGCTTGACGATGTCATAGGCTTCCTGATCCGACATCTTGTCGCCGGTCACCAGAATATTCCACACCGCCGACACTTGATTGTCCTTGTCCTGGCCCGGATAGGTGCCGGCCTTGATCACCGCCGGCGAATAGAGATTGTTGTATTTGGCGTTCATCTTGGCGACGACTTCGGTGTGGTCGATCATCTTGATCTTGACGCCGGGGGTCGCGGCGAGATCGGTCACGCCCGCTGTCGGCAGACCACCGACCCAGAAGAAGGCGTCGATCTTGCGATCCTTGAGCGCGTTCACCGACTCGGCAACCGAAAGGCGCTCGCGCTTCATGTCCTTGTCCTTGTCGAGGCCGGCGGCCTCGATGACGCGGAAGGCCATCACTTCGGTAGCGCTGCCCGGCGCGCCGGTGGAGACGCGCTTGCCCTTGAGGTCGGCCATCTTCTCGACGCCGGTGCCTTCGATGCTCACGACGTGCATGATGTTGGGATAAAGCACCATCAAGGTGCGCAGCGGCACCTTGCCGCTTTTGAACTTGTCTTCGCCGTTCAAGGCATCGACCGCGGCATCGGCCATCGAGAAACCGATTTCGCTCTGGCCGGAGCCGATCAGCTTGAGATTGTCGACCGAGCCGCCGG
The DNA here is from genome assembly GCA_903839845.1 of uncultured Hyphomicrobiales bacterium. Lineage (GTDB taxonomy): Bacteria > Pseudomonadota > Alphaproteobacteria > Rhizobiales > Xanthobacteraceae > Pseudolabrys. The sequence goes on from CAIMEA010000006.1 coordinate 36,888, forward strand.
TGACCTGCGCGGTGGCCTGCATGTTCGGCATGTTCTTCGACAACAGATTGGCAAGCGCGCCGCCGATCGGATAATAGACGCCGCCAGTGCCGCCGGTGCCAATGGCAATCGTCTTCATCTGCGCCTGCGCGACGCCGGCGGCCAAAGCCGCCGCCGTCATCGCCGCCAGTGCGATTTTGAACCCTCGCTTCATCGAATCCTCCTGTTTGTTGACGTGTTCTTTTCGTTCAGCGTACGGCTCGCGCCAGCGCTGGAGCCTTGGTCTTCCATTGCCATATTAGCAGGCCGGCGCCGAGCGCAAGCCCGAAAGGCGCCGGATGCGGAATGTCGAGCCCGGTCGCGGTCTCCATCATCGCCTCTAACAGGCTCGGGAACACCAGCAGCAAGCCGGTGAGCAGGAACAGGCCGCGCTCGACCAATGTGGTCTCGCGGATGGCCCAATTCTGCGCCGCCACCGACAGCGCGCCGAGGCCCGCGCCGGTGATCGCGGTGATCCAGACGATGTCGAATACCGAACCGTCCTTCGGGATTTTCAACAACAGACCAATACCGAGCGGGTCGAGGATAAAGACGAACGGCACCAGGAAGGCCGGCAGGGTGTATTTCCACGCCTGCATCGTCGTCTTGTAGGGATCGCCACCGGTGATCGCCGCCGCGGCGAATGGCGACAGCGCGGTCGGCGGCGAGACTTCGGACAACACCGCGTAATAGAAGATGAACATGTGCGCGGCGTAGTCCGGCACGCCGAGCTTGGTCAAAGCCGGCGCGGCGATCACCGCGCAGATGATGTAGGACGCGGTCACCGGTACGGCGAGGCCGATGATCCACACCACCAGCGAGGTGTAGATCGCCGTCATCAGCAGGCTGCCGCCGGCAAAGTCGATGACGATCGAGGAGAACTTCAGGCCCAAGCCCGTCAATGTGACGACGCCGACGATGATGCCGGCCGCGGCGCAGGTGGTCGCGGCGCTGAGCACGCCGATCGAACCATCCGCCATCGCGGCGGTGAGCTTCTTGGCGGACGGTATAGCCTTCTGGCCGCGTTCGCTGAGACCGATATAGGCCAAAACGCCGATGATCAGCAGGACGACGGATGGGAAATAGCCCTGGAACAATTGCGCCGGCAACGTCGCCGCAGCGCCTGGAATAGCGATCAGCACCGCGCCGCCGACCGCGACGACCAGCACCGCCATCAGCAGCTTGCGCGGGCCGAGCGCGGTCTCCGGCGCCAGCGCACTCATCGCGAAAGCCAACACGGTGGAATAGAACACCGCCAGCATCGGCGAATAGCCAACCACCATAAATACGACGACGGCGATCAGCGACACGAAGTGAAAGCCGTAGCGCCGGCACATCTGGCCGATGGTCATCTCCTGCTCGAAGACGACTTCGTTGGCGCCGAAGCGCATGGCATCGAGTTCGACCATGAACAGCAGCGACAGATAATAGAGGCAGGTCGGGATGGTCGCCATCCAGATGACGTCGAGATAGCTGATCTTCAAAAACTCGGCGATGAGGAATGCCGCCGCGCCCAGGACCGGCGGCGAGATGATCGCACCGAGACCGCCAGCGGCGAGCAGACCGCCGGCGGCGTTCTTCTCAAAGCCGGCCTTTTTCAGCATCGGCCACGCCACCGTGCCGATCATCACCGTGGTGGCGACGCCGGATCCGGACGGACCGCCGAGCAGGAACGACGAGGCGACCACCGCGCGCCCGGCGCTCGAGGGCTTGCCGCCCATGACCGCGAGCGAGAAGTCGATGAAGAACTTGCCGGCGCCGGAATGTTGCAGGATCGCGCCATAGATCGTGAACATGATGATCAAGGTCGCCGACACATCGACCGCGACGCCGAAGATGCCTTCCAGCGTAATGAACAGGTGACCGACCAGGCGCGCGATGTCGAAGCCGCGATGCGTCCATGGCGGCGGCAGATACGGCCCGAAATAGGCGTAGAGCAGGAACAGCACGGCGACGATCGGCATGATCGGGCCGGTGGTGCGGCGCGCCGCTTCCAGTACCAGCAACACGAATATGCCGCCGAGGATGACATCCCAGCGTTCCGGCACGGCGGCGCGGTCGGTGAAATCGTCGCCGCCCCACAGCGCGTAGATGATGATGCCGATGCCGGCCAGCGCCGGAATGACATCAAACCATTGAATGCGATTGCGGAAACGGCTGGCGAACGGAAACAGCGTGAAACTCAGCACCAGCACGAAGGCGACGTGAATGTAGCGCAACTCCTGCGTCGGCACGATGTCGTAGGCGGCAAAGAGATGGAACAGCGTCATCAGGATGGCGATGCCCATCACCGCGGTGCCGGTCCAACCGGTGAGGCGGTTACCGGCGCCCTCTTCCTGCTGGACGTATTCTTCGGCCTTGCGCAGGCCCTCAGCGGAAATCGCGGAATCGGATTCCAGATTAACGTCGCTCGCCATTTTCCCCCCAAGGCGCCGGCGCCTAAGGCCGACGAAACGTTATTTGCAGGCCGGCTATTGTCCGGCAGTGGCCCGGCGGTTGAACCGTCGGGCGGCCACTTCCGTGCCCGATTTTATCATCTTTGTCGATCCTGCAGCGCAAGACGCCCCGGCCAGGCGCCCGCGGCGTGACGGCGGGCGAGCCTCCGTGATAGGCAGGGCCATGAGTGAAACCGGCAAACGGGCAATCTGCGTCGGCGAAGCGACCATCGAACTGGCGCGCGGCGGCGACGGCCGTTTTGCGCTGGCCAGTTCCGGCGATGCCTTCAACACTGCGATCTATCTGGCGCGCGCCGGCCAGCCGACCGCCTTCGCCACAGCACTGGGCGACGATCCTTATTCCGATGCCATCGTCTCGCTCGCCGCCGCCGAAGGCATCGGCACCGATCTGATGACGCGCGTCGCCGGTCGACTGCCGGCGCTGGCTATGATCGACGCTAATTTGAAGGGCGAACGCCGCCAGCATGTCTGGCGTGATACCGCGCCGGCCCGCGACTTGTTCGAACTGCCGAACTGGAGCCTGACCGCAGCCGCGCTCACCGCGGCGCGCCTGGTCTATTTTTCCGGCATCACACTGTCGATCTATTCCAATGCGGGGCTGGGCCGCTTTCTGGCCGCGCTCGAACTCGCGCGCGCCGCCGGCGTGACGATAGCCTTCGACGGCAATTTCCGCGCCGACGGCTGGCGCGGCGATCTCACCCGCGCGCGCACCGTCTTTGCCGAGGCGCTCAAGCGCGTCGATATTGCGTTGCCGGCCTATGACGACGAAGCCGTGCTGTGGGGCGATCGGTCGCCCGAGGCGACGGTCGAGCGCCTGCGCGCTTTCGGCGTCAATGAAATCGCCGTCAAGAATGGACCGAACGGGGCGCTGGTCGCCAGTGCCGGCGCCAGCGAATTGGTGCCGGTGCCGGAAGTTGTCACACCCATCGACGTCACCGCGGCCGGCGACGGCTTCAACGCCGGCTACCTGGCGGCGCGCCTGGCCAGACGCAGCGCAATCGAGGCGGCCTCGGCCGCGCACCGTCTCGCCGGCCAGGTCATCCGGCATCGCGGCGCCATCGTGCCGCGCAGCGGCGCGGCCGTGCACTAATTCATCCGAACGGTTTACTTATCGCCGGATTTCAATAAATCTGCGCGTGAAGCAGTCGCGACATCGGGAGCAGCATGCGGGGCACATTCAAATCGATCAACATGGCGCGCAAGCTGGTGATCGACCTGATGCATTTTTCGGTGCCGCTGGTCGTCGTTACGCGCACGCTGAAACTCGACCGTCTGGTTCAGGCCCGCGCCAAACTGGCGGTGCGCCCCGGCTGGACGCCGATCATGGCCAAGGCCTTTTGCCTGGTGGCGCGGGAAGAGCCGTGGCTGCGAACATATTATCTGCGCTGGCCGTGGCCGCATTTTTACGAGCTGCCGCAAAGCGTCGCCATGGCGACCATCATCCGCGACAGCTTCGACAAGGAGGTGCCGCTGTTCCTGAAGCTCGGCGCCGCGGACGAAATGCCGCTGGCCGAGGTCGAAGCGATTCTCCAGCGGGGCAAGAATGCGCCGCTCGATACCGTGCCGGCGCTCAAACGCCTGTTCAAGATCATGCGCCTGCCCTTGCCGCTGCGGCGGCTGGTGTGGGCCTTTGCACTGAATATCGGGCGGCAGCGCGCCAATCATTTCGGAACGATCGCCATCACCTCGATCGCCTCGCTTGGATCGGAAACGGTGGTCGCCAATGCACCCGGCCCAAACCTGATCTCCTACGGCATGATGCGCGCCGATCGCACCATGGAATTGTTGCTTCACTGGGATCATCGTATCTACGACGGCATCGTCGCCGCGCGCATTTTGCAGAAGCTCGAAGATGTCTTGAACGGCGCGATCGCCGATGAGCTGGAAGCCAGCGCGACGCCGGCCTGACGTTTAAGGCTTGCCGATCATGATCGCCAAGGCCGCGGCGATCAGCGGCAAGGGCAGACAGACAAACGCCCGCAGCCAGACGATGCGCGGCGGCATCATCGGCACCTCGTAAAGCACCAGCCGGTGCACCGCATAAAGCGCCCACGCGGTCGAATAGGCGATCACCTGCGGCGCGCCGGCGCCGCCCTTCAGCGCCGCGGCGCCGACGGCAAAGCCGACGACCGGTCCGCCCGGTGTCAGCGCCCCGCCGACGATGGCGATCAGCACACCGGTCAATCCGGATTCGGGGCCGAGCCACGGCGCTATCAACGCCTTCGGCAAGACCTCGGCGATGTAGCCGGAGCCCACGACGCCAATGCCAATGCGCGGCAACAAGTGCAGAAATTCGATGACGCCGGTGCGCAGACCATCATGCAACAGCAGGCGGCCGCGCAAGGCGGCAAGCAGCGCCAGCACACCGACGAACAGCCATAACAGGATATCGATGGCGAGCGTCATGGCTCCTTGCGCGCCCCGTTATCGGGCGCGTATGGGTCTTTGCGCTCTCCATCATCCGGCGGGTTGACCGGAAAGCCGGCGCGCACGGCGATGCGCGCCAAAACGCCGGCCAGAATCGGCAATGGCAATGCCATGGCGATGCGCCACAGTACAAAGTCAAAGCCGAAGAACGGCAACTCCCAGACAATGGCGCGTGTGTAGCCGATCACCGTCCAACTGACGATAAAGGCCACCACGGTGCCGGCGTCCGCGCCGACGAGCAGAAAGGCGCCGGCGACCGGGTAGGCGGTGAGCGGTCCGCCAGGCAGGATGAAGCCGAAGGCCGTGGCGATCGCCAGCCCGGTCATGCCGGATTCATGGCCGACCCAGCGCGCCACCATTTCGCGCGGCAACAACAGCGTCACGAAAGCGCCGATGCAGCAGCCGGCCAGGACCTTGGGCAGCATGCCGGCAAACAACAGCAGGTCACTGTCGAGCACGGCGAGGAATTTGTCGCCGCCGTCGCGCCAGAACACGAACAGCGCGGCTGACAACGATAGTCCGGCTATCGCCGCCGTCGACCAGTCGAAAGCGCGCCGGCGGCGGCGTGGCGGTGGGGATTGATTCAATTTGACCCGGCGAAATGGCTTGGCGAGAGGACGAACGAGTCGCCGCGCGAACTATAGCGCGCGTCGCTTGCGCCGATAAGCCCGTCGATCGATGGCACGAAAAAGGCCGCCGGCCCTGATCGGGTCGGCGGCCTAACGTCAGCGGGTCGGAAGGTCGGCTATTCCGCCGGCACAGCCTTGGCTGGCATGACGGCGAAAGCCGGTTGCTTGGCGATGGCGAACAGGAAGCCCGCCACGATCAGATAGGCCAACGTCACCGACGGCGTGACGCCGAAGCCGCCGCCGATGCCGACCGCCTCGCCGTGCATGAAGCCGAAGTAAGTCAGCACCGCGCCGGCAAGCGCGAAGGCCGAAGCGTTGATGAACTTGCGGTCGATCACGAACACCGCGATGGCGCCGAGCACCAATCCGACCAGGATCGAGCCGCCGCCCATCACTTCGAGGCCATGAAACAACACGCCGTTCTGCGCCATCTTGGCGGTGAACTCCGGCGCATGGATGGCGCCGAATTGCATGCCGGTGGCGCCCAATGCGCCGCTGATCAGCACGGTGGCCCAGGCCGCCGCATGCGGCGTCAAGGCCAGTGCAATCGCCGGTGCGTGCTCGCGCGGCGTGGTCTGGAACGCCTGCGCGCAGATCAGCATGCCGATGTACAGAAGGATCGGCGAGATCGCGACCACCGGCACGATAGCCAGCAGCAGCGAAATGACGCCGAACCATGACAGCACAATCACCATCACGCCGGTCGCCGCCGAGTAACCAATGCGGCCGCCCATCGCTTTCCAGCCGGGATGGCCGATATAGACCGCGTTGATGAACGGATTGCCCATCAGGCAGCCGATCAGACTGACGACGCCGTCGGCGGTCAGCACGCGGGTGGTCGGGTAATGATCGCCGGCGGCTTCAGCGGACTCGACGTTGTCCATCGCCTCGACCAGATCGTAGATGCCGTAGGGAATGGCGGTGACCAGGATGACGCCGAGATAGTTGAAGCCGGAGAACACATGATCGATCGCCGGCAGCGGCACCGAGAAGCCGAAGCTGGAGAATGCCGCCTTGACGCCGGCAACGCTGACGCCGCCGACGCCGGCGCCGAACAGTGTCGAGCCCCAGGCGATCAGCATGCCGACCGCGATAGCGACCAGGCCGGCCGGAATGTTCTTCGGATATTTGTAGCCGCCGAACCAGCTCACCATGATGATGGCGAAACAGGTCAGGCCGATGACCGGCGTCATGAACATTTCCAGCGCTGGCCGCATCGAGATGAAAGTGATCGACACGCCGGCGAGCGTACCGAGCAGCGCGGCGCGCGGCGTCACCTTGCGGATGAAGGGGGCAATGAAGCCGCCGATCATCAGGATGAAGCTCTGGAAGAACACCCAGACGAGGCCAGCTTCCCAGCCTTTGATCGGGTCGCCGGTCGTTAAAGCGATCGGCAGCATGATGACGAAAGTGACGATAAACATATGCGGCACCGACACGCCGGATGGCATGGCGCAGACATCGCTGCGGCCGGTCTTCTTCGCCAAGTCGTAAGCAAGATAAGCGTAGTAGAAAGTGCTCAGGCACATCATCAGTCCGAGCGCCGGCAGGATGCGGCCGAACACGATGGAGTCGGGCATCTTGATGACGAAGCGCAACAGGCCGGTCAGCACCAGCATGTTGACGAGAATATTGGTGCCGAAGCCGAAGAAGGCGTTCCAGTCACCCGGCGTCCAGAGTGTCGGTTTGAAAGTCGTTGTCGTTGCCATCTGCTTTACTCCCCCATTGAACGATGAATCGAATTGATGAAGCCGCGCGTTACTAATCAGGCCGCCCTTTGCGTTGCCGACATCGCTGTCAGCAATTGTTGCGAATCAGAGACCCAGCCGAAGATGCCGCCTTGCGCCTTGATCATCGCCAGACCCATCTTGTGAAACTCCGGAAAATACGAACCGCAGCAGTCCGCCAGCACGACGCAGCGGAAGCCGCGATCGTTGCCTTCGCGCACCGTGGTGTTGACGCAGACTTCCGTTGTGACGCCGCAGACCAGAAGATTTTCGATCGCGCGATTGGCCAGGATCAGGCCGAGATTGGTGGCGTAGAACGCGCCCTTGCCGGGCTTGTCGATCACCGGTTCGCCGGCAATCGGATAAAGCTCCGGGATGATGTCGTGACCCGGTTCGCCCTGAATCAGAATGCGCCCCATCGGCCCCGGATCGCCGATGCGCTTCGACGGCGAACCGCGCTCGACCTTGGCCGGGGGCGCATCGTTCATGTCCGGGCCGTGCCCCTCGCGGGTGTGGATCACCAGCATGCCGGCTTTGCGCGCGGCGGCGAGCACCTGCCGGCACGGCTCGACCGCGGCTTTCAGCAGGCTGACATCGTTGCCGAGGCTTTCGCCAAAGCCGCCCGGCTCGAGGAAGTCGCGCTGCATATCGATGATGACCAGCGCGGTGCGCGCGGGATCGAGGGCGATCGGCGTCGGTTCAGCGGCAAGCTGGATCATGGCTGGCTTTCCTTTCGACTGGCGCGGCGGAATTTTTCCGCGCGATGAGCCGATGCCCCAGCCAGAAGGAGCAAGTCGTGTGCCAATGCACACAATAAGGGGAAAGTTGCTTATATTTTCAGCAAATAAAAATATTGTCTCGTAATCTCAGTCGCTTAACTAAATCGCGCGCGCCCGGCCGGATTCCATACGAATTCCGGCCCGGCCAGCGGACTTGCCAAAAACAATGACGAAACGCTCAAAGCAATGGCGAACGCTTTACTCCGCCGGCGTCGAGGCCGGCCAGCGCGTGGCGCGGTAGTCACGCCAGCGCTCGAGCCACTTTTCCTTTTGGACGGCCAGATTGGCGATGCCCATCAGCGCCGCCGGCGTCACGATCAAGGTCAGGATGGTGGCGAAGCCGAGCCCGAACACGATCGCCGTCGACAACGAGATCCACCATTGCGTCGCCGGCGCGCCATGCGTGATTTCGCGGCCGATGAAGTCGAGGTTGATGCCGAAGGCGATCGGCAGCACGCCGAGAATGGCGGTCACCGCCGTCAGCACCACCGGACGCGCGCGCTCGCGGCAGGTTTCCATGATCGCGTCGTAGGCGTTTTGCCCCTCACGGCGCAGACGGTCGTAGGTGTCGATCAGGACGATGTTGTTGTTCACGATCACGCCGGCATTGGCGATGATGCCGATGCCGGTCATCACGACGCCGAACGCCTGTCCCATGATCATGAGGCCAAGCAGCACGCCGATGGTCGACAGCACCACGGCGGACAGCACCAGCACCACCGAGATGAAGCGGTTGAACTGCGCCAAAAGGATCGCGAAGATCAGGAACAGCGCGGTGCCGAAGGCCTTGCCGAGGAAGGCGCCGGCTTTGTTGCGCTCCTCGTCCTCGCCCTTGAGCCTGAAAGTGACGCCGTCGCCAAGCTCGGTCTGCGAGACGCGCTCGATCACGGCTTTCTGCACCAGCGCGTTCTGCACGCCGTCGGCGATATTGGCCGACACCGTCATCACGCGATTGGCGTTGACGCGGTTGATGTAGCCGACGCGCGGCGCCGCTTCGCGCACGACGAAATTGCCGATCGGCACGTAACCGGCCGGCGTCTGCACGCGCAATTCGTCGATCTGGCCGAGGCTGCGGCGTTCTTCCGGAAAGCGCACGATGATGTCGACAGCCTTGTCGTTGTCGGACGGACGATACTCGGTGACCTTCACGCCGTTAGTGACGAGTTGCACCGCGGTGCCGACGGTGCCGAGACTGGCGCCGTATTTCGCGGCTTCGCCCTTGTCGACCTTGATCTTCCAGTCGATCCCCGGCAACGGCAGGCCGTCGTCGAGGTCACGGATTTCCGGCAACGTCGCCAGCGCCGCGGCGACTTTTTTCGCAGCCGCCGGCAGCTTGGTCGGATCGATCGCCGAGAGCTGGACCTGGATCGGCTTGCCGGTCGGCGGGCCGGCGCGCGGCGCGGTCACTTCAACCAAAGTGCCGGCGATGTCGCGGGTCTTGTCGCGGATCTGGTCCATGATGACATGCGCGACCGGACGCTTCTGCCAGTCGGCGAATTCGAACTGGATGACGCCGATCGTGTCTTCGGTGATCTCGTTCGAGCCGCGCGGCTGCTCGCCGACGCGGGTGTAAACCGTCTTGAGGCCATCGGTCGACAGCACGGCTTTCTCGACCTGCCGCAACGTCTTGTCCTTCTCGTCGAGCGAAAGATTGCCGCGCGCATGGACAATGACCTGCCCGTAATCCGGCTCGACGCTCGGGAAGAACTCGACGCCGTTGCCGAGCTTGCCATAGGCGCCGACCACGACCACGAGAAGACCGAGCGCGAGGCTCAGGATCAGGCCGGGCCGATGCAGCGCGAACTTGACGCTGCGCATATAAAGCCCGCTCTCCGAGGCGCGCTCGTCATGCGGCGCCGGCGACGCGCGGCCGAGCAGCGCGCCAAGCGTCGGCGTGAAGAACAGCGCCACGGCGAGCGATGCCGACAGAGTCGCGATCAAGGTGATCGGCATATATTTCATGAACTGGCCGACCACGCCGGGCCAGAACAGCAAAGGCGAGAATGCCGCGATGCGCGTCGCAGTCGCGGCGATGACCGGGCCGGCCATGCGCGAGGCGGCGGAGCGATAGGCTTCCTTCGGCGGCATGCCTTCCGACATGCGGCGTTCGGCGAATTCCGAGACGATGATGGCGTCGTCGACCAGCATGCCGACCGCGAGAATGAGCGAGAACAAAACGACGATGTTCACGGTCAGGCCGGCGAGTTGCAGGCCGAGCACGCCGGCGAGGAACGACGCCGGAATGGCAATGCCGATGAACAGCGAGGCACGGAAGCCCAGCGCAAACAGGATAATCACCGCCACCAGCAGCACGCCGGTCGCCACCGAGTTCTGCAAATCGGCCAGCATCTGGCGAATGAGCTTGGACTTGTCCTGGGTGAAGCCGACCTTGACGCCTTCCGGCCAGGTCTTTTCCATTAGCGCGACCTGCTTCTTCACGCCGTCGACGGTCTCGATCAGGTTGGCGCCCGAGCGCTTGGAGACCTCGATGGTCATCGCCTGCTTGCCGTTGACGCGGGTGATCGAGGTCGAATCCTTGAAGGTCGGCCGCACCGTAGCGACATCGCCCAACGTCACTGTTGCGCCGGCGGTCGAGGTCACCGGGATTTTCAGCATATCCTCCGGCTCTTCGATCAGCCCCGGCACCTTGACCGCGAAGCGGCCGCTGGCGCCCTCAAGCGCGCCGGCCGCGATCAGGCTGTTCGAGTTCTGCGTAACGGAGATCAGTTGATCGAGCGAGATGCCGTAGCTTTTCAATAGCATCGGCTCGGCGGTGATTTCGACCGCTTCGTCACGGGCGCCGCGCAATTCAGCCTTCAGCACGCCGGGCTGTTGCTCGATCTGGTTCTTGGCGTCGCGCGCAATGCGCAGCAAGGTGCGCTCCGGCACTTCGCCGGCGAGCGTCACCACCAGCACCGGATAGAGCGAAAGATTGACTTCCTGCACCGACGGCTCGTCGGCGTCCTTCGGCAGATCGTGCTTGGCCTGATCGACCTTGGCGCGCACATCGGCGAGCGCGGCATCGGAATTGAAGCCGGCCTCGAATTCGAGCAGCACGTAGCCGCCGCCTTCATAGCCGGTCGAGCGCATTTCCTTGACGTTCGACACCGACTTCAACTGCGTCTCGACCGGGCGCAGCAGCAGGCGTTCGGAGTCTTCCGGACTGATCCCGCGCTGCGTGAGCTGCACATAAATGATCGGCACCTTGACGTCCGGCTCGGCTTCCTTCGGGATCGAGACATAGGCGACCAGTCCCGCCAGCAGCAGGAAGGCGAGCGTCGCCAAGGTCAGGCGCGCATGTGTGATGGCGTAGTTGATGAAACCGGTCATATCTGGATCATTTCTCGGCGCGTTCGGTCGCCGCATCGACGGTCGCGACCTTCTGGCCCTCGCGGACGAAGTCCTGACCGCGCACGATGACGCGCGCTCCGTCCGCAATGCCGGACAGCCACATTGTATCCTGCTGGTCCTCGACGATTTTCACCGGCACGAACTGCACGACGTCGCCATCGCCGACCACCCGCACGCCGATATCGCCGGCCGAAGAAATGGTCAGCGCCGAACGCGGCGCTTTGGTCGCCGGGATCGCCTTCAGCGACACGATCACCTCGGCGGTGATGTCGTCCGGAATCTTGCCGTCGGCGTTGGCCATCTCGACTTCGACGCGATAGGTGCGCGTCGTCGCACTCGCCGAACTAGACACGTAGCGCACGCGGCCGGTGACGGTCTGATTGGTGACGAGGCGCACTTCCGCCGTCTCGCCGACCTTGATGCCGGCAAGCTTGCGTTCCGACACCTCGACCACCGCCAGCATCGGATCGAGCGCGACCAAGGTCGCGATCTCCTTGCCGGCCATCGAGAAGGCGGCGCCACCGACTTCCGCCGGCACATCGGTAATCACGCCGGCCCAGGGCGCGCGCACGATGCTGCGGTCGAGTTCGGCACGCGCGACGCCGAGCGCGGCTTCGGCGGACTTGTACATCGATTCAAGATTGACCAGATCGAGTTTGGGCAGGGCGCCGCTCGAAATCAGCGTACGTTTGGCCTCAAGCTCGGCCTTGCGTTGATCGACCAAAGCTTCGGCCTGCGCGACCTGCGCCAGCCGCGCATCGTCGGACAGAACGGCGAGAATATCGCCCTGCTTGACCTGCTGGCCGCGCTTGACGCGCAATTCAGTGAGCACGCCGCCGGTGCGCGCCGTGACCGCGACCTTGCGATCGGCTTCGGTGCGGCCGGACAAAGTCAGCGTCGGACTATGCGGCGCGATCGTCGCCGGCGTGACCGCGACACGAAACAGCGGCTGCGATTTCGCTTCGTTGGCCCGGATGGCGGCTTCGCCCTCGGCGCTGTCATGCGGCAGCAGATGACCGGAAGCAATCCAGAGTACAGCGGCGGCGACCATGCCGACGGCGGTGAGGCGGCTGGATTTCATCATGATTTTGCTCCATGCGCAGGCGCGTCACGATCGGGCTTGGCCAACAAACCGCGCACCATGGCCAGGATGAGCGGCAGGACTTTTTCGGCGTCGAAACTGGGATCGACCGACCGGCGCCAGGACATGCCGTCGCCGAGTAGCATCAACACACTGGCGGCGGCATCGAGATCGAGGTCATTGCGGATTTCGTCACGACCCGCCGCTTGCTTCAGCAAGCCGGCGATACGGTCGCGAATGTCTTTTTCGATACCCTGATAGAGCTGGGCGATGTCCGGATGCCGGCGGCTCTCGGCCATGATCTCGGCGCACAAAGCGACTTCGTCCTCGGTCCGATCAACCAGATGATGGCGCGCCAGACCGGCAAGCCCCTCGAAGAATTCCGGCGCTTGGTCGACCAAGGCGAAGCTCGCCACCGCCTCGGCGCGGTTGCGCTCGCATATGCCGGCGATCAAAGCCTCTTTGGACGGAAAGTAGCGATACAGATTGCCCGGGCTCATCGCGGCTTCGCCGCAAATGTCCTGCATCGAGGCGCGATGGAAGCCGGCACGAGCAAAGCAACGCTCGGCGGCATCGAGAATTTCGGCCCGGCGATCGGATTGGCGTTGGGCTTTGGTTTCCAGCATGGCGTCCCGGCAGGTGTTGAGCCGGTCCGCCGGTTAAAGGCGGACCAGGGCGCGATTTGTGCAATGCGTCAAAATGAGAATGAACGTTCACTCCCAGTAATTGAGAAAGCCTGGGGATGTCAAGATGTCTTGCGGCCGGTCCTGTTGACCCCGGCCAGACAGGAGCTTTTGCTGCTTAAAGGGTGCCAATAGAGGGTGAAGGCCATGGCTTATTTGATCGTTTTTCTCGGCGGCGGCCTGGGTGCGGCGTTGCGTCACGGCATCAACCTGGCCAGCGCCCGGACCTTCGGCACCGCCTTCCCTTATGGCACCCTAATGATCAACATCACCGGCTCTTTGTTGATGGGATTGATCGCCGCCTATTTCGCTTTCAAGGGCGACGCCAGCCAGCACTGGCGGCTGTTTCTCACCACCGGCATTCTCGGCGGCTACACCACCTTCTCGGCGTTCTCGCTCGATGCCGCTCTGCTCTATGAGCGCGGCGAGGTCAGCGCCGCCGCGATCTACGTCGTGGCGTCCGTGGCGTTGTCGATCGCGGGATTATTCGCCGGCTTCGCCGTGGTGCGCAGCTTCGCTTGAGCCGCGAAAGCGCTAGTCCATCGCCCGCAAGCCCAGCTTGTCCAAGAGCTTCATGTCGCTGTCGCGGCCGGGGTTCGGCGTGGTGAGCAATTTCGGGCCGTAGAAAATCGAATTGGCGCCGGCCAGGAAACACAGCGCCTGCGTCTCCTCGCTCATGTCCTCGCGCCCGGCCGACAGCCGCACCATCGAGGCCGGCATGCAAATGCGCGCCACCGCGATCGTACGGACGAAATCCAGCGGATCTAACGGAGCAACCTTGTCGGCCAGCGGCGTCCCCTCGACCTGCACCAGCATGTTGATCGGCACGCTTTCCGGATGCTGCGGCAACGAGGCCAAAGTCGCGATCATGCCGACGCGATCCGCGAGATTTTCGCCCATGCCGACAATGCCGCCGCAGCAGACATTGATGCCGGCGTTGCGGACATGGTCGAGCGTATCGAGGCGATCCTCATAGGTGCGCGTGGTGATGATCTCGCCGTAGAACTCCGGCGACGTATCGAGGTTGTGATTGTAATAATCCAGGCCGGATTCCTTAAGACGCGCCGCCTGCTCGCGGTTGAGCATGCCGAGCGTGGCGCAGGTCTCCAGCCCCATCGCCTTGACGCCTTCGACCATGGCGCAGACGTTTTCGATGTCGCGGTCCTTCGGCGAGCGCCAGGCCGCGCCCATGCAGAAGCGCGACGCGCCGCCGGCCTTCGCCGCCGCGGCTTCCTTGAGCACGACGTCGAGCGCCATCAGCTTCTCGGCCTTGACGCCGGTGTCGTAGCGCGCCGCCTGCGGGCAATAGGCGCAGTCTTCCGGACAGCCGCCGGTCTTGATCGACAGCAAGGTGGAAATCTGCACCTCGGTGGGATCGAAATTCTGCCGGTGCACGGTCGCCGCCTGATACATCAGATCGGGGAACGGCAGCTCGAACAAAGCGCGCACTTGCGCGCGGGTCCAGTCGTGACGCGCCAGACCGGGACCTGCCGTTTCGGCCGCGTGATGGGAAAGCGACATTCCTGTAAAACCCTCTGCTGTCGGCCTTTCGCGGCCCGCCGCCCCATTGCCTTGATTTGGACGGAAACGATCCAGATACATAGCCATATCCGGGCTTGCGGGCAATTGCGCAAGGATTTCATCGCATTGAGCGCGGTGCCCCGGCGTGATAGCCTGACAAGCAATAAAAGCGACGGAGGACGCGCCGTGAAACGGCTGATCATCGCGACCGCATTACTGGCCATTCTGGCCGCGCCGGCTATGGCCCAGCGCAAGCCGTACAGCGTCATGAGCGATTCGGAAAAGGCCGAAGCCAAGGCAAGCGAAGCGGTCGACAAGCAATACCGCAATACGATGGACCGGACCCGCAAGGACGGCGCCGAAGCGCCGGTCGATCCATGGGCGAATATGCGCAACCCGACGCCGTCGCCGGACGCCGCGAAAAAGAAGAATTAGCGCCAGAATGTATCGCAGCAACCCCTACGTCCGCATGCTGGCGATCGGTGTCGGCACCGCCGTCGTGCTCGGTCTCCAGCAGGGGCTGGCACAACCCCTCTACATCGCCGTGCCGGTCGCGATTGTCGCCTATGCGGCAACGCTGGCGCTGGCATGGATGCTCGGCGCCCGCCCCGAATAAAACCGGCGCGACGCCCGCGCGGCTACCAGCGATGACGCCAGGGCCGCCCGTAATAATAAGGCCGGCCGTAATAATAGGGCCGCTCGTAATATGGCGGCGGCGGCACCTCGACATAAATCGGCGGCTCTTCGATTTCGTCCGGACCATAGACCGGGCGGCGCACCGTGCGACGCTGCGGCACCTTGCCGCTCAGGTCGAGCGCGCTCTGAATGGCAAAGCCGTTCTTGTCCTGCCAGGTGATGGCGCACCAGCCTTCACTGCACTCGCCGGCATCGACCAGGCTGCCGCTCGGGATTTTGCCGACGATCTCGCTGGTGGTGCCGGGCGCCGCGCGCAGGTTGACGGTCGAGGCCACATAGGCCGGCTTGGCCAGTGCGCCGGAAACCGCTGCCAGCAAGACAGCCCCGACAACCGTTCCGCTCAAGACATGCCGCATGATCGTTGTGCCTCTCGTTGCGAAAGCCCGGGAAAACCCGCCCTCGCCGGGCGCGAGACCCCGGGGTCCGGCAACCATACCATGCGGTAAAAACGGCGGGAACGGGGCGGCAAGCCTGCTTGCCATCGCCCTTGGCCCTGTGAGACAAGGCGCCATGTCAGACAGCAAAACCGATCCCCAGACCGCCGACACCCTGCCCGACCGGCTCAGCATCGATCCGCGCAGCCCCTTCTTCAATGGCGAGGTGCTGCAACGCGACGTCGGCATCCGCTTCAAGGGCGTCGAGAAAACCAATGTCGAGGAATACTGCGTCAGTGAAAACTGGGTCCGCGTCGCCGCCGGCAATGCCAAGGACCGCTACGGCAATCCGCTGACCATCAAGCTGACCGGCACGGTCGAGCCTTATTTCAAGGACAAGAAGCCGGCTTGAACGGCGACGAATTCGGACCGCGACGCGGATGGATGACGGCACCGCCCAGCACGAGATCGTTCGCCTGGAAGCGCGGATCGAGGCGCTGACCGAGCAACTGGCGCGCTGCGCCAAAATTTCACTCGCCGCGAAAATCGCCATCGGCTTCGGCGCGCTATGGTTCGTGCTGGCGCTGATCGGCGTTCTCACTCTCGATGTCACCGCTTTTACCGGCACCGTCGCCGCGATGCTCGGCGGCGTCGTGCTGCTCGGCTCCAATGCCACGACCTGGGATGAGACCGACGCGGCGTTGCGCGAAGCGGAAGCCGCGCGCGCGGCATTGATCGGCACGATGTGCTTGCGGGTGGTCGGGGAAGAGACAAGGACGTTGCATTGAAATTTCTTCCCTCTCCCCGTTCTTACGGGGAGAGGGTGGCGAAGCGCCATTTGGCGCGAGCCGGGTGAGGGGCGAGTTTGCCGCTTGTTCAAAAGCGGCCCCTCACCGACCCGCCTTCGCCCTTCGGGCTTCGGCGGGCCACCTCTCCCCGCAAAGAGCGGGGAGAGGGAAAAGAAGCAAAGCCCGCACGCGCGTCATCGCCCGTATTCTTTGCGGCCCCGGGCAGGCCGTCGCTTGATCTCGCATTCTCGTTGCGTCCTCTAAGAACGAGGGCGCGCGGAACGCCGGGGCCACAACCGCCCCGCAGCCCTGCGTAAGTTGCTAAACAAGTACGCAGGTTAGTCACCACGAAACTGCCGGATCTCCCGGCGCTCCGCGCGCGGTGTTTATAGGTTTGCTCCGCTTGACCCCCGGTGGACTGACCTTTTCAGGCTTCCTCTTGCTTTAGGACATGCCTATCCACCGCTGCGGGGTTTCCATGCGCTTCTCGCCACCGCCTCTGGCTCCGGCCGGTGGAATCCCGGCTATTGCATGAGACAGCGCGCGCGAAGGCGCACTTTCGCCCCAGTGATGCGCGGCTGGCGCATCGGGACCAAGCGGCTTGGACCGCCGATCGGGTGTTTGCGTCGCATCTCCAACGCCCCGTCCGGCCACCGCTCCCCGCCCCAGCATCTGACGACGCTGATCAAACGCCCCTCGTGAGTTGGGACGGGATTACGTGTATATAGTCCTAGGTATTTAAACAGTCAAGGGGGATTTTCGGTCCGAACCCACAAATTCCGCTCATGCCCGCGCAGGCGGGCATCCAGTTCTTGGCCGAAGCCTGGCCCCCCGCCTTCGCGGGGGTGAGCGGGGACGACAGTGGAAGCAGGGACGATAGATACCCGCTATGGTGCCGCATGAATATCTCCGCCGAAGCCCTCGCTTGTGACCTGCTCACCCGGCACGACAGCGCCGCCGCGATCGCGCTGGAGCCGGTGACAACCGGCATGAGTGGCGCCGGCGTCTTCCGCGCTATCCAGAAAGGTCAGGCACCGCGCTATGTGAAAGTGGCGGTCGATGCCGCCGCCATCGCCTTGCGTGACGAAATTGCCCGCACACAGTGGCTTGGGGCACGCGGCATCGCCGTGCCGGCGGTGCTGGCGATCGACGATCGGGCAGCAAGCGTGGCCGTGCTGATGACGACCGTCGCCGGCGCGCCAGCCGACGTCAGCGCGCTTGCGACACCGCGCCTGATCGTGGCGCTGGCGCGCGCCGTCAACGCCTTGCACGCGCTGCCGGCCGCCGATTGCCCATTCGACGAGACGCTCGACGCACGGCTCGCCCGCGCGCAGGCCGCCGTCGATGCCGGCGCCATCGACCCGGCCGAGTTCGAACCGCGCAACCGGAACACCGCGCCGGCCGAGCTGCTGCGGCGCCTGCGTGCCGCGCCGCCGCATGAGGACGTCGTCGTCCTGCACGGCGACCTGACGCTCGGCAACATCATCGTCGACGACAGCGGCGCATGCGGCTTTATCGACTGCGGCAATGCGGGCCGTGGCGACCGCTATACCGATCTGGCGCTGCTGCAGGCCGACATCGTCGCGCATCGCGGGCCGCAGGCGGGCGCCGGGTTCCTCGCCGCCTGCGGCGTCAGCCATTGGGACGCCGCCAAAGCGCGCCATTTCCTCGATCTCTATGAGTTTTTTTGAGTGGCTAAAAACGAGCGACGTCAATAATTTAACGAGAGGAATCCGGCAAACCCGGCGGGTCCGGTAAAATTTTAACGATCCCGCAGGGGCTGTTTTAAGGGGCTCACGGCAGACTGACCCCAGGGATCAGCCGTGTGGAGGTTTTCGTGAACAAGATTTTCGTCAAGAATGGCGATTGGGACAAGGCGCGCTCCGAGTTGGGCGCCCAGCTTGAAGCTAGGAAGAATTCCTTCGACGCCCAGCTCGAGGCGGCCTTTGCGCCGGTCCGCAAGGTCGCCGCGGCTCAGCCGTCGAAGACCGACGTGCCGCAGAACAAGCAGACCAGCGGATTGCTTCTGTCGCGTTCGCGTGTGCGCGGCTGAACGGCCGAGGTTGCCGATTGTCGGTGTGCCGCGCCCCGCATTCGCGGGGCGACGACGGCTGCCCTACTCCGCCGCTTCGCTGCGCGGCACCGCCTTCTCGACCTTGGCGGCGCAGAACTTGAATTCCGGAATCTTGCCGAACGGATCGAGCGCCGGATTGGTCAGGATGTTCGCCGCCGCTTCGACGTAAGCGAACGGAATGAACACCACACCGTCCGGAATGGCGTCGTCCTGCCGCGATTGCAGTTCGACCTCGCCGCGCCGCGTCGACACTTTCACCATATCGCCGGGCTGAATGCCGAGCTTCTCGATCGTGCCGCGCGACAACTGCGCGATCGCCGACGGCTCCAGCGCGTCGAGCACTTTGGTGCGGCGGGTCATCGAGCCGGTGTGCCAATGCTCGAGCTGGCGGCCGGTCGAGAGAATGAACGGATAATCGAGATCCGGCACTTCGTTCGGCGGCTGCAGCTTGGTCGCGACCAGTTTGGCGAAGCCGCCCGGACGCGGGAAGCCGTCCTCGAACACGACGTCGCGGCCGGGAATGTCCGGGCCGGCGGTCGGATAAGTGACGGCGCTTTCGCGCTCGACGCGGTCCCATGAAATATTGGCGAGCGCCGGCATCATCGACGCCATTTCGGTGAATACCTCGCCGACGTGCTTGTAGGTCCAGCCGCAGCCCATGCGGTTGGCGATGTCTTGAATGATCCAGAGATCCTGGCGCGTATCGCCCGGCAGCGGCAGCGCGGCGCGGCCCATCTGCACCTGTCGATTGGTGTTGGTGACGGTGCCGTCCTTTTCCGGCCAGCCTGACGCGGGCAGGACGATGTCGGCATACATCGCGGTCTCGGTGAGGAACAGGTCCTGCACGACGAGATGTTCGAGATGCGCCAGCGCCTGACGCGCATGGTTGAGATCGGGATCGGACATCGCCGGGTTTTCGCCCTCGACATACATGCCCTTGATCTCGTCGGCATGCACCGCGTCCATGATCTCGACGACGGTCTTGCCGCGCTTCGGCGGCAGTTTGACGCCCCACTTGGCCTCATAGAGCGCGCGGATTTCCGGATTTTCCACCGACTTGTAATCGGGGAAGAACATCGGGATCAGGCCGGCATCCGACGCGCCCTGCACGTTGTTCTGGCCGCGCAAGGGATGCAGGCCGGTGCCGGGACGGCCGATCTGGCCGGTGATGAGCGCCAGCGCGATCAGGCAGCGCGCATTGTCGGTGCCGTGCGTGTGCTGCGACACGCCCATGCCCCAGAAGATGATCGAGCTCTCGGCGCGCGCATAGGCGCGGGCGACTTCGCGAAGTGTGTCGGCCGGAATGCCGCAGATCGGCTCCATTTCCTCCGGCGTGAAGTCCTTGATGTTTTCCGCCCACGCGTCGAAGCCTTCGACATAGGTCTGGATATATTGCTGG
This sequence comes from uncultured Hyphomicrobiales bacterium, assembly GCA_903839845.1. Lineage (GTDB taxonomy): Bacteria > Pseudomonadota > Alphaproteobacteria > Rhizobiales > Xanthobacteraceae > Pseudolabrys. Next base: position 56,891 of record CAIMEA010000006.1, read on the forward strand.
TCGTACAGCTTCTCGGTGACGATGACGTTGAGCATGGCGTTGAGCATCGCCACGTCGGTGCCGTTCTTGAACTGCATCATTTTCCAGGCGTGGCGCTTCATCGCCGTGCCGCGCGGATCCATGATGACCAGCTTGGCGCCTTTCTTGGCCGCCTGCTTGAAGAAGGTCGCGGCGACCGGATGGTTCTCGGTCGGGTTGGCGCCGATGACGATGATCAGCTCCGAGTTCTTCACTTCGTTGAAGGTCGCGGTGACGGCGGCGGAGCCGACGCCCTCGAGCAGCGCCGACACCGACGAGGCGTGGCACAGCCGCGTGCAGTGATCGACATTGTTGGTGCCGAAACCGGTACGCACCAGCTTCTGGAACAGGTAGGCCTCTTCGTTCGAGCCTTTGGCCGAGCCGAAGCCAGCGAGCGCATCGGGGCCGTCGCGGTCGCGAATTTTCTTCAAGCCGTCGGCGGCGCGGTCAAGCGCCTCTTCCCAGGTGGCTTCGCGGAAATGCGTCCATGGATTGGACGGATCGATCTCCTCGTGCGCGACTTTCGGCACGCCGTCCTTGCGGATCATCGGCTTCAACAGGCGCTGCGGATTGCTGACATAGTCGAAGCCGAAGCGGCCCTTGACGCAGAGACGGTTCTCGTTGGCCGGGCCGTTGCGGCCGGTGACGGCGACGATCTTGTCGTTCTTGATCTGGTAGGTGAGCTGGCAGCCGACGCCGCAATAGGGGCAGACCGAGTCAACCGTGCGGTCGGGCTTGCCGAGATAGATGTTGTTCTCATCGACCATGGTCGCCGGCATCAGCGCGCCGGTCGGGCAGGCCTGCACGCATTCGCCGCAGGCGACGCAAGTCGACGCGCCCATCGGGTCGTCGAAATCGAACACGATCTTTTCGAGGTGACCGCGGCCGGCCATGCCGATGACGTCGTTGACCTGGACTTCGCGGCAGGCGCGCACGCACAAATTACACTGGATGCAGGCGTCGAGATTGACCGCCATCGCTGGATGCGAACGATCCGGCGCCGGCACCGCTTCGCGCTCGCGCTTGGGGAAGCGGCCGGCTTCGACATTCTGCCGCTTGGCGGTTTTCCAGAATTCGCTATCGGTGTCGTGCGCGACTTCCATCGCCGGCTGATCGGTGACCAGCAGTTCGGCAACCATCTTGCGCGCGGTTTTCGCGCGATGGCTGTCGGTGGTGACCTTCATGCCCGGATTGGGCGTGCGGATGCAGGACGCGGCCAGCACGCGCTCGCCCTCGATCTCGACCATGCAGACGCGGCAATTGCCGTCGGCGCGGTAGCCGGGCTTCGGCGAATAGCACAGATGCGGCAGCTTGATGTCGAGCCGGCGCGCGGCGCGGAAGATCGACTCGCCCTCGCGGATGTCGATCTCGTGGCCGTCGATGAAGAAGGTTTTCGGCGTGTTGCTGTCGCTCATAAGTTCACCAAGTCCCTAGCGGTTTCGTCAGTTCCTCGGGGAAGTACTTCAACACGCTGAGCAGCGGGTTCGGCGCGGCCTGGCCGAGGCCGCAGATCGAGGCGTCGCGCATCAATGTCGCCAACTCATTCAGGAGTTCGACGTTCCACGGCCCCTGCGCCATCAGCTTGACGGCCTTCTCGGTGCCGGCGCGGCACGGCGTGCACTGGCCGCAGGATTCATCCTCGAAGAACTTCAGCAGGTTGAGCGCGACCGCCTTCATGTCGTCCTTGTCGGACAGAATGACGACGGCATGCGAGCCGACGAAACCGCCATAGGGTTCGAAGGTGCCGAAGTCCATCGGCAGGTCGGCCATGTTCGGCGCGAAGATGCCGCCGGACGCGCCGCCGGGCAGGAAGCCCTTGAGCGTGTGGCCGTCGAGCATGCCGCCGGAAAATTCGTTGATCAGTTCGTTGATGGTGACGCCGGCCGGCGCCTGCTTGACGCCGGGATTCTTCACGCGGCCGGAGACCGAATAGCTGCGGAAGCCCTTCTTGTCGCGGCGGCCCTGCTTGATGAACCATTCCGGGCCGCGCTCGATGAGATCGCGGATCCAGTACAAAGTCTCGACATTCTGCTCCAGGGTCGGGCGGCCGAACAGGCCGACCTGCGCCAGATAGGGCGGGCGATGGCGCGGCAGACCGCGTTTGCCTTCGATCGATTCGATCATCGCCGATTCTTCGCCGCAGATATAAGCGCCGGCGCCGCGGCGCAGATGAATCTTGGTGTGCGGCATCAGACCCGCGGCTTCGACCTTGGTGACTTCCTCGGCCAGCATCAGGCGGATTTCCGGATACTCGTCGCGCACGTAAAGATAAGTGTCGGCGGCTTCGACGACATAAGCGGCGAGCAGCATGCCTTCGATGAAGCGATGCGGATCGATCTCAAGGTAATAGCGATCCTTGAAAGTGCCCGGCTCGCCTTCGTCGCAATTGACGGCGAACAGGCGCGGCGCCGGTTCGGCGCGCACCAAGGTCCACTTGCGCCCGGTCGGGAAGCCGGCGCCGCCGAGACCGCGCAGGCCGGCATCGCTGACGATCTTGATCAGTTCGTCGCGCGTGCGCTTGCCGGCGAGAACGTCTTGCAGCAGCGCATAGCCGCCGGCTTTTCGGTAGGCGGCGAAATCGGTTGTCGGATGCCAGGCATGCGCATGAGGCTTTGCTTTCGCCGCCGCGGCAAGGTTATCGACCGTGGCGTGGAACGTCTGCACATGACCGACGGCGGCGACCGGCGCGCGGTCGCAGGCGCCCATGCAGGGCGCGCGCACCACGCGCACATCCTTGCCGAGCGCGCCGGGCAGCGTCGCCAAAAGCTTCTCGGCGCCGGCCATAGCGCAGGACAATGAATCGCAGACGCGGATGGTGAGCGGCGGCGGCGGCGGCCCGTCCTTCACGACATCGAAATGCGCGTAGAACGTCGCGACTTCATAGACCTCAGCCTGCGCCATTTTCATTTCATGCGCGAGCGCGGCCAGATGGGCTGAGGAGATATGGCCGTAATGGTCCTGGATGAGATGAAGATGTTCGATCAGGAGATCGCGGCGGCGCGGCCGGTCGGTGAGCAAGGCCTGCACGTCGGCGAGCGCGGCCGGGTCGATCTGGCGGCCCTTCGGCGTGCGTCCGGATTTGCGGCGGCCCGCGCCTTTACCCTTGCCGCCACCATGGCCATTGCCGCCGTTCTGCGGCGGTTGGCCGTTACCGCCATTTTGCGGCGGATTGTGCATGTTCATTGCCGTCTCCCTTGCGCATCTTTTTGAAGGCGTTCCAGCCTAGGCGCAATGCCGTCATCCCCATGGGTTGATAGGCAAAAACTATCAATGATAATGTGTTTGGTGCCCATTTTTTGCCCAACGAGGCCGCGGCGGTCGTGTCTAAGTCTCTGAATAGACAAGGTTATTGGCGTGATTGACAAACTCGAATTCCTGCTGGCGCTGGCCCGTGAGAAGCATTTCGGCCGCGCTGCCGAGTCTTGCGGCGTTACCCAGCCGACTTTGTCGGCCGGGGTGAAGCAAATCGAGGAACAGATGGGCGTCCTGCTGGTGCGGCGCGGCTCGCGCTTTCAGGGCTTCACGCCCGAGGGCGAACGGGTGCTGGACTGGGCGCGGCGCATCGTCGGCGACACCCGCAACATGCGCGAGGAGATCAATTCGCTGCGCCATGGCCTGTCCGGCCGCCTGCGCATCGCCGCGATTCCGACCGCGCTGGCGATGGTCGCGGCGCTGACGACGCCGTATCGCGGGCGCCATCCCAATGTGCAGTTCACCATCTACTCGCGCACGTCGGTCGAGATTCTCGAACTCCTGGAAAATCTCGAGATCGACGCCGGCATCACCTATGTCGAGAACGAGCCGCTCGGCCGCGTGACGATGGTGCCGCTTTATCATGAGCATTACCGCCTGCTGACCTCGGCCGATGCGCCGCTCGGCGACCGCGACAGCGTGACCTGGGCAGAGGTGGCGCAAGTGCCGCTGTGTCTCTTGACGCCGGACATGCAGAACCGGCGCATTATCGATCGTTTGATCGAGAGCGCCGGCGGCGAATCGCGTCCGACTCTCGAGTCTGATTCGATGATCCTGCTGTACTCGCATGTGCGGACCGGGCGCTGGGCCAGCGTGATGCCGGCCAAGATCGCCGCGACATTGGGATTAACCGACACGATCCGTGCGATTCCCATCACCGAACCGGACGCGGTGCAAACGATCGGGCTTGTCGTTCCCAAGCGGGAACCGATGACACCGACGACGACGGCGCTGGTGGACGTGGCGCGGCGCGTGGCGCCGACACTCACCGATTAGCCCGGGCCATAGTTCACCCCTATGCCTGAATAGCCTAAGCCTATCGCCCGATAGCTATCACGCGATTGATTCAATGGATCGCTGCCGACACTGTCGTTTAGCGAAAAATTGCGCAAAAAGCGCAGCATCCAGGGGAAACGCATGACGGCAATCGGACAATCAATCGGCCAAAGCGGCGGCTCACTCGGCATCCTCGACCGCGAGCACACCATCGCCAAACCGGGCTTCAATCGCTGGCTGGTGCCACCGGCGGCGCTCTGTATCCATCTCTGTATCGGCATGGCCTACGGCTTCAGCGTGTTCTGGCTGCCGTTGTCGCGCGCCATCGGCGTGACCGCGTCGAAAGCCTGCCCCGATATGTCGCTGGCGACGGAATTGTTCACCACCACCTGTGACTGGCGCGTCGCCAGCCTCGGCTGGATGTACACTTTGTTCTTCGTCTTCCTCGGCATCTCCGCCGCCGTGTTCGGCGGCTGGGTCGAACGTTCCGGCCCGCGCAAGGCCGGCGTCGCCGCCACCGTGTTATGGTGCGGCGGCCTCGTGCTGGGCGCTATCGGCGTCATCACCCATCAACTCTGGATCCTGTGGCTCGGCTCCGGCGTGATCGGCGGCCTCGGCCTCGGCCTCGGCTACATCTCGCCGGTCTCGACGCTGGTGAAGTGGTTCCCCGACCGCCGCGGCATGGCGACCGGCATGGCCATTATGGGCTTCGGCGGCGGCGCGATGATCGGTGCGCCTCTGGCAAACCTCTTGATGAACACTTTCAAGACCGCGACCGATGTCGGCGTCTGGCAGACCTTCCTGGCCATGGCGGCGATCTATTTCGTCTTCATGATGATTGGCGCCTTCGGCTACCGCGTCGCGCCGCCGAACTGGCGGCCCGAAGGCTGGGTCGCGCCGGCCAAGACCAACACGATGATCTCGGAACACAACGTTCATCTGCGTGACGCGCACAAGACGCCGCAGTTCTGGCTGATCTGGTGGGTGTTGACCCTGAACGTTTCCGCCGGCATCGGCGTCATCGGCATGGCCTCGCCGATGTTGCAGGAAATCTTCGCCGGCAAGCTGATCGGTCATCCCGAACTCGGCTTCAACGCGCTCGACGCAAGTCAGAAGGTCGTCATCGCCGGCATCGCCGCCGGCTTCGCCGGTCTGCTGTCGCTGTTCAACATCGGCGGCCGCTTCTTCTGGGCGTCGCTGTCCGACCATATCGGCCGCAAGAACACCTACTACACGTTCTTCCTGCTCGGCATCGCCTGCTACCTCCTGATGCCGTGGTCGGCCAATATCGGCTCCAAGGCGATCTTCGTCGGCGCGGTCTGCATCATTCTGTCGATGTATGGCGGCGGCTTTGCCACCGTGCCGGCCTATCTCGCCGACATGTTCGGCACGCAGTTCGTCGGCGCCATTCACGGTCGCCTGCTGACCGCGTGGTCGACCGCCGGCATCATCGGTCCGGTGGTGGTCAACTACATCCGCGAAGCGCAACTCGCCGCCGGCGTGCCGCGCGATCATCTCTACGACTACACGCTCTATATTCTGGCCGGCATGCTGGTCATCGGATTGATCTGCAATTACCTGATCAAGCCGGTCGATGCGAAGTGGAATATGAGCGCGGAAGAAGTCGCCAGGCTGCAGGCGGCGAGCGCCCAGAACGCTACGCATGGCGGCTCCTACGGCATCGGTTTTGGCGGGTTCGACGCCAAGGCGGCGCTGTTCTGGGCCTTCGTCGGCATCCCGCTGGCCTGGGGCGTGTGGAAGACGCTGGAAAGCGCGATCAAGATTTTCTAGCGCAAGCAATAACGGCGCGCCGTTTCTTGGGAAGTCCCGGGAAACGGCGCGTCGTTTCTTTAGGACGCAACGCATGTCGCAACGATTGACCTACGGCACGGTGCGGGAAACGCCGCGAACGGCAATCTATGTCGTGCGCGTCAACGAAGCCTTCATCGAGTTCGAGGAGGCCGATACGATCGCCGCGCGCATGCGCGATAGATTAGCGCTGCGCGGCGAGGTCGCCGCCGATGTCGTCGTCGTGCAGGGCTACGACAAGAACACCCTGCGGCTCTACGGCCTGCCCTATTCGGTCAATCGCGTCCGCGCCGCGATGTTCAATGCGGCCATCAAATGGATGCCGCTCGCGCTGGATTGATGAGGCCGCGCCGAAAGCGCCGGCGCCTGAGGGAACCGACCGGGCGGTTGCGCCGTTAGCGGTACGGTTTCACCGCATCATTGGGCCCGCAGTCGCATGATTACCCAACTCAATCCGCCGCTCGCCCTCGACACGGTCAAAGGTCAGGGCTGGGCGCATTTCGTCATCGATTACGGGCCGGAGCACGACCTGATGTGGGTGGTGTTCATGGACAAGGACGGCGCCTGCTGGACGGTGCCGAACCCGGAAGTCCGCCTGCAATTCAACTGGACGCTGGGCCGGCGCAAGCCGGAGCCGGACAAGAATGCCGCGCCGCTGGCGCCGGCGTCGCCCGAGCCGCATCCCGCCGCCGCCAATGTGCGCGCCTTTACCCGCGGCGCGGAAAGCTAAGCGGTCAACATGGAAGAACCCATGGCCGCTTCCCTTAAAGCGCTCGGGCTGAACTGCACGCTGAAGCCAAGCGGAAAATCGTCATCGACCGAAGTGCTGCTGGAGCAACTGTTCACGGAACTGGCCAGGCACGATGTCGAGGGCGAGATCGTGCGCGCCGCCGATCACGACATCAAGCCGGGCGTCAGCAATGACGAAGGCAAAGGCGACGCCTGGCCTGCATTGTTAAAGAAAGTGCTGGCCGCCGACATTCTGGTCATCGGCTCGCCGATCTGGCTCGGCCAGCCGTCGAGCATCGCCAAGCGCGTGCTTGAGCGCATGGACGCTTTCATCGACCAGAAGGACGAGCGCGGCCGCATGCCGTCCTATGGCAAGGTCGCGATCTGCGCCATCGTCGGCAACGAAGACGGCGCGCATCACTGCGCCGCCGAGATTTTGTCGGCGTTGCTGGAAGTCGGTTTCACCGTGCCGTCCGGCGGGCCGACTTACTGGGTCGGCGAGGCGATGGGCTCGAAAGACTACAAGGAGTTCAAGACCGCGCCCGACGTGGTGGCGAAGTGGAACGCCATGCTCGCCTCGAACACCGCACATCTGGCGCGGCTGTTGAAGGTGGCGAATTATCCGGGCATCAAGGGCGGGAGATGAATGCTCTTCTCCCCTCCCCCTTGTGGGGAGGGGTCGAGGATGGGGGTGCATGGCAAGGCCATGGATTTACGCAATACCCCCCTCCCTAACCCTCCCCCACAAGGGGGGAGGAAACGTTCAGAGAATGCCGCGCGCCTTCACCTATTTCTTCGCCACTTTCTTCGTCGCCTTCTTCTTCGCGACCTTCTTCGCGGCCTTGTCGGTCTTGCGCCGCGCCAGCGGACCCTTGGCCCGCTTGATGCCGTCCATGATCAATTGCTCGGCCTCGCGCGCGTCGAGCCAGCGCACAATCGACACCCACTTGCCCTTTTCCAGATCCTTGTAGTGCTGGAAGAAGTGCGCGATCTGCTCGCACATCACGTCCGGCAGATCGCGATAGCTGGTGATGCCCTTGTAGAACGGATGCAGCGCATCGACCGGCACCGCCAAAATCTTCTCGTCGTTGCCGGCTTCGTCTTCCATCAGCAGCGCGCCGACCGGCCGGCAGCGGATGACCGCGCCCGGTACCACCGGCACCTGGCTGATGACGAGGACGTCGCAGGGGTCGCCGTCGTCCGACAGAGTGTGCGGGATGAAGCCGTAATTGCCGGGATAGAACATCGCCGTGTGGAGGAAGCGGTCGACGAAGATCGCCCCCGAGGTCTTGTCGAACTCGTATTTCACCGGCACGCCGCCGAGCGGTATCTCGATGACGGCGTGGATGTCGTGCGGCGGATTGCGGCCGGAAGAGATGAGCTTGAGGTCCATGGGGTGTCAATCCTTCAAAGACGCGTCTTGTAGCATCTTTTTAGGAGCGATGGCGGTGACCCACGCCGTCATGCCCGGCCTTGTGCCGGGCATCCACGTCTTGCTTGCCGAAGAAAGTAAGGCGTGGATGGCCGGGACAAGCCCGGCCATGACGTGGAGAGTCAGTGCTTTACGCCACCTTCTCGTGCATGTGGCGGAACATGGCCTTCTTGGCCTCGTCGTCGAACTCGGCCTTGAAGGTGTGCTTGTCCTTGATCGCCAGCGCGCGCGCGGCGGCGGGCCGGGCGCTGATCTCGTCGATCAGCTTCTTCACGCTCGGATATTTGGCCCAGGCGGTGTCGCCGAGCGCGACGGGAAGGAGGCGCGCCCAGCCCCACAAAGCCATGTCGACGATGGTGTAGCTGTCGCCGACCATATATTTCTGCTTCGACAGCCGCGCTTCGAGAATGCCGTAGTGGCGCTGCGCTTCGTACATATAACGGTTGATGGCGTATTCGAGCTTTTCCGGCGCGTAGTTGCGGAAGTGCACGGCCTGGCCCGAATAGGGGCCGACGCCGGAGGCGACGAACATCAGCCACGACAGCAATTCGCCGCGCAGTTTGTCGCTCTTGGCGGGCATGAACTTGCCGGTCTTCTCGCCGAGATAAAGCAGGATGGCGTTGGAATCGAACACGGTCACGTCGCCGTCGACGATCGCCGGCACCTTGGCGTTCGGATTGATCGCCGTGTATTCCGGCTTGTGCTGGTCGCCCTTGCGGGTATCGACCGGGATCGGCTCGTAAGCCAAGCCGGACTCTTCGAGAAACAGCGCCACCTTCATCGGGTTCGGCGCGCCTGAGTAGTAGAACTTGATCATTGCGGGTTTCCTCCTGATTTTAAAAATCGGCGCAGTCCACCACCGCGCTTTGCTTCGCGCAAGCGGGGGGGGGCTCGCGAAAGCAAACGGGCGGCCCGAAGGCCGCCCGTCTGGTTATTTTTCTGTGTCGTGGGCCTAGAACAGCCCGACGATCTTGCCGTCGGCGCCGACGTCGATCGAGTCGGCCGACGGCACTTTGGGCAGGCCCGGCATGGTCATGATCTCGCCGCAGATGGCGACGACGAACTCGGCGCCGGCCGAGAGGCGAACCTCGCGAACGGGAATCGAGAAGCCGGTCGGCGCGCCCTTGGCGTCCGGGTTGGTCGAGAAAGAGTACTGCGTCTTGGCGATGCAGACCGGCAGCTTGCCGAAGCCCATTTCTTCCCAGGTCTTGAGCTGATCCCTGACCGACTTGTCGGCGGTCGCGTCATCGGCACGATAGATTTCCTTGGCGATGGTGCGGATTTTCTCGAACAGCGGCATATCGTCCGGATACAGGAACTTCAACTTGGCGGTATTGGCATCGATGGTCTTGACGACGGCTTTCGCTACGTCGGCCGCGCCCTCGCCGCCCAAGGCCCAGTGATCGGCCATCAAGGCTTCGACGCCGAGCGCCTTGCACTTTTCCTTGACCAGATTCATTTCGGCATCGGTGTCGGCCGAAAAGCGGTTGATCGAGACCACCGCCGGCAGGCCGAACTTCTTGATGTTCTCGACATGACGCTGAAGGTTCGACATGCCGGCTTCCAGCGCCTTCAAGTCTTCCTTCTTCAGGTCTTCTTTCTTGACGCCGCCATGCATCTTCAAGGCGCGGATGGTGGCGACGATGACGACGCAGGACGGCTCGAGGCCGGCCTTGCGGCACTTGATGTCGAGGAACTTCTCGGCGCCCAAGTCAGCGCCGAAGCCGGCTTCGGTGACGACATAGTCGGCGAGCTTCAACGCGGTGGTAGTGGCGACGACCGAGTTGCAGCCATGCGCGATGTTGGCGAAGGGACCGCCGTGAATGAAGGCCGGCGTGCCTTCGAGCGTCTGCACCAAGTTCGGCGCGATCGCTTCCTTGAGCAGCGCGGTCATCGCGCCGTGCGCCTTCAGCTCCTTGGCGCGCACCGGCTTACGCTCGCGCGTATAGGCGACGATGATGTTGCCGAGGCGTTCCTTCAGGTCGTCGAGGTCCTTGGCGAGGCAGAAGATCGCCATGACTTCGGAGGCGACGGTGATGTCGAAGCCGGCTTCGCGCGGGTAGCCGTTGGCGACCCCGCCGAGCGAGCAGACGATCTCGCGCAGCGCGCGGTCGTTCATGTCCATGACGCGGCGCCAGACGACGCGGCGGCTGTCGATGCCGAGCGCATTGCCCCAGTAGATGTGGTTGTCGATCAAGGCCGACAGCAGATTGTGCGCCGAGGTGATGGCGTGGAAGTCACCGGTGAAGTGCAGGTTGATGTCTTCCATCGGGATGACCTGGGCGTAACCGCCGCCGGCGGCGCCACCCTTCATGCCGAA
>CAIMEA010000007.1 GCA_903839845.1 uncultured Hyphomicrobiales bacterium
ATTGATCATCGAGTTGGTCAGTTGCGTGGCGATGATCTCGCGACGCAGGCGATGCACATGTAGCGCCTCGGGATATTTCTCCGACATCACCTTGGGGAAATAGCGGCCCAGCTCGCGTCCGAGATACGGATCGTCCGGCACGGAGCTATCGAGCAGTTCGGTGTAGAGCGTCAGCTTGGCATAAGCGAGCAGCACCGCCAGTTCCGGCCGCGTCAGCGGCTGGTCGCGCTTGCGCCGTTCGGCGATCGCCATTTCATCCGGCAGATATTCGACGGCGCGGTCCAGCAGGCCCTGTTTCTCCAACGTCTGCATCAGGCGCTGCTGGAAGCCGAGATCCTCCAGGCCGCGCCTTTGCGCCAGCGACAGCGCCAAAGTCTGCTGATAATTGTTGCGCAGCACGAGATGACCGACTTCTTCGGTCATCTCGGCCAGTTGCGCGTTGCGCGCCTCGACAGTCATCTTGCCGTCGCGCACCGGCACCGACAGTGCTATCTTGATATTGACCTCGACGTCGGACGTATTGACGCCGGCGGAATTGTCGATGGCATCGGTGTTCAGCCGCACGCCGGTCAAGGCCGCCTCGATGCGGCCGCGCTGCGTCATGCCGAGATTGGCACCCTCGCCGACAACCTTCGCTTTCAACTCCATGCCCGCAATGCGGATGGCGTCGTTGGCGCGATCGCCGACCGCCTCGTCGGTCTCGGACGACGCGCGCACATAGGTGCCGATGCCGCCAAAGAACAGCAGATCGGCCGGCATCTTCAGGATCGCCTTCATCAAGGCCTGCGGCGTCACGCTTTCGCCGACGCCGATGATCTTCTGCGCTTGCGGCGACAGTCTGATTTCCTTCGACGCACGCGGGTAAACGCCTCCGCCTTCGGAGATCAGCGACTTGTCGTAGTCCTGCCAGCTCGAACGCGGCAGTGCGAACAGGCGGGCGCGTTCGGCAAAGGCCGCCTTCGCGTCCGGATCGGGGTCTATGAAAATGTCGCGATGGTCGAAAGCGGCGAGCAGCCGCGTTGTCTCTTCGCGCAGCATGCCGTTGCCGAACACGTCGCCGGACATGTCGCCGACGCCGACACAGGTGAACGGCGTCACGCCGATATCGATATCCATTTCGCGGAAATGGCGCTTGACCGATTCCCAGGCGCCCCGCGCGGTGATGCCCATCACTTTATGATCGTAGCCGACCGAACCGCCGGAGGCGAAGGCATCGCCGAGCCAGTAGCCATGCTCGATCGACAGCGCATTGGCGATGTCGGAGAAGGTCGCGGTGCCCTTGTCGGCGGCGACAACGAGATAGGGATCGTCGCCTTCGTGACGTACCACGCAATCCGGCGGCACGATTGAGCCGTCCGGCGCGTAATTGTCGGTTATGTCCAGGAGCGCGCCGATGAATATCTTGTAAGTGGCGATGCCCTCGGCCTGCACGACGTCACGCGACGCGCCTTTCGGCATCAGCTTCGGCACGAAGCCGCCTTTGGCGCCGACCGGCACGATCACCGCGTTCTTGACCTGCTGCGCTTTGACCAGGCCGAGAATTTCGGTGCGGAAATCCTGCGGCCGGTCGGACCAGCGAATGCCGCCGCGCGCCACCTTGCCAAAGCGCATATGCACGCCCTCGACGCGCGGCGAATAGACGAAGATTTCATAGAGCGGCCGCGGCAATGGCATTTCGGTGAGCTTGCCGCTCTCGAACTTGATGGCAATCTGCGCCTTGACGTGGCCGGCGTCGTCGATCTGATAGAAATTGGTACGGATCGCCGACTGAACCGCATTGACGAACAGCCGCAGGATGCGGTCCTCGTCGAGGCTGTCGACCTTTTCCAGCTCTTCCTCGATGCGCGCGGCGATGTCCTTCTGGCTTACGTCACGGATTTTCGCCGCGGCCTCGCGCGGATCGAAGCGCGCGTGGAACAGCGCGACGACATCGGCGGCAATGGCTGCGTGCTTCACCAACGTCGCCCACATGTAGTCCTGCGAATAGGGCACGCGGATCTGCCGCAAATAGCGGGACAGAGTGCGGATCAACGCCACATCGCGCCAAGCAAGACCGCCCAACAATGTCAGCGCGTTGTAGCCGTCATTCTCGGCGCCGCCGCGCATGATCATCAGGAAGGCGGCCTCCAGCCGCGCCTTGCTGTCGTCGAGTTCGATGGCGCCGCCGTCATGGCGCTCCAGCAGCATGTCGTGGAACCAGATGCCCGGCGAGTTGGCCGGCTCGACGTGATAGGTCCGCTCGTCGACGACGCGGAAGCCCATGTTTTCCAGCACCGGGACGCGCTCCGACAAAGGCAGCGGCCGGGCGTAGCTCCACACTTTTAGGCCGAGTTCGCGCTGTTCTTCTTCAAGCCGGTGATGGAAATCGACGCCGAGCGGCCGCGTCTCGGTCAGCGACTCCATGACGCGGATATCGCCGGCGGCGACTGGCGGCGCGTAGACATCGTGAAAGCCGGCGCTGAACGCCGCGCGATAGCGGGCGAACAGTTCGCGTGTCTTGTCCGGCGGATTGATCAGCGCCAGCGCGCCATGCAGCCCGTCGGTCCAGCTGCGGATGATGTCGGCGATATCCTGTTCCAGCCGTTCGCGCGGCACGTCCGGTGTCTTGCCGCCGGAACGGCCGATGATGAAATGCACGCGCACCAGCGGCCCTTCCGGGAAGAACGGATAGAAAGCCGACACGCGGCCGACGAAGGTGCTCGCCAGGCAATCGCCGATCTTGACGCGGATGGCGCTGTCGTAGCGTTCGCGCGGCACGTAAACCAGCACCGACACGAACCGGTCGAAGCGGTCGCGGCGCGCCAGCACCCGCACGCGCGGCCGCTCGTCGAGTTGCAGGATCGCCTGCGCGAAGTCGTACAACGTCTCGTCGTCGACCTGGAACAATTCGTCGCGCGGATAATGCTCCAGCACATTGGCCAGCGCCTTGCCGGAATGACTGCTCGGATCGAACCCCGCGCGCTCTTCGACGGCGGCGAGCTTGCGGCGCAGATAGGGGATGCTGTGCGCCGTGCGCGTATAGGCGGTCGAGGTGAACAGGCCGACGATGCGGTGTTCGCCGACAAGATTGCCGCCGGCATCGAAACTCTTGACGCCGATATAATCGAGATAAACGCGCCGGTGCACGCGCGCATGGATGTTCGCCTTGGCGATGATCAGCGGTCGCGGCTCGTTGAGAAACGCCATGATCTCCGGCGTCATCTCCAGCGATTCGCTGCCGCGGCGCAGCACCTTGAGATCGCGCGCGCGCATGATGCCGAGCCCAGAGTCGAAATCGGGCTCGATCGACCGGCCATCGACCGTGTAATCGCGCACGCCGAGAAAGGTGAAATTGTCGGCCAGCAGCCATTGCAGGAACTGGATCGCTTCGGCAAGTTCGTCCACCGGCAGCGGCGGCGGATTGCTCTTGAGCCCGGCGACGATGGCCTCGACACGGCCGCGCATCGGCTTCCAGTCCTGGACGGCAAGGCGGACCTCTGCCAGCACGCCCTTGAGCGCGGTGACCAGTGCTGAGCGCGCCGCCTCGCCGATCGGCTCGACGTGAATATGAATGAAGCTTTCGCGCGCGCCGCCGGCGATATCCGCCGCGCCAAGCAGCATCATCGTGTCGCCGTCACGACCGACACCGAGCACCGGATGCGAGACCAGCAGAACATCGAGGCGGCGGTCGGCGATTTCACCCATCACCGAATCGACCAGAAACGGCATGTCGTCATTGGTGACTTCGATGACGGTCACCGCCTTACGCTCGCCGGATGCGGTGAGCGCCACGGTCTCGCAACGGATCTTGGTCTCGCCCGGCGCTCGCGTTTTAAGATAATCGAAGGCGCGCTCGGTCAGCCGGGCGAGATCGTCGGCGCCGTATCGCAGCACGTCGCTCGGTACCGACCGGTCGAAAAGCTGGGCGACAAAGCCCGGCGGGATGTCATCGCGATGCCGATACAACGCGACGCCAGCCTGTTCGATGAGGGTGCGGACAGCCTGCTCTTCCGCGCCGCTGAAACCTTGGGTGGTTACCTGGTCGAGCACGGGAACCTCGCGGATTTGGAGATACGCAGAAACTGGTTCGACGGTGAAAGTCGGTCGTAGACAATGCGCGGCTTGAAGAATCGGCCGAGGCAGAGGGTGAGTTTTCACCTTCCGGAACGGCCCGTCGAGAGCAACACACCATTTGGTGACGCCACGGTGACGAACCGCCGGCCCGCCGCCGGCACGGCGTATAAGTTTATGAAATAAAAGGCGAAAGCGGGGCGCACCATGCGTATCGCACGATCCGATAACATTGTATTCTGGAGCCCGGACAAAAAAATCAAAAGGGCGGCGAAAATGGCCAAGGGTATTGCAAAAACGTCGGCAAAGGCCGGCAAGTCGTTCCGGGACGCCGTCAAAGTGGCTATCGGCAAAAAAGACTTGGTGAAGGCCGGCAAGAACCTGACGAAAGCCGCAACGAACGGCGCGGCCGCCAAGGCCACCGCGAAGCCTTCGGCCAAATCCGCGCCGGTCAAGGCGGCGCCAGCGGTTGCCGACGATATGCCCATCATCGCGCTCAACCTGCCGGCCGGCAAGCTGTCGCCGGCGATGGCCGCCTATTTCCGGAAATGCCAGGACAAACTCGGCTTCGTGCCGAACGTGCTGGCCGCTTACGCCTTCGACACCGTCAAGCTCGAGGCCTTCGTCGCTCTCTATAACGACCTCATGCTCGGCGAAAGCGAGCTATCGAAACTCGAACGCGAGATGATCGCGGTCGCGGTGTCGTCGCACAACCGTTGTTATTATTGCCTGACCGCGCATGGCGCCGCCGTGCGGCTCTATTCCGGCAATCCGCTGCTCGGCGAGCAGATCGTGATGAACTACCGCGCCGCGCGGCTGAACAAGCGCCAGCGCGCCATGCTCGACTTCGCGATGAAACTGACGGCCTCTCCGGCCAATGTCGAGGAAGGCGACCGCGAGAAACTGCGCCGCGCCGGTTTCAACGAACGCGATATCTGGGATATCGCCGCCGTCGTCGGCTTCTTCAACATGTCGAATCGCGTCGCATCCGCCACCGACATGCGGCCGAATGCGGTCTATCACGGCCAAGCACGGTGACCCGTCTCGTCTCTTTTATCTTCGCGCTGACGCTCAGCGCCTCACCGGCCCTCGCCCAATCGACGCCGCAACTGGCTTCGACGCTGGCCGTCATTCCGCAGGCGCGCGGCATTGTCGGCCACAACGGCATGGTGGTCGCGCAGGAGCGCATCGCCGCGCGCATCGGCGTCGAGATTCTCGATCGCGGCGGCAATGCCGTCGACGCCGCGGTCGCCGTCGGTTTCGCGCTCGCCGTCACTTATCCGCGCGCCGGCAACATCGGCGGCGGCGGCTTCATGGTGATTCATTTGGCGAAAGACGCGCGCGGCAATGCCGCGAAGGACATCGCGATCGACTATCGCGAAACCGCGCCGGAAGCATCCACGCCGACCATGTTTCTCGACGCCGACGGCAACCCCGATCCGGTCAAGTCGCGCGATTCCGGGCTTGCCGTCGGCGTGCCGGGCACGGTGGCGGGGCTGGCATTGGCGCATGACAAATACGGTTCCGGCAAACTGTCGCTTGCTGACCTGCTGGCGCCCGCCATTCGTCTGGCGCAGCAGGGCTTCGCGGTCGAGGACGACCTTGCCGATTCTTTGCCGGTCGCGGCCAAGCGCCTCGCGCGCTTTCCCTCGACGGCGTCGATCCTGCTCAAGGACGGCGGCAAGCCGCTCGACGCCGGGGACCGGCTGATCCAGGCCGATCTCGCCGATACGCTTCAATCCATTGCCGCGCGCGGCCCGCGCGCCTTCTACGAGGGCGCGGTCGCCAAGAACATCGCCGACGCCGTGCAAAAGGCCGGCGGCATTATGGCGATCGAGGATTTGCAGAACTATCGCGCCGTCGAGCGGCCGGTGGTGCGCGGCAGCTATCGCGGCCGCACCATCGTGTCGATGCCGCCGCCCTCGTCCGGCGGCGTCCACCTGATCGAGATGCTGAACATTCTGGAAGGCTACGATCTGCGCGGTCTCGGCCGCGGCGATCAAAGCCTGCATTACTTCATCGAGGCGATGAAGCGCGCTTATGCCGACCGCGCGGTGTTCATGGGCGATCCGGATTCGGTGAAGATTCCGCTGAGCGGATTGATCTCGAAAAAATACGCGGCGGCGCTGCGCGCCGGCATCACCAACAAAGCGACGCCGGCGGCCGAGATTCATCCGGGTAAGCCCGGTGAATATGAAGGGCAGAACACCACGCATTTTTCCGTCATCGATCACGACGGCAATGCGGTGTCGAACACCTATACGCTGAACTTCTCCTACGGACTGGGCCTGATCGCCGACGGCACCGGCGTGCTGCTCAACAACGAGCTTGACGACTTCACGGCACGGCCCGGCGCCTCGAATGCCTATGGTCTGGTCGGCTTTGTCGCCAATCTGCCGGGGCCGGGCAAACGGCCTTTGTCGTCGATGACGCCGACCATCGTCCTGCAGGACGGCAAGCCGCTGCTGGTCACCGGTTCGCCCGGCGGCAGCCGCATCATCACCGCGGTGCTGCAGGTCGTCACCAACGTGCTCGACTTCCAGATGCCGGTCGCCGACGCGGTCAGCGCGCCGCGCCTGCATCAGCAATGGCAGCCGGAGGAGACTTTGGTCGAACCCGGCTTCGATCCGGCCGTGCTGGCGGCACTCAAGACGCGCGGCCACCTGATCGCGCCGGCGCGGCCCGGCACCTCGGCCAATTCGATCGAAGTCACCGCCGACGGTTATGTCGGGGCCGCCGATCCGCGCACGCGCGGTTCGCTGGCCGCGGGTTACTAGGGCGGCAAAATATATCGCCCGACGTGAAAAACTTACCTATAGTTGCAGGACGACGACAGGGCACGCAGCGCTCTTCGGCCGGTTGGTCTCACCCAGGTCGGTCATGCTGAAACTGGAAATGGCGCAGTGAACTGGCGCCTACAAAACACCCGGCTTCGCCGGCTCGAAGCCGAAGCGATTCATATATTGCGCGAGGCTGTGGCCGAATTCGCCCGCCCGGTCATGCTCTATTCGATCGGCAAGGATTCGAGCGCCATGCTGCGCATCGCGCAACGCGCTTTTTATCCGGCGCCGCCGCCTTTCCCGTTGCTGCACATCGACACGACCTGGAAATTTCGCGAGATGATCGCGTTCCGGGACCAGGCCGCCGCCCGCGCCGGCATGGAGTTGCGCGTCCACATCAACAGTGAAGGTCTTGCGCGCGGCATTTCTCCGATTGCATCGGGCTCGAACCTGCACACGCAAGTGATGAAAACAGAAGCGCTGCGTCAGGCCATGGCCAAGTGGCGTTTCGACGCCGCCTTTGGCGGCGCGCGGCGCGACGAGGAAGCCAGCCGCGCCAAGGAACGCATCTTCTCGCTTCGCTCGGCGCAACATGGCTGGGACCCGCGCCGGCAGCGCCCGGAACTGTGGCGCATCTTCAATACCCGCATCAAGCCGGACGAATCGATGCGGGTGTTTCCGCTTTCGAACTGGACCGAGCTCGATGTCTGGCAATACATCAAGGCTGAAAATATCGCGGTCGTGCCGCTTTATTTCTCCAGGGAACGCACTGTGGTGCGGCGCGATGGCAGATTGATCGTGCGCGACGACGATCGCCTGCCGCTGCTCTCCGGCGAGACGCCGGCGACGATGCGGGTGCGCTTCCGCTCGCTCGGCTGTTATCCGCTGACCGCCGCCATTGAATCCACCGCCGACACGGTCGATGCGATCATCGCGGAACTGCGCGGCGCGACCACATCGGAACGGCATGGCCGGCTGATCGACGACGACGAAGCCGTGTCGATGGAAAAGAAAAAGCGCGAAGGCTATTTCTGATGGACGCCGCGACCGCCAGAAACGCTGCTGCCGTGACCGGGGCCGACAGCCGGCCGGCTTTGCGTTTCCTGACCTGCGGCGCGGTCGACGACGGCAAATCGACTTTGATCGGACGCCTGCTGCACGAGCAGCATCTGATTGCCGACGACCGGCAGGCGGCGCTCGCCCGCGATTCAAAAAGGTACGGCGCCAACAGCGGCGAGATCGATTACGCATTGTTGCTCGATGGGCTCGAAGCCGAACGTGCACAGGGCATCACTATCGACGTCGCCTGGCGTTATTTTTCGACACCGCGGCGTTCCTTTGTCGTCGCCGACGCCCCCGGCCACGAACAATATACGCGCAATATGGTCACCGCGGCGTCCAATGCGGATCTCGCCGTGCTGCTGGTCGATGCGCGCAAAGGCCTTTCGCCGCAGACGCGCCGCCACGCCATCATCGCCAGCCTGCTGGGCATTCATACGGTCGCACTCGCGGTCAACAAAATCGATCTGGTCGATTTCGATCGCGACGTCTTCGAGCGTATTGCCGCGGATTTTCTCGGCTTTTCCGGCGGTCTTGGCTTTCGACAGGTTCACTCCTTTCCGGTCTCGGCGCGTTACGGCGACAATATATCGACGCCAAGCGCGCGCACGCCGTGGTACAGCGCGCCGCCGCTGCTCGACTATCTCGAAATGGCCGAGGTGGATGACGCGCGCGTCGCAAAGCCTTTTCGCATGGCCGTGCAATGGGTCAATCGTCGGCACGCGGATTATCGCGGGCTGGCCGGAACACTGGCCAGCGGCCGCGCGCGACCCGGCGATAAGATCGTCATTCTGCCGTCCGGACAGAATGCGACGATCAAGACCGTATCCACCGGCGATGACCAAATCGACGAAGCGACAGCCGGCGACGCCGTCACGTTGACATTGGCCGAGGACATCGACGCGGCGCGCGGCGACATGCTGGCGGCGGCAAACGACCGGCCGCAAGTCGCCGATCAGTTCGCCGCGCATCTTGTCTGGCTGTCGGACACGCCGCTTTATCCGGGCCGGTCCTATCTGATGAAGATCAACAACATCACGCTCGGCGCAACGGTGAGCGAACTGAAATACCGCATCGACATCGATAGTCTGGCGAAACTGGCGGCCAAGACCTTGAGCGTCAATGAAGCCGGCGTCTGCAACATGTCGGTGGCGCGCGCCGTCGCTTTCGATGCCTATGCCGACAACCGCGACACCGGCGCCTTCATCCTGATCGATCGCGGCAGCAACGAAACCGTCGCCGCCGGCATGATCGACCACGCCCTGCGGCGCGCCGGCAATATTCATCGCCATCATCCGACCGTCAGCAAAGCGGAACGCTCGGCGCTGATGCGGCACCGGCCGGCGGTGTTGTGGTTTACCGGGCTGCCCGGCGCCGGCAAATCGACGCTCGCCAATCTGGTCGAAGCCAGCCTGCATGCGCGCGGCGTTCACACCGGTTTGCTGGACGGCGACAATGTGCGGCACGGGCTGAACAGGGATCTCGGCTTCACCGAGCCCGACCGCGTCGAGAATATTCGCCGCATCGGCGAGACCGCGAAGTTGATGACCGGCGCGGGCCTGGTCGTGCTGTGTTCGTTCATCTCGCCGTTCCGCGCCGAACGCCGGATGCTGCGCGAACTGCTCGGCGACGACGAGTTCATCGAGATATTCGTCGATACGCCCTTGGCGGAATGTATCCGGCGCGATCCGAAGGGGCTGTATAAGCGTGCGCTGGCCGGCGAGATCGCGAATTTCACCGGCGTCGGGCAGGCTTACGAAGCGCCGGAAAGCCCGGACCTGCATCTGCCGGCCGGACGCGAGGATGCCGCCGCGCTAACCGGGCGCGTGATTGCCGAGCTGGAACGGCGCGGCCTCATCGGTGGCGGTGATATTCTTAAGTGACTGGAGCGGGCGAAGGGATTCGAACCCTCGACCCCGACCTTGGCAAGGTCGTGCTCTACCCCTGAGCTACACCCGCATCCTAGTCAGATAGTTGGCCGATAGAGGTTATCGGCCGCCAAGGGGGCCCGTATGCCAAATGCCGACCGGCTTTGCAACAGCGCAGAATCTCGGATTATTAATGCCGAGGAACCACATGACCACGACCCCCGACCAGCTGTTTGCCTATTTGGACGATTTAGGCATCCGCCACCCCACCATTAGCCATCCGCCGCTGTTTACCGTCGAGCAAAGTCAGGCCCTGCGAGGCCAGATTCCGGGCGGCCACACCAAAAATCTGTTCCTGCGCGACAAGAAACAGGCGGTTTATCTGATGGTGGCCGAGGAAGACGCCGAAATCGACCTGAAAAGCCTGCATCGCTTGCTCGGTGCCAGCGGCCGCTTTTCCTTCGGCTCGCCCGACCTTTTGCGTGAACTTCTCGGCGTCACGCCCGGCTCGGTCACCGCTTTCGGCGCCATCAACG
>CAIMEA010000008.1 GCA_903839845.1 uncultured Hyphomicrobiales bacterium
AGCGGTGAGAGGGATGCGCCTGGCGTCGTCCTTTATACCTCCTTGATACGGCACGGCGTCTTTCCCCATCGTAATCTTATGGCGACGCCGCCATTTTCAGGTCGCTACCGAAAAAGCGAAGTGAAAATGGAGGTGGCAATGACCCACCGATATGATTTTTATGACGACGAATACGACGATAAAGCCGCAACGTTCGGCCGATTCTGGGGGCTGCTCGCGGTCGGCGTCGCGGCCGTGCTGGCGCTGCTGATGATGGCCGCGTCGCGCGGTCCGAGCGACTGCGAGCACATCACCAATAGCAGCGCGCGGCTGGCCTGTTACGACGCGGTTTCATCGCAGCAACCCGCCAAGGGCGCGGCGATCCCACTCCGTCATTGATGGAGGGCCTTCGCGGCTTTGGTTCTTTTCGCGCGCTACTTCTTCGCCAGCGGCTTGAGCCCGTTCTTGCTGATGACCGCCGCCGCCTCTTCCGACGAGAGAAACCGCAGCAGCGCGACCGCGGCGTCCTGCTGTTTCACATTCGTCGTCAGGATGCCGATGTAATAAGTCGGCGGCTGAATCTCGGCCGGTACGGTACCGACGAAATCGACGCCCGGCGTATGGATGAGTTCGGCGACCTGCTGGAAACCGACCTCGGTCTCGCCGCGCGCGACGACGGCGGCGACCGGCTCGCCCGACGGCGGCCCGCGCACCTTGCGCACCTTGCCGGCCACCTGTTCCTCGATGCCGAGTTTCTTGAAGCCGGTCGTCCGCAGATAGGTGCCGCTCGAACTGTCTGACACGCCGATGGACTTCGCCTCAAGCAAAGTCTTGCGCAACGCATCGAGCGTGCCGATGTCGGGCTTGGGCGCGCCGGCGCGCACCACCATGCCGATGAAGGATTCGGCGAGCGGCATGCGGCTGTCGGGCTTGACCAGATTGCGCGCGATCAGGAAGTCGGCGCCGGCGCCGTCCATGATGGCGACGTCGGCATCCTCGCCGCGCGTCAGCCGCGCCGGGATCGCTTCCGGCGAATCGCCGAGCGAGGGACCGCGCGTGGTGATGAGATGGTGACCGCTCGCCTTCTCGAAGGCAGGGCCCAGTTCGGCATAGACCTGGTAGAAGCCGGCTGAGATGAAGACCTTGACGTCGGCGGCCTGCGCGGCGCCGGCGGTGAGCACAAGGGCGAGGAGAGCGAACAGGCGAAGAATGGATTGCAACTGCATGACGTGAACCCCGGCGCAATGAAATGGCTCGGGGAGTGTCCGCCGAAACACGGCGCGCGTCTATACGGTCTTCACTTTTGCGATCGTGATTGCTGCGCTGCGGCGGTGCCGCCTCACGTATCCACCTTGAGCGCCGCGATGAAGGCTTCCTGCGGGATGTCGACCTTGCCGAACTGCCGCATTTTCTTTTTGCCCTTCTTCTGCTTGTCGAGCAATTTGCGTTTGCGGGTGGCGTCGCCACCGTAGCATTTGGCCGTCACGTCCTTGCGCAAAGCGCGCACGGTTTCACGGGCAATGATCTTGCCGCCGATAGCGGCCTGGATCGGTACCTGGAACATGTGCGGCGGGATCAACTCTTTCAGCTTCTCGACCATGCCGCGGCCGCGCGTCTCGGCGCGGGTGCGGTGGACGAGCATGGACAGAGCATCGACCGGCTCGTCGTTGACGAGAATCGACATCTTGACCAGATCGGCCTCGCGGTAATCGGTCAGGTGATAGTCGAACGAGGCATAGCCCTTCGACACCGACTTCAGCCGGTCGTAGAAATCGAACACCACTTCGTTGAGCGGCAGGTCGTATTTCACCATGGCGCGCGAGCCGACATAGGTCAGCTCCTTCTGCGTGCCGCGCCTGTCCTGGCACAGCTTGAGCACTGAACCTAAATATTCGTCGGGCGTGAGGATCGTCGCCTCGATCCACGGCTCCTCGATGGTGAGGATCTTCATCACGTCCGGCATGTCGACCGGATTGTGCAGTTCAATTTGCGTGCCGTCGCGCAGGTTCATCTTGTAGATGACCGACGGCGCGGTGGCGATCAGATCGAGATTGAATTCGCGCTCCAGCCGTTCCTGGATGATTTCCAGATGCAACAGGCCAAGGAAGCCGCAGCGGAAGCCGAAGCCGAGCGCGGCGCTCGTTTCCATTTCAAAACTGAACGAGGCGTCGTTGAGCCGCAGCTTGCCCATCGCCGCGCGCAGATCCTCGAACTGCGCGGCGTCGACCGGAAACAGGCCGCAGAACACCACCGGGATCGACGGTTTGAAGCCGGGCAAAGGTTCGTCGACCGGGTTGCGTTCGTCGGTGATGGTGTCGCCGACGCGTGTATCCGCAACCTCTTTGATCGACGCCGTCAACATGCCGATCTCGCCGGGACCGAGTTCATCGACGATGGTCAGCTTCGGCTTGAACACGCCGGTACGATCGACTTCGTAAGATGCGTCGATGCCGATCATGCGAATGCGCTGGCCCTTTTTCAACACGCCATCGACGATGCGCACCAGAACGACGACGCCGAGATAGGCGTCGTACCAGCTATCGACCAGCAGGGCCTTGAGTGGCGCGTCGCGGTCGCCTTTCGGCGGCGGCAGGCGGGTGACGATGGCCTCCAGCACGTCGGGCACGCCGAGGCCGGTCTTGGCCGAGATCATCACCGCGTTCGAGGCGTCCAGGCCGATGACGTCCTCGATCTGCTTCTTGATTTTCTCCGGCTCGGCCGCCGGCAGATCGACCTTGTTCAGCACCGGCACGATTTCGTGGCCGGCGTCGAGCGCGTGATAGACGTTGGCGAGCGTCTGCGCCTCGACGCCTTGCGAGGCATCGACCACCAGCAGCGAGCCTTCGCAGGCGGCGAGCGAGCGGTTGACCTCATAGGCGAAGTCGACGTGGCCGGGCGTGTCGATCAGGTTGAGGATGTAATCCTTGCCGTCATGGGCGTGGTAGTTCAGGCGCACGGTCTGCGCCTTGATGGTAATGCCGCGCTCCTTCTCGATATCCATATTATCGAGAACCTGCTCCTTGCCGGCCATTTCGCGCGCGTCCATGCCGCCGGTGAGCTGGATCAGCCGGTCGGCGAGGGTGGATTTCCCGTGGTCGATATGGGCGACGATGGAGAAATTGCGGATATTCTGGATCGGGACAGCCGTCATGGCCGCGAGATAACACCCGAGGGCGGTGCCTTCAAGACAAACGGCGCCCTATCCAGCGGTTGCGCATCGAATTGGCGAGGATTTGGGGCGTATTTCGTCCAAAGCCCGGAATTTCAATGCGCGCGCCAGACCACGGCGGCGCTGACGGCGTAATTCCACACCGCGCCCATGATGGCGCCGCCGAGACCGGCGGCCCACCAGATGCTGTCCTGGCCGTAAAGCAGGCTGGCGACGCCGACATTGGAAATGGCGCCGACCGAGCAGATCAGTTCAAACTCGATCAGGCCCTTGGCGAATGGCCAGCCGGTGAGGCGCTGGTCGCGATAGGTGAAGGCGTTGTTGAAGACGAAATTCCAGGCGATGGCGACGCAGGTGGCGACGCCCTGCTGAACGCCGAAAGCGCCGATGGCGAGCGTGTGCTGCGCGTACAGCGCGGCCATGTGCACGGCGACGCCGGTCAGTCCGACAAGGCAGAACATCACGAAGCGAATCGAGATGGCGCCGTCGCTCAGCTTCGCCAGCAGCAACAGGCCGAAGTCGAGCGCGACGCGGGCGTCGAGCTTGCTCTCGCCATGCAGGCGGGCGCCGAAGGTGAAAGGCAACTCGGCGACGCGCAACTGGCCGCGCCCGGTGGCGGCGATGTCGAGTAGGATCTTGAAGCCTTGCGTCGACAGTTTCGGCGCCATGGCATCGACCAGCTCGCGGCGGATCATGAAAAAGCCGCTCATCGGATCGGTCAGCTCGACCTTGAGCAGGCGGCGCGCCAGCGCCGTCGACCATTGGCTGGCGCGGGCGCGGCTGGCGCTGAACCCGCCTTGCGCCGCGCCGTCGCCAACGTAACGGCTGGCGACCACCAGATCGGTCGCGCCGTCGCGCAACGTCTTGAGCATCGCCATCAACAAGGTTTCGTCGTGTTGCAGGTCGGCGTCCATCACGGCGACATAGCGCGCCGGGCTTGCCATCATGCCTTCGATGCAGGCGCCGGCCAGCCCGCGCCGGCCGATGCGGCGGATGCAGCGGATGCGCCGGTCATGTTCGCCGAGGCGACGGGCCAGCGCCCCGGTGCCGTCCGGTGAATTGTCGTCGACGACCAGGATTTCCCAATCGACGCCGGCCAGCGCCCGGCCGACGCGCTCGACGATAACGGGAAGGTTGGCGCCCTCATTGAAGGTCGGCAGGATGATGCTGAGTTCCGGCGCGGGGGCCGGCGTCGGACGCCCGTCGACAATCATCTCCGGCGCCAGCGGCGGCGCATCGATGGAACGGGTCAGGGTGACGGTGGCCATGGGCCGAAAGCTAGCGGAAAATGGTATCCAAATTCCTAGGGCGGCCGACCGGATTTGCGCCATCGACCCTTCTCGCCCGGCAGCGGGCATGGCATAGGGCGTAGCCATGCCTTTGCCGAACCCTAGGGGTTTCCTGAACCCGATGACCGCCGCCGGCCGCCTGCGCGACGCGCTCGTTGACCCGGCGCGCGCCAACCGCGCGCTGCTCGCGACGCTCGCCGTCTATGTGCTGGTGTGGACGGTTTACGGCACCATCGCCAAGGGCACGCAGGGCTTTCACTTCGACATGGTCGAGGTGATCGCCTGGTCGCGCGATCTCAGTCATGGCTACCTCAAGCATCCGCCGCTGGCCGCCGCCGTGGTGTGGGCGTGGTTCGCCGTCTTCCCGGTCGCCGAATGGTCCTATTATCTGCTGGCGATGACGATGCCGGCTTTGGCGCTGTGGATCGTCTGGCACCTGTCGGCCGACTATCTCGACGCCGACAAGCGCGTTGCCGGTCTGGCTTTGATGATGCTGGTGCCGTTTTTCAATTTTCACGCGCTCAAGTTCAACGTCAACACCGTGCTGATCCCGCTCTGGGCGGCGACAACCTGGTGGTTTCTGCGATCGTTCACGACGCGCAGCAACGTCCATGCCGCGCTCGCCGGCCTCGCCGCCGCCGGCTCGATGCTCGGCAAATACTGGTCGGTGCTGCTGCTCGCCGGACTGATCGTCGCGGCGCTGACCGATCGCCGGAGCAGCATCTATTTCAAATCGCCGGCGCCATGGATCACCATCGCGGTCGGGCTGATAGTGATGGCGCCGCATCTCGGCTGGCTGATCGAGCACGACTTCGCGCCGTTCACCTATGCGATGGCCGTTCACGGCGACAAGGCCTTCGCCGGTACGCTCGTCGCCGCGCTCGGCTACCTCGGCGGTTCGCTCGGCTACATCGCGGTGCCGGTGTTGATTGTGCTCGCTGTGGCCCGGCCGGGCCGCGCGACGCTCGCCGACATGGCCTGGCCCGCCGATCCCGACCGGCGGCTGGCGGCGGCGGCGTTCTGGGCGCCGTTCCTGCTGCCGGCTTTTGCCGCGGTAGCGTCCGGCACCGAGATTACCTCGCTGTGGTCGATGTCGGCCTGGACCTTGTTGCCGGTGCTGCTGCTGTCGTCGCCGCGCATCGCGCTGCGACCGGTCGATACGCGGCACATCCTGCTGCTGGCGGCGGCGCTGCCGCTTATTGCGCTGATCATTTCACCGGCGATTGCCATCAAGAACCGGCGCGACGGCGCGCCGACCGCGGCCATGCAGGCGCCGCTGCTGGCGAAAGAGGTCGAGCGCCTCTGGCGCGAAGCGACGCCGCGGCCTTTGGCTTTTGTCGGCGGCGACGGCGACGTCCTTCTCGGCGTGGCCGCCTATGCGTCCGACAAGCCGCGCGCCTTGATGGAAGGCCTTGCCGAACCGCGCGAGGCACATCTGCGGCAGGCCGGCATGGTGCTGCTGTGCTATGCCGAAGATGTGGCCTGCCTCAACCAGGCCAAACGCCGCGCCGGCGCCGCGTCCTCCACCACGACGCAAATCGCGATCAGCCAGAAAAGCTGGGGCAAGGTCTTGCCGTCACGAAGCTATACGATGATCGTCGTGCCGCCACGGCCGTGATCGCTGCGAACGGGGAATGCTCATGAATGCCGTCATGCGTTTGCAGGAGCGCAGCGTTGCTTTCATCGCCCGCTATCCGTGGATCGGCTGGGCGGCGTGGCTGATTTTCTGCGTCGCTTCGCTGCTGCGCACGCATCCGCGCCGCTTCGGCTCGACCTTCCAGGCGTATCTCACCGCCGCGCATAATTTCTGGGACGGCCTGCCGATCTACGACATGTCGCAGCTCGGCGAGTATCTGTACTGGCCGGTGTCGCTATTGGTGCTCGGCCCGCTGCCGCTGTTGCCGCCAGTCGCGGCGGCGGCCATCGCCATGACCGTGGCGGCGATCGTGCTCAGCCTTGCCAGCATCGCGCTGTTGCGTGCGTTGCTGCCGGAGCGGCCGACGGCCGAGACGCTGCAACTCGCCGGCATTCTGCTGATGATCAATGTTCCGGCGGCCTGGTTCAATTTCAAATATGTGCAGGCGCAGATCGGCATGACCGCCTTCATGATGCTGGCGGCGGCAGCGATGGCGCGCCGGCACTGGCTGCTGGCGTGCGTCTGGATGTTTCTCAGCGTCATCATCAAGCCTTTGTCGCTGGTGATGCTGCTGTTGTGCGGCGCGACGCAGCCGAAAATGCGCATCGGGTTGGCGCTTGCGCTGCTCGCGGCGCTGGCGCTGCCCTTTGTCTTTGGTGACATGCATTACGTCGCCGGCGAATATCGCAACTGGATTATCAAATTGCAGCAGCTGACCTCGGTCGATCCGGGCGAGTGGCCGTATCAGGCCGACTTCGCCACGCTGCTCGATACGATCCGCATCACGTTGCCGCATAAGGCGCAGACAATCATCAGGCTGGCGGCGGCGCTCGGCATTCTGGCTTTGGTCTGGCGCGTCGCGCAGGTCCAGAATCGCGTGGTGTTCGCGCTGGCCGTGACCTTGTTCGCCGGCTGCTACATTACCTTGTTCGGGCCGCGCAACGAGTTCCTGTCGTTCCTGGTGCTGACGCCGCCGTTGACGGCGCTGGCGCTGGTGCTGGTGACGCGCGACGCGCGCGACCAGCGCGGCTGGCTCTTGATCGCGGCGGTGCTGGTCATCGGCTTCCACGGCGCGCTCGAGGTCGACCGCGCGCTCAAGCCGCTGCTGACGTTTATCGTGCTCGGCTGGATGATCTGGCTGACGTGGGTGCCGGAGCGGTGGGTGGAGTTGATGAGGCCGGTAGCGGCGGAAAAAGAAATCGCCGGTTGACATGCTTGTCCCGGGCGCAGCGCACCGTCAAATGACGCTGCGCTGCAGACCCGGGACCTCCGCAGAATCGGAATATGGAATGGCCCCGGCTCTGCGGCGCAGCACGCCGCTCATCGCGTCGTGCCGCACCGCGTCCGGGGCAAGAGGTTTCTAGTACCGGTAATGGTCCGCCTTGTACGGGCCTTCCTGCTTGACGCCGATGTAGTCGGCCTGGTCCTTCTTCAGCTCAGTGAGCTTCACGCCGATCTTGGCGAGATGCAGGCGCGCGACCTTCTCGTCGAGCGACTTCGGCAGCACATAGACTTCCTTCTTGTACTTGCCGTCCTTGTTGTTGGCGTAAAGTTCGATCTGCGCCAAAGTCTGGTTGGTGAACGAAGCCGACATCACGAAGCTCGGATGACCCATGGCGTTGCCGAGGTTCACCAGGCGGCCTTCCGACAGCATGATGATGCGGTGGCCGTCC
>CAIMEA010000009.1 GCA_903839845.1 uncultured Hyphomicrobiales bacterium
CACCGCCTTTGCCTCAGATCAAAAGCTTCGTTAGTTTAGCGTTACCACCCATGGAACCCAACGATTTCCGGTTCCGTGACTAGGCCAAAAATCGGCAATTCAGCAGATCGGACCAATATTTTGACCGCTTTTGCCCGCTTCAGCCGCCGCGCCCTGATCGTCGCCCTCGCGGCAGCCGCGTTAACAGCGTGGGCCCCCGGCCGCGCCCAGGCCGAGGCGCAGCTCCTGATCGAGGCTGCGACCGGCAAAGTCCTACATGCCGAGAACGCCACCTATCCCTGGTATCCGGCTTCGGTCACCAAACTGATGACCGCCTACACGACTTTGCGCGCCATCAAGGAAAAGCGCATCACCTTCGATACGCTGATCACCATGTCGCGCAACGCGGTGGCGCAGCAGCCGACCAAGATGGGCTTCAAGCTCGGCACGACGTTGACCATCGACAATGCGCTCAAGATGCTGATGGTCAAATCGGCCAACGACGTCGCGGTCGCCATCGCCGAAGGCGTCGGCGGTTCCATCGAGGGCTTCGCAGACTTGATGAACGGCAATGCGCGCCGCCTCGGCATGTCGCAGAGCAATTTCGTCAATCCGAACGGACTGCCGGCGGAAAACCACGTTACATCGGCGCGCGATCTCGGCATTCTGGCGCGCGCGCTGATCCAGGAATTTCCCGAGGCCGATTCCTATTGGCACATTCATTCGATCCGCTACGGCAATCGGGTGATGAAGAACTACAACAATCTGATCGACCGCTATCCCGGCGCCGACGGCATGAAGACCGGCTTCATCTGCGCTTCGGGTTACAATGTCGTCGCCAGCGCGACCCGCAACGGCCGCCGCCTGATCGCGATCGTGCTCGGCGCCTATTCCGGCGCAGTGCGGGCGCAGAAGGCGGCGCAATTGCTCGAACGTGGCTTCGGCAGCGGCGGACTGACCTGGCTGACGCCATCGCTCGGCACCGTCGATGCGATGGCGCCGATCGATGCTCAGCCGCCGAACCTGCGCGAGGAAATGTGCGGCGGTCACCGGCGCAAGCCGCCGTCGGAAGACAATCAGGAAGAAGAAGTCGAAGCCGCCGGAACGCCGGCCGAGGGTAGCGAAGGCGGCAATGGACAAGATGCCGCCAGCCAGGCCTTCATGCTGTCGAATCTGAAAACCGCGGCCGGCAAATTCGTGCTGGGCCCGCCGGTCGATACGACGCCTCCGGTCGTGGTGTTTACCGGCCCGGCCGATAGGCCTGACAAAATCGCGCAGACCGCGAGCGGCCCAGGCAAGAAGAAAAAGAAAGTCGCGGCTAAGCCCGCTGCCGATGCCAAATCTTCGGGAGATGCTAAACCCGCGGCGGCAAAGCCGGCCAAGGATGCGAAAACCGCCAAGCCGGCCAAGCCGAAAGTCTCGTCGGCCGCGCAATGAGCGAGGTCGATAGAAGCGCGGCGCGACGCACACCGCCGGTGCCGATCCCGCTCACTTTGCTCACCGGCTTTCTCGGCGCCGGCAAGACCACTTTGCTCAATCGGCTGCTGAAGGATCCGGCGCTGGCCGACACCGCCGTCATCATCAATGAATTCGGCGAGGTATCGCTCGACCATTTGCTCGTCGATTACGTCGGCGACAACATGGTGGTCCTGCAATCGGGCTGCCTGTGCTGCACCTTGCGCGGCGATCTGGTCGACGGACTTGAGAAGCTTTTGCGCGATCTCGACAATGGCCGGGTCAAGTTCAGCCGCGTGCTGCTGGAAACAACCGGCCTCGCCGATCCGGCGCCGGTGCTGCATACCGCGATGGCGCATCCCTATTTGGTCAAGCGGTTCCGCCTCGACGGCGTGGTGACGGTGGTCGATGCCATTCATGGTGAAGGCGCGCTCGACGCGCATCCGGAAGCGGTCAAGCAGGTCGCCGTCGCCGACCGAATCGTCCTGAGCAAGACCGATCTCGCCGACGCGGATCAAATCACGCGCCTGCTCGATCGCCTGCGCGCCCTTAACCCGGCAGCCAACGTCCTCGATGCCGCCAAAGGCGAAGCTACGCCTGAGCGCCTGCTCAATTGCGGCCTGTACGACCCGGCGCGCAAGATTCCCGATGTAAAAAAATGGCTGGCCGCCGAGGCCTATGCCGACGCGCATTCGCACGGGCACCACCATCACCACCACGATTTGAACCGGCACGACGATCATATCGTCTCGTTTGTTTTGACAACCGACAAGCCTATACCGGCCGGCACGCTCGACATGTTCCTGGAACTGCTGCGCGCCACTTACGGCGCCAATCTGCTGCGCATGAAGGGAATCGTCGACGTCGCCGAGATGCCCGGCACGCCTGTCGTGGTGCATGGCGTGCAGCATGTGTTCCACCCGACGGCGCAGCTCGAACGCTGGCCGGATGCGGACCACCGAACGAAACTGGTGTTTATTACGAAGGATCTCCCCGAGCGCACCGTGCGCGAGCTTTTTGAGGCGTTTCTGGGCGCCGCCGCGCCCGACCGTCCCGACCGCGCCGCCCTGACCGACAACCCGCTGATCCCTTTCGGCGGGTCAGATAGCCGCGCCCGATAAATTCCGCCGGCCTTGCATGCGGGGCCGGTTGGTCGGATGCTGGTGCCGGCTTGACCGTCGGCCAGAGGGAAACCGGACCGGCGGCAAAGGGGGGATTCATGGAACGCATCTGGCTCAAGAGTTATCCGCCCGGCGTGCCGGCCGAGATCGATCCGTCGGCCTATCCGTCGCTGGTCGCCATCTTCGAGGAAAGCTTCAAGGCCCATCGCGGCAAGAAGGCCTTCATCTGCATGGGCGCGTCGATCACCTTCGACGAACTCGACCGTTCCTCGCAGGCGCTCGGCGCCTGGCTGCAGAGCAAGGGCCTCAAGCGCGGCGCCCGCGTCGCCATCAAGATGCCGAACGTGCTGCAATATCCGATCGCGCTTCTGGCCATCCTGCGCGCCGGCTACACGGTGGTGAACGTCAATCCGCTGTACACACCGCGCGAGCTGGAATTCCAACTCAAGGACTCAGGCGCCGAAGCCATCATCGTGCTGGAAAATTTCGCGCATACTTTGGCGCATGTGGTCGCCAGGACCAGCGTCAAGCACGTCGTCGTCGCCAGCATGGGTGACCTGCTCGGGCTGGTGAAAGGCGCTATCGTCAATTACGTCGTGCGCCACGGCAAGAAGATGGTGCCGCCGTTCTCGCTGCCGGGTTCATACCGATTCAAGGAGGTCATTGCCGCCGGTCGCGGCATGACACTGGACAGACCGACGCTCGGGCCGGACGACATCGCCTTCCTGCAATATACCGGCGGCACCACCGGCGTCTCCAAGGGCGCGACCCTGTCGCACCGCAATGTCGTCGCCAACACCATGCAGGCTTACGCCTGGCTGCAACCGGCGCTGATGCGCGAACCGCGCGTCGAGCAACTTTTCATGGTCGCGGCACTGCCGCTGTCGCACATCTTTGCGCTGACAGCCTGCGCGCTGATCGGCGTGCGGCTCGGCGGTGTCTGCCTGCTCATTCCCAATCCGCGCGACATTCCGAATTTGATCAAGGAACTGTCGAAGTACAAGGTCAACTTCTTCCCGGCCGTGAACACTCTGTTCAACGCGCTGCTCAATCATCCCGACTTCGGCAAGATCGACTGGAGCATGCTCAAATCGGCGATTGGCGGCGGCATGGCCGTGCAGCGGTCGGTTGCCGAACGTTGGCTGGCGGCGACCGGCAAGCCTATCATCGAAGCCTACGGCCTGTCGGAAACCTCGCCCGGCCTCACCGCCAACCGCTGCGACATCGCCGAATGGACCGGCGGCATCGGCTATCCATTCCCCTCGACCGACATCGTCATCCTCGATGTCGACGACAAGGAGGTGCCGCTCGGCGAGGCCGGTGAAATTTGCGCCAAGGGGCCGCAGGTGATGGTCGGCTACTGGAACCGGCCGGACGAGACCGCCAAGGTAATGACCAAGGATGGCTTCTTCCGCACCGGCGACATCGGCATCATGGAGCCGTCGGGCATGGTCAGGATCGTCGACCGCAAGAAGGACATGATCTCGGTGTCGGGCTTCAAGGTCTTCCCCAACGAGGTCGAAGACGTGGCGATGATGCAGGGCGCGATCGTCGAATGCGCCGCCGTCGGCGTGCCCGATCCGCATTCCGGCGAAGCGGTGAAGCTGTTCGCGGTCAGCAAGTCGCCCGACCTCACCGACGTCGAGCTGCGCAGTTTCATGCACGGCAAGCTCGCCGCCTATAAAATGCCGAAATACATCGAATTCCGCCACGAATTGCCGAAGACCAATGTCGGCAAGATCCTGCGCCGGGCGCTGCGGGATAACCCATGAGCGAAGCGGCGACGGCGCGCGCCGCCGATGTCGTTGCCTTTTGGCGCGAGGCCGGGCCGAAGGCCTGGTTCAAGAAGGACGAGGCCTTCGACGCCGACATTCGCCGGCGATTTCTCGCGACGCATGAGGCCGCCGCCGCCGGGCAATTGAGCGCATGGGAGCACGGCGCCAAGGGCGCGCTGGCGCTGCTCATCCTGCTCGACCAGTTTCCGCGCAACATGTTTCGCGGGTCGCCGCGCATGTTCGCGACCGATCCCATGGCGCGCGCCATCGCCGCGGGTTCGATCGTGCGCGGCCACGATGCGCAGGTCGACAAAGAACTGCGCAATTTCTTCTACCTGCCATTCGAGCATTCCGAAGACCTGGCCGATCAGGAACGGTCCGTCGCGCTGTGCAAAGCCGCGGGCGACGCCGACAGTCTGAAATGGGCGGAAATCCACGCCGACATCATCCGCCGCTTCGGCCGCTTTCCGCACCGCAACGCCGTGCTCGGCCGCGCCACCACGCCGGACGAACAGAAATTTCTCGACGACGGCGGATTTGGCGGCTGACCGTCAATGCGTGTAAGAAAATTCCCATGACAAAATTTCACGGCGTTTATCCTTATCTCGTCTCCCCCGTCGATGCGCAGGGGCGGGTCAAAACCGATGTGCTGGGCAAATTGTCGGCCGATCTGATCGACGCCGGCGTGCATGGGCTGACGCCTCTCGGCTCGACCGGCGAATTCGCCTATCTCACGCCCGAGCAACGCGACGCCGTGGTCAAGACCACCATTGAAGCCGCGCACAAGCGCGTGCCGGTGATCGCCGGCGTCGCCTCGACATCGACCGCCGACGCGGTCGAACAGGCGAAGCGCTATCAAGGATTCGGCGCCGACGGCATCCTCGCC
>CAIMEA010000010.1 GCA_903839845.1 uncultured Hyphomicrobiales bacterium
CAAGGAAGGCGCGCTGCCGCCGAATATCGATCCGGACAATCCGAAGCTTGACGACGCCGCCGAGCGCGGCCGAATCCTGCGCACCTTCGAGCGTCACCTCACGCATCCGACCGGCTTCGTCTTGCCGATCCAGCACTGGAACGCGTCGGCGAAAGCCGGCTGGCTCAGCGAGCTGTGGCAGACGCGGCGCGGCCGGCTGTTCCTGATCGCCGGCGATTCACCGGCCGGCTTCCGGCTGCCCTTGAGCCAGTTGCCCTATTTCGTCGCCGCCGATTATCCGCATCTGGTGCCGGGCGACCCGATGGACGAACACCCGCCACTGCCGGCCGCCCCCGCAATCGCCGCCGCCCCGCGCGCCGGCAAGAAGGCGGACGCCGAAACTCTGGTGGCGCAGGCCGGCCCCCGCTCGATAGCCGGCTTGCAGGCGTCCGGCATTCCGGTGCGCACCGCGCTGACCCTGGAAGTGCGCGACGGCCGCCTGTGCATCTTCATGCCGCCGACCGAACGGCTCGAGGATTATCTCGAACTGCTGACGGCGGTCGAATCGACCGCGGCCGCGATGAAGCTGCCGGTTCATATCGAAGGCTACACGCCGCCGAGCGATCCGCGCATCGACGTCATCCGCGTCACGCCCGATCCCGGCGTCATCGAGGTCAATGTGCATCCGGCGTCGAGTTGGCGCGAAGCGGTGACCATCACGCGCGGGCTTTATGAGGACGCGCATCAGTCGCGGCTCGGCACCGACAAGTTCATGATCGACGGCCGCCACACCGGCACCGGCGGCGGCAACCACGTCGTGCTCGGCGGCCGCAATGCTGCCGACAGTCCGTTCCTGCGTCGCCCCGATCTGCTCAAGAGCCTGCTGATCTACTGGCAGCGCCATCCCTCATTGTCCTATCTGTTCTCCGGTCTGTTCATCGGCCCGACCAGCCAGGCGCCGCGCATGGACGAAGCGCGCACCGACATGCTGTACGAACTCGAAATCGCTTTCGCCAAGGTGCCGCCGCCGGACAAAGGCGAAGCGCCGCCGCCATGGCTGGTCGACCGGCTGTTCCGTAATATCCTGGTCGACGTCACCGGCAATACCCACCGCACGGAAATCTCGATCGACAAATTGTTCTCGCCGGACAGCGCCACCGGCCGCCTCGGCCTCGTCGAATTCCGCGCTTTCGAAATGCCGCCGGATGCGCGAATGTCGCTGGCACAGCAGTTGCTGCTGCGCGCTTTGGTCGCCAAATTCTGGCGCGAGCCGCTCGACGGTCCGCTGGTGCGCTGGCAGACCGCGCTGCATGACAAGTTCATGCTCGAACATTTCGTCTGGGAGGATTTCCAGGACGTGCTGCGCGATCTGAAAAGCTCAGGCTACGATTTCGATCCGGTCTGGTTCGATGCGCAGCGCCAGTTCCGCTTTCCTCGTTACGGCGCGGTCGAGCATGCCGGCGTCAAAATGGAAATCCGCCACGCGCTCGAGCCGTGGCATGTGCTCGGCGAGGAAAACACCGCCGGCGGCACGTCGCGCTTCGTCGACTCATCGGTCGAGCGATTGCAGATCAAAGTCGAAGGCTTCGTCGAAGGCCGTCACCGCGTCACCTGCAATGGCCGCACGCTGCCGCTGCGCTCGACCGGCCGCTCCGGCGAATTCGTCGCCGGCGTCCGTTTCAAGGCATGGAAGCTTGCCTCGGCGCTGCATCCGACGCTCGACGTCGATGCGCCGCTGACCTTCGATATCGTCGATACCTGGAGCCGCCGGTCGCTGGGCGGTTGCGTCTATCACGTCGCGCACCCAGGCGGGCGCAATTACGAGACATTCCCTGTGAACTCCTACGAAGCGGAGGCCAGACGGCGGGCGCGCTTCGAGGATATCGGCCATACTCCGGGCCGGTTCGATCCTCCCCAATCCGCCCGCTCGCTCGAATATCCGACGACGCTCGACCTGCGGCGCGCGCCGTAACAGACCTTCAACCGCATCGATAATGGCAGCCCAACCCGACAGTACCCGCAAGAATGAGACTGGTGGCCTGGACCAGTTCGTGTCCGGCTACCGGCCCCTGCCCGGCATTGTCGACGAGATGATGGATGGCGACGGCCGCGTGCGCGCGCACTGGAAGCCGCTGTTGTCGATGTTGGCCGATCTCGGCCCGGAGGAAATCAACCGGCGCTTTGCCTCGGCCGACCGATACTTGCGCGACTCCGGCGTGTTCTACCGCGTCTATGAAGACCCGGCTGGCGTCGAGCGGCCCTGGCCGCTCAGCCACATTCCGCTGCTGATCGAGCCATCCGAATGGAAAGCACTCGAAGCCGGATTGATTCAGCGCGCCGGCCTGCTCGAAGCCGTATTGGTTGACGCCTATGGCCCCGGCCAATTGATCAAGGACGGTCGCCTGCCCGCCGCGCTTGTCGCCGGCAACCCGGAATTCTTAAGGCCGCTGGCCGGCGTCGAACCGCCGGGCGGATCGCATTTGCGGTTTTACGCGGTCGATGTCGGCCGTGGGCCGGACGGGCGCTGGTGGGTGCTGGGCGATCGCGCGCAGGCGCCATCCGGCGCGGGCTACGCGATCGAGAACCGTCTCGCTCTGTCACGCGCGATCCCCGACATTTACGGCAAGACGCGCGTCAAGCGCGTCGCACCGTTCTTTCAGGCGTTTCAGGCCGAGCTGTTTGAATATAACCGGCAGGACGACGCGCGCGTCTGCCTCTTGACGCCCGGGCCGATGAACGAAACCTATTTCGAGCACGCTTATCTGGCGCGCTATCTCGGCCTGCTGCTGGTCGAGGGCGAAGACCTGATCGTGCGCAATGACGGCGTCTTCATCCGGACCATTTCCGGCCTGCGCCGCACCGAGGTGCTGCTGCGCCGCATCGACGCCGATTTCGCCGACCCGCTGGAGCTGAACGCCGCATCGCGTCTGGGCGTCGCCGGGCTGGTGCAGGCGGTGCGCGACGGCAAGGTCGTCATCGCCAATGCGCTCGGCGCCGGTCTGGTGGAAGCGCGCGCCATGCTCGCTTTTCTTCCTGCGCTGGCGCCGCACGTTCTTGGTGAGGAATTGCTGCTGCCGAATGTCGCGACCTGGTGGCTCGGCCGCGCCGATGTGCGCGACGACATTCTCGCCAAACTGGACAGCGTGGTCATCGCGCCGGCTTTTGGCTCGGGAGACGGCAATCTCGGTTCCGAGCTGGGCGACAATCAGCGCCGCGATCTGCTGCAGGGGATCCACGACCGCCGCATCGACTACGTCGCGCAGGAAGCGGTTACATTATCGAGCACGCCGGTCTGGCGTGACGGCCGATTGCAGCCGCGGCCATTCTCGCTGCGGCTTTTTCTCGCCAAGGTCGGCGACGGCTGGCAAGTGATGCCGGGCGGCTTCGTCCGTATCGCCGATAATCCGGATGCGCGCGCCATCAGCCTGCAAGGCGGCGACGCCACCGCCGACGCCTGGGTGCTGTCGGACGGACCCGTGTCCGCCGTCACTTTGTTGCCGGCGCCGGAAGGGGTGACGATCCAGCGCGCCACCGGCATGTTGCCGAGTAGAGCGGCCGACAACCTGTTCTGGGTCGGCCGTTACGTCGAACGCGCCGAGGCGACGTTGCGCCTGACCCGCGCGCTGCTCAACCGCGTCGCTGATGCCGGCGATACCGCCGCGCCGATCGTCGCGGCGATCACCGAACTGTTGCGGAGCTGGAGCGCCGCGCCGATCGATACCGGCGGCGCGATGCCGGCCTTGGTGGCGCGCTCGGTGCTAACCGGCCGCGAATTCGACGGCTCGCTGCCGCGCCTGGTGAATTTCGCCCGCGTCGCCGCCTCGGTCATACGCGAGCGCTTCTCGCCCGATGCCTGGCGCGCCATCGACGATCTGGTGGCGCTGATCGAGCTGT
The DNA here is from genome assembly GCA_903839845.1 of uncultured Hyphomicrobiales bacterium. Classification (GTDB taxonomy): domain Bacteria; phylum Pseudomonadota; class Alphaproteobacteria; order Rhizobiales; family Xanthobacteraceae; genus Pseudolabrys. Next base: position 3,874 of record CAIMEA010000010.1, read on the forward strand.
CGCTGGCGCCCGGCCCGGTCGAACGCGCCATGGTCGAGCGCGTCGAAGCGGCACTGCGGATCATCTCCTCGTTCTCAGGCTTGGCGCAGGAGAACATGACGCAACTGGCCGGCTGGCGCTTTCTCGAACTCGGCCGGCGTATCGAGCGCGCCTTGCAGACCTGCCGCTTCGTGCGCTGCTTCGCCGACGGCAATGCGCCCGTTGGCGGGCTCGACGTGCTGCTGGAGCTTGCCGACAGCCAACTGACCTACCGGCAGCGTTATGTGATGATCGCCGCCAAGGCGCCGGTGATCGATCTGGTGATGCTGGACCCGAACAATCCGCGCTCGGTCGCGTTTCAGGTCGACCGCATCGAGACGCATCTGGCGGCTTTGCCGAAAGGCCAGAGGCCGGCCGGGCGCCTGACGCCGGTGCAGCAGATCGCCGCGTCGATCGCGACGCGCTTCCGCACCGCCGACGCCGGCAATATGACCGATGCGCAGATCATCGACGTCGAGGACGATCTGATGAAATTGTCGGAGGCAATTGCCTCGACCTATCTGACGCACATCGAGCGCTCGCAGACCGCGTGGGATGCGCAGTCATGATCTACGACATTCGACAGACCACGGCTTGCACCTATGCCTCGCCGGTGACGAACGCATTTCATGTGTTGCGCCAGACGCCGGTCAACCGGCCGGGCCAGCGCGTGCAGGTCTCGTCGTTGCAGATCGAACCGGCGCCGGTGAGCCGTCGCGAGGGCCAGGATTTTTTCGGCAACCGGCTGACCTGGATCGCGCTTGAAGACGCGCATGATACGCTGACCGTGAAAGTGTCGGCGCGGATCGCCATCGATGCCTTTACGCTGCCGGCAGACGCCAGCACATGGGAAGCGGTGCAGGAACAGGTGTTCGCCTCGACCGACATCGGTCCGGCCGCGCCGGCGCATTTCCTGTTTGCCAGCCGCATGGTCTCGCTCGATCCGGAAATCCGCGATTATGCGCGGCAGAGTTTCCAGCCCGGCCGCGCTTTGCTGGAAGCCGCGACCGAATTGATGCACCGGATCAAGACCGACATGGTTTACGAGATCGGCGCCACCACGGTGCGGACGACGCCGCCGATGTCATTCGCGTTGCGGCGCGGCGTCTGTCAGGACTTCGCGCATATCATGATTTCCGGTCTGCGCGGCATCGGCCTGCCGGCGGCCTATGTCAGCGGCTATCTGCGTACGCACCGCCCACCCGGCGCGGCGCGTCTGCAGGGCGCCGATGCGATGCACGCATGGGTGCTGGTCTGGTGCGGGTCCGATACCGGCTGGGTCGGTTTCGATCCGACCAACGACATGATCGCTTCGGATGAACACATCGTGCTGGCGATCGGCCGGGACTACACCGACGTCGCGCCTATGGATGGCGTGATCGTCGCGGCCGGCGGGCAGCACATCGATGTGTCCGTCAACGTCATTCCGGTGGGTTGAATAGTTGGCCGGCACGTCCTCGATTAATGCCGCATCGCGAAATTTGAATCGGAACCAGCACGAATTGCTCATCGAGAAGGCGGTATTCGTCAACGACCGACTTAACGCCAGCCAATTTGCTTGACATAAAACCCTTGTAGGGCAGAACTAGCCGGCAAACTCGACCGAGATCGGGGCGGACAAAGTGTCCACAATTGAGTAAGTTAGGGAGTAAGCGATGACTGCGTCCGGCACCGGTGATGGGTTCGCAATCGCCGCCACCAATTCGAGCAAGCTGTTTTTGGACGGCACCGTCGTCGCGTTCCACCAGCTCAGCCTCGCCGTGCGCCATCAGGAAATTCTCTGCATCGTCGGCCCGAGCGGCTGCGGCAAGACCACCTTGCTGCGCTGCATCGCCGGCCTGACCGACACCAGCGACGGCGAGTTGCTGGTCGCCGGCAAGCCGGTGATCGGGCCGCCGGAAGGCGTCGCCATGGTGTTTCAGCATTTCGGCCTGCTGCCGTGGAAGACCGTTTATGACAACGCGGCATTCGGCCTGGCGATGGCGGGTAAGCCGGCGGCTTTCATCAAGGAGCGCGTCACGCATTATCTCGACCTGGTCGGCCTGACCGGATTCGAGAAGCATTACCCCTACCAATTGTCCGGCGGCATGCAGCAGCGCGTCGGTCTGGTGCGCGCGCTGGCCACCAATCCGTCAATCCTGCTGATGGATGAACCCTTCGCCGCGCTCGACGCGCAGACCCGCGAAATCCTTCAGGAAGAACTGCTGCATCTGATGGAGCGGCCGGAGGAGCGAAAGACCATGGTGTTCATTACCCATTCGATCGACGAGGCGATTTTGCTCGGCGACCGCGTCGCGGTGATGACGGCGCGTCCGGGACGTCTCAAGGAAATGATCGATATGCCGTTCGCACGCCCGCGCGATGTCGAAGAGGTGCGCGCCGACCCGCGTTTCACCGAGTTGCGCGCCCATATCTGGCATCAGTTGCACAATACCCGGACGCCGAAGGCGACCGCCAAGGCCGCGGTGTCCGCATGAGCGTCCAGACCGACAGTTCAAGCATCCCGACCGCCGCCGCGCGCAGCGAAGGCGAGGACCGCGTTCGCGCCAAAGCGATCGCCATCCGCCGCCGCCGCCTTCAGGCGCTGACCAATATCGGCATCCGCCTGGCATCGCTGATTGTCGTACTGGTGCTGTGGGAGATTTTCGGCGCCCGGATCGACCAGACCTTGTTCACGACGCCGAGCAAGATCGCGGTCGCCGCGGTCGGCATGATCGCCAGCGGCGAATTATGGAACTATCTCGCACCCAGCCTGTTCGTGCTGCTGATCGGCCTGTCGATGGCGGTGGTCGTCGGCGTCCTGATCGGCGTCATGCTGGCGCGCTACTGGATTCTCGATCTCGCGCTCGGCGTCTACATTACTTTCCTCTATTCGATCCCGAGCGTCGCGCTGGTGCCGCTGATCGTGCTGTGGGCCGGATTCGAGACCTCGGCGAAGGTCATCATCCTGTTCCTGTTCGCTTTCTTTCCGATGGCGATCAACACCTATCAGGGCGTCAAGAACGTCGATCCGAAGCTTCTCGAGGTCGGCCGCTCGTTCCGCTGTTCGGAACGCCAGCTCTGGATCAACATCATCCTGCCGGGCGCGCTGCCCTTCATCATCACCGGCCTGCGCCTGGCCATCGGCCGCGGCCTGATCGGCATGGTGCTGGCCGACCTCTACACGGCGATTTCCGGCATCGGCTATCTGATCGTGCGCACGGCCAGCACGTATGAAGTGGACAAGATGTTCGTGCCGATCGTGACGCTCGGCCTGCTCGGCGTAGGCCTCACCGCGGCGGTTCGTTTCCTCGAGACCAGCGTGGCGCCCTGGACCAAGACGGGACATCAGGACTGAGCGGCGTCTTTTTTAAAAAAACCAACGGGAGGACTTCACGATGCGCGACAATCAATGGCACCGCCGCGGCGCCGGCGTTTTGATGCTGGCCGGCTGCGTCCTCATCGCCGACGCCGCCATGACCGACGCTTCCGCCGCCTGCGCCGAAATGCGCAAGATCAATATCGGCGTTTCGGTCGCGCCGCCGAATGTCGTGCACACCACGCCCTATGTCGCCAAGGAACTCGGCCTGTTCGAGAAGCACTGCATCGACGCCACCATCATCCAGTTCGACGGCGGCGGTTCGGCCGCGTCGAAAGCAGCCGCCGCGCAGGGCACCGCGCTCGTCTCGGTGCAGGCGATCCAGGTCGGCAACGGCGTCAAGGTCAAGCAGATCTGGGGCCTCGCGCCGCGCCTGCCGCAGGCCTACGAAGTTCCCGGCGACGTCAAGACCATCAAGGACCTCAAGGGGCGCCGCTTGAGCGCGGCCGGCGGCGGCGTCGGCGGTCTCAACTGGCTGATGGGCCGCGAAGTGCTGAAGACCGCGGGCCTTACCGTCGACGACGCCCAGTTCATCGCCGGCGGCACCGCTGGCCGGCTGCCCGGCCTGGTGACGGGTCAGGTCGACGCCGTGATGCTGCATCCGGAAGACGTCTTCCTGGCGCAGCAAAAGAAGGCCGATCTGCACGCTCTGCTGAACTTCTCCGAGTTGCTGCCCAAGCATATGTTCAATGCCTATGGCGCGTCGACCGACTGGATCGCCCGCGAACGGCCGCTGATGGTCGATACGGTGGCGGCGATGATCGAAGCCAACCGCATGATGTATCGCGACAAGGCCAAGGTCGTGCCGATCATCATGAAGGCGACCGGCAAGCCGCAGGACTCGGTCGAGTTCGCCGTCGATTACCTGACCAAGAACTGCATCTGGTCGGTCAATGACGGCTTCAACGACGACCGCACGCAGTGGAGCATCGATAACGATGTCGAGAACGGCTACATCAAGCCCGACAAAAAGCCGACGATCGAACAGGTCGCCGACGTCGCGCTCGCACAAGAGGCCGTCAAGGTCGCCGGCGGCCGCGTCACCATCGGCAAATGCACCGAATAGACTTCTAAAACACGGCGCGGCCGCACAAGGCCGCGCCTTTTTTTTGTTCAACCCCAACGCATCGCCAAAGGCACAGCCATGAACGTCCAGACACCGCGCACCCCGCTCGGCCCGCAGCCGTGGGAAACCGTCCGCACCAAGCTCGATCAGGCGGTGCCCTTCGCCAATATGCGCGGCACGCCCTATTACCGCGACGCAGTCTACGAGCAGTTCTCGGCCAAGGAATATGAGCGCCGTTACGCCGCGCTGCGCGCCAAGATGAAGGAGCACAAACTCGATGCCGTCATCGCCGCCGGCGGACCGAGCCACTGGAGCTTCGGCGCCGGCACGCTCTGGCTGACCGGCCATATCGAATGGCACGCGCTCGCCTCCTACGTTCTGGTGCCGCTCGATGGCGAACCGACTATGATCTATTCGATGGGCGGCACGCATGCGGAAGCCGTGCGGCGGCACGTCGAAGTCGCCATCAAGGACGTGCGCCACAGCCGCAACGGCAAATATGCCGAGGTGATGGTCGAGCGCCTGAAGGAACTGAAACTCGAGCGCGGCCGTATCGGCCTGATGGAAATCGACCCGCGCCACGAAGATTACATGCCGGTCAACCAGTACAACACGCTGCGCTCCAGCCTGCCGGACGCCGAACTGATCTTCACCAAGAACTTCCTGCACGACCTCGTCGTCATCCACAGCGCCGAGGAACTCGACTGCGTGCGCAAGGCCGGCGTCCTTTGCCAGAACGCGATGGAAGCCATGATCGCGCGCGCCAAGCCGGGCGTGATGGAATACGAGCTGCGCGCAGCGGCCGGCGCCGCCATTCTCGACGGCGGCGGCGACATCGACTTCCTCATCATCGGCTCGACGCCGATGGACAACCCGGCGATGGTGTTCGGCAATCCGCGGCCGTCGCAGCGCGTGCTGAAGAAGGGCGACATCATCAACATGGAGCTGGCCGCCGGCTATCGCGGCTACACCGCGCAGATCGGCTCGCCGATCACGATGGGCGAACCGAACGAGATGGTGCGCAAGTTCTGGAACGAGATCACGCTGCCCGGCTATCACAAAATCCTCGCCGCGATGATGCCCGGCAAGGCGACCGAGGACATGCGCACCGCCAGCCGCTTTTTCCGCGACAATGGCGTGCAGTCGCGCCCGACCCAGGTGCACGGCATCGATCTGGTGACCGACAACCCGCACGTCTCGGCCGAGCACGTACGCGGCGTCGAGATCGACATGGTGCTCAAGCCCGGCATGGTGATCATGGCCGAGCCGAACCCGATCACCGCCGACGGGATGTTCGGGATTTTCCTCGGCCACACCTTCATAATGACCGAGACCGGGCACGAGGTGGTCGACAAATTTCCGCTGGAAATCGCCGTCGCCAAATAGGCGACAGCCTTCGACTTAAGACGACAAAGCGCTGGAGGACCTTCGGGCTCTCCGGCGCTTTTTCTTTGGATTTGGTTGGCGGTCCCGAGAGGAGTCGAACCTCCGACCTTCGGTTTAGGAAACCGCTACGGTGCTATATACGCACCGCCACAAAGCACGTCAAAGCGACCGTTCCGCCTTTGAAATGCTTCCGATAATCTCCTGCGCAGTGGTGCGAAGCGAAACGGTCCACCACAGTCACCGCAGGTGCCAAGCAAGTGCCAAAGATCGAGCTTTCAGACGCAGGCCTTCGGTCCCTAGAAGCACCGGAACGCGGCACGATCGACTACTGGGATCGGAAGCTTCCCGCGTTCGCATGTCGAGTGTCGCAGGGCGGCACCAAGACGTTCATTCTGAAAGTGCAGAACTCCCGCCGTGCGATCGGCAGGTACCCGATCATTTCGCTGGCAGAGGCACGTATCGAGGCAAGGCGCCTACTTGCAGAGAAGACACTGGGAAAGACCCGTCCGCAGGCAATGACGTATCCTGCGGCCCTACAGGCCTTCCTCGATGAGAAGGCAAAGTCCCGCCGACCACGCACGGTCGCGACGTTGCGCTCCCGGCTGAACCAGCACTTCCCTCTCAAGGGACAGTTGGCCGACCAGACACACCAGGAGATCGGCCGCCGGCTCTCGAAGATCAAAACACCATCGGAGCATGATCACGCGCTCTCCGCGGTCAAAACATTCTTCACCTGGGCACACAACCGCCGCCTGATCGACGACAATCCGGTCCGCGGAATAGCGCCGCGTGGTCACGTCGCCCGCACCCGCGTACTTACGGTCGACGAAATCAGAGATGTTTGGGAAGCGTGCGACAACCGAGACGGCGACCTTCCCGAAGCGTTCGCGACGATCGTCAAACTTCTAATCCTGACCGGCCAACGGCGCGGTGAGATCGCGCGCCTACGATCAAACTACTATTCGCATAATCAGCAAACCATCACCCTGCCCTCGGAGATCGCGAAGAACCACCGGGAGCATACTTTCCCGGTCGGCAAGCGCGCCGCCCGGCTATTGACGCCGCTACTCGGCACGGACGGTTATCTTTTCCCGGCACGGGGCAAGCCTTCCCATCCTTTCAGCGGGTGGTCGAAGAGCAAGAAACTTCTGGACGAGATCAGTGGCGTAGAGGGCTGGACGCTTCACGATCTTCGCAGAACTTTCAGCACCCGCCTCGCAGAGCTCGGGACCACCCCGCACATCATCGAGCGGCTCCTCAACCACGTCTCCGGCACTATTTCGGGGGTTTCGGCGATCTATAACCGCCACCACTTCATGCCCGAGATGCAACAGGCCGTTGAGAAGTACGAAGCACACCTGTTAAGATCGACCGCCCGCTAGCTACGGGTTCCGTCGGCAACCGCCGGGGATCACTGTGACACCGGTGTCCGCAAGGACATTGTGGTCATGGAAAAGCAGCTAGTAACGAGGAATGAAGTTCGAGCTATGGGCTTGAATGTTTCTTCGACCCAGTTCCAGAGATGGGAAGATGCGGCGCTTCTGACGGCTTTAAAACCGGCTGGGCTTCGCTCCGCCCGTGTCTACTACCGGATCGAAGAAGTTTGGGCCTTACTCGGCATACGCGCTAAGCGTCGGCCAGACGACGACGTTTCTTGAGGGCAGAGAAGGACGGCATCGGCGGGGTCCAACCCGCCTCAATGCCGTCCTTCTTCACATCGGTACCCTGCATACCGCCCCCTCTATAACCCTGAATAATGGGATTATGTGGGGTACGGACACGCCGACTCCCATTCCACCTTGTATTTCCTACGTTTCCGCCATCACTGGTCCGCGCCCTGAAGGGCGACCCTTTATCCTATTCACTCCCATGCGGTCGTGAACTCGCTTCGCTCGGTCGCAACGGGGACAAGCCCCTGCGACTAACGGCTAAAGGGTCG
>CAIMEA010000011.1 GCA_903839845.1 uncultured Hyphomicrobiales bacterium
AAAGGCGAGCACGCCGGCGGCGATGGACGCGCAAATGCGCGGCGACATCAAGAAGTGGGCCGAGGTGATCGATAAGGCCGGCATCGAGAAGCGCTGACCCGATTGTGGCCTCGCGGCCACGGCCCAGGCCGGCCTGAGGGATAATCCTCTGGTTTTACTGACGGCGCGGCCAGGCATCGCCCTGTGCCGCGCCAAATGCTGTCGCCGCAATCCCGCAACTTATGCTTGCTTCGGTTGTATTGCTGACGCAATCTAACAGGCGGTGGGGTTGAGGGCGTTGGCGTGCGTTCAGGCCGATTCTGGGTCCCGTTGCTGGGCGCGCTCCTATGCGCGGGCTGCGCGCCGGTCAGCCGGCTGCCGGTCTTGTCCGAGGACGAGATCGAGGCTGAAAAACGCATCGAGCAGCTCGCCCATATCCGCAAATATTACGACGAGCTGCACCGCGTCGACACCGTCGCCTTTCGCATCCGCACCGCCAACCGCGCCGACTGCCGCGGCTGGGAATCGGCGCAGATCGGTCTTTTCGCCGTCACCCCGCAAAGCCTGCCGCGCAGGTACCGGTCCTATTCGCGCGAGGCGCTCAACCTGACCTGGGCGCGTCCGACCGTCATCTCGGTGGTCGAAGGCTCGCCCGCCGCCGAGGCCGGCATCGTTGCCGGCGACGAGATCATCGCCCTCGACGGCGAACTGATTTCGCTCACCGGCACCGCCGGCTGGATGGCGGGATGGCTCAAGCACCACGGGCCTCGCCCCTTGCAGGCCAATGTGCGGCGCGACGGCGTCGACCTCACCGTGACGATCACACCGGTGATGGGCTGCGCCATACCGATCAATTACCTCACCGCCGACGAAGCGAATGCGTACACCACCGAAGACAAGATCGTCATCTATTCCGGCATAGTGGCACTGGCGAAAACCGACGCGCAGCTCGCCCATGTCATCGGCCATGAACTGGCGCACGCCAATCTCGGCCATCTCGAAAAAAAACTCGTCAATAAAGCCGTCGGCTGGGTCAGCGGCACGATGATCGATGTCGGCATTCTCGCCGGCGGCCTTTCGACAGGCGGCGCCTTCGGCAAGGAATTTACCAAGGCCGGCGAGCGGGCCTTCAGCGTCGGCTTCGAGCGCGAGGCGGATTATGTCGGCGCCTATTATGCCGTTCGCGCCGGCTACGATCTCGAAGGCGTTGAGGAATTCTGGCGTGCGATGGGTCTCGCTCATCCGGACAGTATTCGTCTTGCGGCGACCCACCCGATCGCACCTGTCCGCTTTCTGCAGATGCAAAAGGTCGCCGCCGAGATCGCCGACAAGAAGCGGCGCAATTTGCCGCTGGTGCCCGACTTGAAAGTCGTCGATGCGCCAAGCGAACCGGCGCCGCCGAGTCCGGGCGGCTCCTAGAGCCTTTCTGGCTTTGATGGAATCAAAGCCGGAAAGGCTCTAGTCTTTTGCTTTGTCGCGTTTTCTTCACGCGAACCGGTTCCCACTTCGCTCGAAAACGCTCTAACCGCTGGTCGTCGGCGCTATTCGCAGGATTTACCGAGGCACATTTTCTCCAGTTCGGGAAACGGCTTGTAGGCCGCGTTGCCGCACTGCTCCTTGGTCGCGTCGATCAGCTGATTGAGATGGCCGCCGAAGAAATAGGCGACGCGATCCTTGCTGCCGGTATATTCGCGTTGAAAACCGCGCGAATTGGAGCGAACGCACACCAGATAACGCTGATCCCGGCCCACCGCCCCAAGCACCGGTTCGCTGATAAAGGCGTCGCGCACATTGGTCGGATCGGTCAGCGTGTGCTGCAGCGTATCCATTATTTCCTTCTTGTAGTCGGTCGGCACGATATTGGGTTCGACCTCCTTCGGCTTGCCGAGATAGTCATTGGCGCCGCAACCCGCCAAAGCCAGGGCGAATGCCAATACGGCCAGCCGGAAAATGCACTTCGTGTGAGTGCCCATCGCTCAACCTTTCACTTTGAACACAGTCTCGTCGACGTCACCTGCTTGTCGTACGCGTCCGCGACGGCGGCGCCGCATTCAACCATGGCGGCCGGCGGTCCAGCCCCGAATCGCGAGGTTGCGCTCGCCGGCCGAGACGCCGATCGGTTCGAGCGTTGTCGCCATCGAATCGTTCCAGCGATTGAGATAGCCGAACAGCGCGACGACCCCGAGAATCTCAACGATCTCGTCGTCAGTCCAGTGCTTGCGAAGTTCCGTGGCAATTTCCTGGTCGACGCCGTTCGGCACGCTGGCCGCGGCCAGGGCAAAATCGAACGCGGCTCTTTCGGCGTCGGTGAACAGCGGGCTCGTGGCGTAGTCCCAGATCGCCGCCATTCTTTCGGGCGTAGCGCCGAAGCGTTCGGCGGCTAGAATCGTGTGCGCCTGACAGTAGCGGCAGCCGGCGGCCTGCGACGCGACGAAACCGATCAGCCGCTTCTGCTCGGCGGTCACGCGGCCCAGGTTTTCCATCACCGCCTTGTTCAGTTCGGTGAAGGCGCGGGCGATCCTCGGCCGCCGTTGCATGGTGAGCACGCTGTTCGGAACGGTGCCGAGCGGACCGCGGAAGAACTGGATCAGGTCTATGAGGTCGGGATTGTGATCTTCGGCCAGCGGCTCGACCAGCGGCATTTTCTGTTCTCCGCTCAATCGTGCTTTAGCGTGCGCTTGCGTTGCGCCAAGGTGCGCAAGCGCAGCGCGTTGAGCTTGATGAAGCCCTGCGCATCCTTCTGGTCGTAGGCGCCCTTGTCGTCCTCGAAGGTCACCAGCGTCGAGGAATAAAGCGACGCCTTGCTCTCGCGCCCGGTGACGATAACATTGCCCTTGTACAGCTTGAGCCGGACTTCGCCCTCGACCATTTCCTGCGACTTGTCGATCAGCGCCTGCAGCATCTCGCGTTCCGGCGAGAACCAGAAGCCGTTGTAGATGAGTTCGGCGTAACGCGGCATCAACTCGTCCTTGAGATGGCCGGCGCCGCGGTCGAGCGTGATCGATTCGATAGCGCGGTGGGCCACCAGCAGGATCGAGCCGCCCGGCGTTTCGTAGACGCCGCGCGACTTCATGCCGACGAAACGGTTCTCGACCAGATCGAGCCGGCCGATGCCGTTGTCGTGACCGAGCTGGTTGAGCCGCGCCAAGATCGAGGCCGGCGACAGCATGACGCCGTCGATCGAGACCGGATCGCCTTTGGCAAAGCCGATACGGATCGAGGTCGCCTGATCGGGCGCGTCCATCGGCGAGATGGTGCGCTGATAGACGATCGCCGGCGCCTCGACGGCCGGGTCTTCCAGAACCTTGCCCTCGGACGATGAGTGCAGAAGATTGGCATCGACCGAAAACGGCGCTTCGTTTTCCTTGTCCTTGGTGATCGTGATCTGGTGATCGCGGGCGAATTTCAGCAGGTCCTCGCGGCCCTTGAATTCCCATTCGCGCCACGGCGCGATGATCTTGATGCCCGGCTCGAGCGCGTAATAGCCCAGTTCGAAGCGGACCTGGTCATTGCCTTTGCCGGTGGCGCCGTGACAGACGGCGTCGGCGCCGACCTTGCGGGCAATTTCGATCTGCCGCTTGGCGATCAGCGGACGCGCGATCGAGGTACCGAGCAGATACTGGCCTTCATAGACGGTGTTGGCGCGAAACATCGGAAACACGAAGTCGCGCACGAATTCCTCGCGCAGGTCCTCGATGAAGATGTTCTCTGGCTTGATGCCGGCGCGCAGCGCCTTTTCCCGCGCCGGGGTTAGCTCTTCGCCTTGTCCAAGATCGGCGGTGAAGGTGACGACCTCGCAGCCATAGGTGGTCTGCAGCCATTTGAGAATGATCGAGGTGTCGAGCCCACCGGAATAGGCCAGCACCACCTTTTTCACATCGCCTTTAGTCATTGAACGCCCTTGGGACCCTTGGGGAAAAGCCGGAATGCGGCTCAAAAGTTGGTCGGACTATAGGCGGCAACGCCGGTGGCGCAAGCGCGCGCCGGGGCGTCAGTCGTATGCAATCTAATGTTGCTTCTTTCACACATTACAATCTATTGTTGCATAGGAATAACCGGCGTCCTAGGATGGCGCAAGGAAACGGAAGGAGTGCCGCCGATGAAACGCCGCGCCTTTTGGGGGCTCGCCGCCCTTCTTGTTTTGATCGCCCTGCTGACGCCGTCCGCGTCGCGCGCATCCGACCACGCCGATCCGCTGAACCTGACGGATCCGAACGCCAACATCACCGGCCTGTTCATCTTCCCGAAGGACGACCAGTACGTCCTGATCTTCAACATGCGCAAGTCGCTGACCAACGCCAAGCCGTACAATCTCGGCGCCTACGAATACGTCATCAATATCGATCTGACGACACCGGTGACTTTTGACAGCGACGAGGACCGCGCCCGGTACGGCGGCACGATACCGGTCCCGGATAAATTGCATCCGGACGTCACCATCAAGGTGCGCCTCAATGACGACACCACGCTGAAGTCGATCGATTATACGGGCCTCAAAAACACCGACAAAATCCGCACCTTTACCGGCGTGCGCGACGACCCGTTCATCTTCCCGCGCTTCTTCAAGAAGAACGTCATATCGATGGTGATGAGCATTCCAAAGAATGCCTTTCCCGACGGTCAACAGGATTTCATCCTGTGGGGCGCGACTTACGGCAATGGCAAATTGTCCGACCGCGTTGGCCGCTCGATCCGCAGCCAGTTGCCGCGCTTTCCGTTGCTGAATTTCTACGATCCGAAGGATCAGGTGCGCGAACTGACCAAGGCCAAGGACTTCCTCGACAAGGTTGCTAATTTCCTCGACGACAAGAAGGAATGGTGGTCGCAGGCCATCGCCGGGCTGCTGGAATTCACTTTCCAGTTCCGCAAATACGATCTGGCGCCGGACGTGATGATCTTCACCACGCGATTCCCGCCCGGCTACCCGAACGGCCGCCAGCTTCCCGACGACGTCAACGCCATCCAATGCCGGACCGGTGATTGCCTGTTGCAGGAACTCTCCTTCATCGAAGGCGATTGGCCGCGCGCCACCAAGAACGACAAAGAGTTTTTGCCCGACTTCCCCTATCTCGCCGAACCTTTTCCGGATTCGCCCGAACGAGTGCGCACCGACAGCATCTGGCCTTATGTGATTCCGGTCATCATCGTTTTTGCCGTTCTTACCTGGGGCCTGGTCGAGATCGTCTGGCGGCTGATCTGGTGGCTATGGCGCAAGTTCAGTTTCAAGTTCAGGCGCGCGCTGGCGCCGGCTTGATGCGATCGAGGCGCGGTGCGCGAGCGGCGGTCGTCGCCGCGCACCTGCTGGCGCTTATCGTAACGCCTGCGCGCGCCCACGACTTCTGGATCGAGCCATCGACCTTCAAACCGACGCCCGGCGTAATCGTCGCCGTGCATCTGTGGGTCGGCCAGACATTCGTCGGCGATCCGGTGCCGCGTCAGTCCGGCGCTATCGAACAATTTTTCGTCCGCCAGAACGGCGCTGACGCGGATATCGGCGGCGCCAATCATATCGATCCGGCCGGCCTGTTTCGCGCCGGCGACGATACGACGGCGGCGATCGGTTACCGCAGCAACGGCAGCGACATCGAACTGCTGGCCGACAAATTCGAGGACTATCTGCGCCAATACGGGCTCGATGCAATTGTCGCCGAGCGCGCGCGCCGCGGCGAATCAAACAAACCCGGCCGCGAGCGGTTTTTCCGCTACGCCAAGGCGCTTCTCACCGGCGCGCGGAGCGACGCCACCGCCACGCGCCCGCTCGGCTTTGCCTATGAGATCGTGCCGCGCGACGACCCGACTCTGCCGCTGGCCGGTCCGTTGCGCGGGATTATACTCTACGATGGCAAGCCGCTCGCGGCGGCGCTGGTGGAGGCCTTATGGCGCGACGATCCGTCGATCAGACTGGCAATGCGCAGCGACGCTCGGGGCGCTTTCGCCTTTGCCTTGCCGCGGTCCGGCGTCTGGCTGATCAAGTCGGTGCATATGGTGCGGGCGGGCTTCTTTGCTTCGCACGATTGGGACAGCCATTGGGCTTCGTTAAGCTTCGAGGTGCCAGGACCATGAAGGCGCGACGGCTGACATTGGTTCTGTCGATCTTGCTGCTGCCGCTTGCCGTGCAAGCGCATGAGATCGGCACCAGCAATGTGCGGCTGACATTGGCCGACAAGACCTGGTCGGCCGAGATCACCACCGCGCCGACCACGCTCGCCAACAAGATCGGCCCACAGGCGGGACAGCCGCGCGTTGCCACTCTCGACGCCGATATTGTGCGCACGCGATTGACCGCGGCGACGCGGATTACCGGCGACTATATCGAAGTGCGATTCGACGGCGTCGTGTCGCCGGCCCGCGTCACGGTCACACAGGTCGAAATGCCGGACGACATCGCGCTGCCGGCCTTTGTCGTGCTGCGCGCCGACGGCGAGGTTCCGGCGCTGGCAAAGACCGTCACCTGGCGCTACGGCCTGGTCTATTCGACCTATGCCGTGGTGTTTTCCGACGCGCAGGGCAGCGAGCCGGTGACGCAATGGCTCGACGGCGACACTGAGAGCAAGCCGTTTCCGATCCTCGCCAGCGGTCCGCCGCCGTCGCGGCTGCAAATCGTTGCGCAGTATCTGTCGCTCGGCTTTCGCCACATCGTGCCGGAGGGGCTCGATCACATTCTGTTCGTGCTCGGCATTTTCCTGCTGACGCCCAGACTGAAGCCGGTGCTGGTGCAGGTTACGGCCTTCACCATCGCCCATTCGGTGACGCTGGGCCTGACCATGGTCGGCGTGCTGTCGATATCGCCGCAGATCGTCGAGCCGTTGATCGCGCTGTCGATCGCCTATGTCGCCATTGAAAATATCCTCACGCCGCGTCTGACCCCGTGGCGTCCGGTCGTGGTGTTCGGCTTCGGCCTGGTGCACGGCATGGGCTTTGCTGGTGCGCTGGCCGAGTTGCATCTGCCGCGCGGCGAAATCATCCCGGCGCTGGTCAGCTTCAATATCGGCATCGAACTGGCGCAGCTGACCGTGATCGCCGCCGCTTATTTCGCCGTCGCCTTCTGGCTCAGCGACCGCGTCTGGTACCGCGCCCGCGTGGTCATGCCGGCCTGCGCCGCGATCGCGGCCACCGGTCTGTTCTGGACCGTGCAACGCCTGTTCGACGTTTAAGGCGAGACGTCCTGATAAACGTCGATATCGGCGGCGCCGGCCAGCAGCGTCCGCCATCCTGTCAGAAAAGTTCGGATCATCGGATCGCTCGATACCTTCTGGCGATTCATTTCGATGGCCGCGCTGGCCTCATATTCAATCTCGATGCAAAATTGCGCCGGGTCGTCGACATTCTGCAGGAAACGTACCTTGGTACCGCCGAGTGCGCGATAGAACGGCGCCGCGCTGCGCACCAGCATCAACACCTGCGCCGGGTCGCCGAGCGCCCGCATCTTCATTTGCAAGACGCGCCGCAGAACCTCGTCCTTCGCTTCGCCCATTCATGACCTCCAGCCGGAACAATTCGAAGCGGCAAGCATCGCGCATATCGGCGCCACCGCATAACCTTATCGATTAATGTTACCGCGCAATCGCGCTACAGCGCCACCATACGTTGCGGTATTTATCATGCACACATAGCTGATCGTCCGCATTGGGGCATCTCGATGTTAAAAGTTAACGCGGCTCTCGGGGCTGGCTTGCTGGCTGTTCTCGCAGCCGCGGCATCGCCGGCCTCCGCCGCGCAGTGCGATCATAAAGGCGGCTTCGACGGGTTTCTCGCCGACTACAAAAAGGAGGCGGCGGCGCAGGGCATCTCGCAACGCGGCCTCGCCGCGCTCAATGGCGTGACATTCGACGATGCCGTAATCGCCGCCGACCACAGGCAGCATGTGTTCGACCAGTCATTCGAACAGTTTTCCGGCCGCATGATTTCCAAAAGCCGGTTCGCGATCGGCCAGAAGATGATGCTCGTGCACGCTTCGATGCTGCAACGGATCGAGCAGCAATTC
>CAIMEA010000012.1 GCA_903839845.1 uncultured Hyphomicrobiales bacterium
CCCCCGCCCAAAGTGGCACGCCGCGCGCCTTGTCCCAGATCAAGGCGGCGTCGCATAATGGCGTAAATCATCTAAAAAGCCGCCCCGGAGGAACCGCTCCGGGCAGGGAGGAATGCCATGTCCGACAAGATTTATGAGGTTCCGGCCGCCTGGAAGTCGCGCGCCTATATCGACGACGCCAAGTACGAGGACATGTACGCGCGTTCGATCAAGGACCCGAACGGTTTCTGGGGCGACGAGGCCAAAAGGCTCGACTGGATCAAGAAGCCGACCAAGGTCAAGAACACGACCTACGATCCGCACAACGTCTCGATCAAATGGTTCGAGGACGGCACCCTCAACGCGTCCTACAACTGCGTCGATCGTCATCTCGCCAAGCGCGGCGACCAGACCGCGATCATCTGGGAAGGCGACGATCCGAAGGACTCGCGCACGCTGACCTATAAACAGCTGCACGCCGACGTCTGCCGCTTCGCCAATGTGCTGAAAGCGCGCGGCGTCAAGAAAGGCGACCGCGTCACCATCTATATGCCGATGATTCCCGAAGCCGTGGTGGCGCTGCTCGCCTGCGCCCGTATCGGCGCGGTGCATTCGGTGATCTTCGGCGGCTTTTCGCCGGACTCGATTGCCGGCCGTCTTGAGGATTGCCAGTCGACCGTCGTCGTCACCGCCGATGAGGGCCTGCGCGGCGGCCGCAAGGTGCCGCTCAAGGCCAATGTCGACGCCGCCTGCGACAAGGTCGGCGGCGTCACCTCCATCATCGTCGTCAAGCGCACCGGCGCCGCCGTCAATATGAAGGCTGGCCGCGACGTTTATTACGACGACATCGCCAAGACCGTGCCGGCCGATTGCCCGTGCGAGGAGATGAGCGCGGAGGACCCGCTGTTCATTCTGTATACGTCGGGTTCGACCGGCAAGCCGAAGGGCGTCCTGCACACCACCGGCGGCTATCTGCTCTATGCGTCGATGACGCACCAGTACGTGTTCGATTATCACGATGGCGACGTCTACTGGTGCACCGCCGATGTCGGCTGGGTCACCGGCCACAGCTACATCGTCTATGGCCCGCTCGCCAATGGCGCGATCTCGCTGGTGTTCGAGGGCGTGCCGAACTACCCGACCACGTCGCGCTTCTGGGAAGTCTGCGACAAGCACAAGGTCAACATCATCTACACCGCGCCGACCGCGATCCGCGCTTTGATGCAGGGCGGCGACGGGCCGGTGAAAAAGACGTCGCGGTCGTCGCTGCGCCTCCTCGGCAGCGTCGGCGAACCGATCAATCCGGAAGCCTGGGAGTGGTATCATCACGTCGTCGGCGACGACCGTTGCCCCATCGTCGACACCTGGTGGCAGACCGAGACCGGCGGCATCCTGATTACGCCGCTGCCGGGCGCGACAAGGCTCAAGCCCGGTTCGGCGACGCGGCCGTTCTTCGGCGTCATTCCGGAAATCGTCGATGCCGAAGGCAAAATCCTCGACGGCGCCACCACCGGCAACCTCTGCATTGCCGATTCATGGCCGGGCCAGATGCGCACGGTTTATGGCGACCATCAGCGCTTCATCGATACCTACTTCAAGACCTATCCCGGCAAATACTTCACCGGCGACGGCTGCCGCCGCGACGAGGACGGCTATTACTGGATCACCGGCCGCGTCGACGACGTCATCAACGTCTCCGGTCACCGCATGGGTACGGCCGAAGTCGAAAGCGCGCTGGTGGCGCATCCGAAGGTGTCGGAAGCCGCCGTCGTCGGCTACCCACACGACATCAAGGGCCAGGGCATCTACGCCTATGTCACCTTGATGGCGGGCGAGAAGCCGACTGAGGAATTGCGCAAGGAACTGGTGCAGTGGGTGCGCAAGGAGATCGGCCCGTTCGCTTCGCCCGATCTCATTCAGTTCTCGCCCGGCCTGCCGAAGACGCGCTCGGGCAAGATCATGCGCCGCATTTTGCGCAAGATTGCCGAGGACGAATTCGGCAATCTCGGCGACACATCGACCTTGGCCGATCCCGCCGTGGTCGACGATCTGGTCAACAACCGGCAGAACAAGAAGGCCGGTGCGGGGGCGTAACGGCCGCGATTGGCCGTCACGCGATGCGCTAGGGTGACCAGCAGACCTGCCGGTCACAGGGGGTTGTCGTCATGAACGCATTTAATCGACGCGGCGTGGCCTTGGCCGCGCTGGCGCTGCTTGCCGGTTCGCTTGTGCTCGCCGCCTGCGGCGACAACGAGCCGGAACAGCGCAAGGCCTTCATGACCTTTTTGCAGACGCGCATCATTGACCGGCCCGGCGTGCATGTGCCGGTGGCGAACGACGAGGACATCAAATCCTTCGGACCCTATGCGGCGCATTACAAGGTCATCACCGATTTCGTCGGCGATATCTCCTTGATGGCCATGAACAAGACGATGAACGACGCGCTGCCGCAATTGCGCTCGTTCAAGGATCTCATCGACAAGCGCGCCGAGGTCAGGCTCGGCGGCGAACGGCTGCGCGAGACCGTCAAGGCCGCTGACGCCAAACTGGCCGAGGCCGAGAAGGCGCATGCCGCGCTCAAGCAGCCGGACGATCTCAAGAAGGTTTACGATACAGCCTTCGACAGGGTCATCACCAGGCCGATGGAGAGTTTCCACGAGACGACGCCGATCGCCCTCGACATCATCGCGGCGGCGGTGAAACTCGCCGATTACATGGTCGCGCACAGCGATACGGTAAAGATCGTCGGCACCAGCCCACAGGCCAGCGACCGCAAGACGCAAGATGAGGTTAACGCGCTCGCCGTCGCGCTTAACGCCAATGCGCCGCGCATGAACCAGGCGCAAAGACGGTTGCGCATCGTCCTGGAAGGCCGTTAGGCCGGGATTTCCGGTTTCGTCTTAACCCACTCTATTCAGGTTACCGCCAGCTTTTATGCGAGCCATCCGCGCGCGGGATTAGTATCGCCACCGTTGTTCTGCGGTGGGCTGGGCCATGACTCACACAATCATCAAGCGCGCGGCGTTGTTCGTGACGTTCGTCTTGATCTGGGCGCTGCTGGCGGCCGCCGTGGCGCATTCAGCGACGCGCAACATCGTTCGCTTTTCCGGATTCGCGCCCGGTACCATCGTGGTGAAGACCGCCGAGCGGAATCTTTACTTCGTCATCGACGAAACGCGCGCGCTGCGCTTTCCGGTCGGCGTCGGCCGTCCCGGCATGGCGTGGACCGGGCAGGCGCGCGTCGAAGGCAAATATATCGAACCGGCCTGGGCGCCGCCGGAGGACATCCGCCGCGACCATCCCGCTCTGCCGGAACTCATTCCCGGCGGCGACCGCGCCAATCCGATGGGCGCCGCGGCGCTCACCATGCGCGGCGGCGAATACGCTATTCACGGCACCAATAATCCGGCGTCGATCGGCGGCTTCGTCTCTTACGGCTGCATCCGCATGCACAATCGCGACATCCGCGAACTGTATCGCATGGTCGATATCGGCACGCCGGTGTTCGTCGAGGAATGAAATTGACCCGCCGCGCCAATGGCGGCGCCGTTCAGGTCTGCGGCCAGGCGTAGGCGACCTTGTCGAGCGTCTTGGCGCCGAACTTCTCCGACGAACGGGCGACGGCGCGGCCACCCAGCGCACGATAGAACTCCATCGCCGGCTCGTTGTCGGACAGGGCCCAGACCACCAAGCTCTTGAGCCCGCTTTGCATCAGATCCTTGCGCGCTGCGGAAAACAGCCGGCGGCCGAAACCGAGGCCCTGAAACTCCGGACGCAGGTACAGTTCGTAAAGCTCGCCTTCGTAGAAAAGGCTGCGGGCGCGATTGCGCCCGTAATTCGCGTAACCGGCGACCTTGTCGCCGAACTGCAGAATGGTGATCCGGCTGCCTTTGCGGATCGCCGAGTCCCACCAGTCCGGGCCGCGGCGGTTGATCAGCTTGTCGAGTTCGTTGCCCGGGATGATGCCCTGATAGGCGGCGCGCCATGCTTCGTCATGGGTCGCTGCGACGTCCGAGGCGTCGGCAGACTTGGCGCGGCGAATCTCGATAAGGGTCGTGCTCATTGACGAATA
>CAIMEA010000013.1 GCA_903839845.1 uncultured Hyphomicrobiales bacterium
CGCTCGAAGGATTGGCCCGCGACGGCAAGACGGTGCCCGGACTGAGCAACGCCACCTTCGCCGGCCATGTGACTTTGGTGAATGTGTGGGCGTCGTGGTGCGTGCCGTGCCACGACGAGGCGCCGCTGCTCGATCAAATGGCGAAGGACAAGCGCATCCAGATTGCCGGCATCAACTACAAGGATGCGCCCGACAATGCGCGGCGCTTTCTCAATCGCTACGGCAATCCATTCGCCGCCGCCGGTGTCGACGCCAACGGCCGCACCTCCATCGACTGGGGCGTCTATGGCGTGCCGGAGACGTTCCTGATCGGCCGCGACGGCGCCATCGCCTACAAGCTGGTCGGCCCGATCACGGCGGAGAATCTGGCCAAGGTTCTTCAGCCGGAGATCGAGAAGGCGCTGTCTAAATAGCGCGTCTTTTACAGGTTGAAATCCGACCATTTGCGGCAATTTTGTTTAAATTTGATGTGTATCAACGCTATGTCGAGCGTTGGATATATTATTTTATTGTTGAGAGATGGTTTTTCGAGGCGGGATTTTTCAATCAACGACACTTAGTTTTGCGCGGTCGTCGACGTTCAGGGACTGGCGGCGTCGTCATGATGCAGGAACTGTTCGAAAAGAATCTGACGCATTTGGGTACGCCGACGTGGTATTCTCGCAATGAGGAAATATTTGTCGAAGGCGAATTGGCGACCGGAATCTTCAAGATCAAATCTGGTTGCATGAGGACTGCCACCGTGCTGAGCGATGGCCGGCGCCATATTCTTTCATTTTACCTGCCTGGTGAATTTTACGGGCTCGAGGCGGGTCGCGTTTACAGCGTAACAGGCGAATCTGTTACGCGGTGTAAAATCCACATGTTTAGAAAAAATGCGCTCTTTGAGGCTGCAGACGATAAAATAGCAATGCGTCTCCTGATGATTGCAGCTTCAGAATTGTCGCGGGCGCAAAAACATAGTTTGCTGCTCCTGAGAGGTGCAAAGGAGCGCGTTGTCGGATTTTTGCTCGATATGGCGGAACGTCAGAATAATTGGCAGCAGGTCGATCTTCCTATGACGCGCGGGGATATAGCCAACTATTTGGGGCTGACTACCGAGACAGTGTCTCGCATGTTCGGGAGGCTTGAGGACAGTGCCGCGATCGCGATCGAGCGTCGTCGCGTGACGCTGTGCGACCTTCCGGCACTTAAAGAGATGTACAAGTAAGCCGGTCTCCTAACGTAGTCGGATATTCAGCATACGATAAAACAAAACGTATATTGCGAGAGGCGACTCTCTGGCATTTATTTTGATTGTTTGTTGCGCGAACAGAACATGAATTGATTCATGTCATCTTCGGTCATTTTAGAATCCGTCCAAGCTGAAGCTGCTGAATATGCCGGTATACATTCACATCCGCCTGTACGACAGATGAATACTCAGGACGTGCGAATACGTCACCTCGTTAGGAAGGAAAATGGATAGCGAAACGAGGGGCGCGAAAGCGACCAATGTTCCGGCTTTTGGCAGATTGAATCGATGACAGGGCCGACCCGTTCGTCGACGAGCAACTGGACGACGCCAACCGGCAATCTCTGCGCCCTGTTTGATGCCCTCCGGGCCCGTATAGACCTTAGTATCGTCTTCTTGAATGCACATCATCATGCGTTGCATCTTACGATGCGATATTCAAAAATGGCGCAAAAGCCTGATACCAATAGACAATTCTCTATCGCCCCGATGATGGAGAGGGGTGGGCTGAGCGGGAATACCTATTAAATACAAGGCACTTAGTGAGGGCGGGTGAATCCCATATTGTACCGCTCGGCGTACTTTTTGCGTCCCTGGTTCGCGAATTTTTGCCGCATCCGGTTGCGTGCTCGTTCGATGAGCCGTCCGCAGACTGCTTGCGCCAAGCATCCGAGTGCCCAATAGCGGCAGGTTCCCGATGCCTAGCCAAAGCTGTTCGAGCGCAGCCTTACGGCACACAACCGTGCGAAGCGGATTTGCTTCGATCGCGAAAAAGCTTTTAGCTTAAAGGCGGAGCAGGCGCTTTCTTGTTTCCACCGGAAGATCCGGCCATCGTGAAACGGGCGCTGATCCAGGTTCGGACCGCGTCTATCGACCGCCATGCCAAGGATACTCTGCCGGTCAACTTTGCCGACACGGCACGCGTTCAGGCCGGTGCGCGCGAGTTTCTGGAGCACGGCTGCGCGAATTGTCATGGCGGGCCAGGCGTTACTTGAGCGAAAGTTTCGGAAGGCTTGCATGCCGACCCGCCTGAACTCAAGGACGTCGTTAAAGTGCGCACACCGCAGCAGCGGTTCAGGGTCACCAAGTACGGCATCAACATGACCGGCATGCCGGGCTTCGCGCTTGCCGGTGCGAAGGATGACGATCTGTGGAAGATCGTTGTTCACTAAACAAAAGAAAATATTGAATCGGTCTTCATGCGGACAAAGGCCAGCAGATTGCAGCCTTCATCGACAATGGTGTGTGGCTTAACGCGTATGCATTTGGGCCGCGATTGACGGCTTCGCCCATTCGGTCTTAAATACGATTGCAAATAAGTTTCGCAATCCGAAACATAAGAATGACGATGCCGGGGAAGAAACATTCCAAGCCAGATGCGGCTGTGCTCGCGGCTGTAAAGCCCGAGCCGGATGATGACCAGCGTAATCTGGTCAATTCATTGGCCAAGGGCCTGCGCGTTCTCGAAGCTTTCACCGCGGAGCGGCCGGAGCTTACGCTGAGCGAAGTGGGCCAGCTTGCGAAGCTCGATCCTGGTACCGCCTTTCGCATGCTCAATACCCTGGTGATGGCCGGGTATGTCAGCCGCATCCCGGACAGCAAGCGCTTCCGCCTGACGCTCAAATGCACCGATCTCGGTCTGCATGCGATTGGCCGCGCCGACTTGCGCGAAATCGCGCGGCCGATCCTGCGCTCGCTGGTCGGCGAGGTGAATGAGGCCGCCAGCCTCGGCGTACTCGACGGCGCCGATATTCTTTACATCGAGCGCGTGCGCGCCGGCATCACGCGCATCGGCGTCGATATCCGCATTGGCACGACGATCCCGGCCTTCTGGAGTACGATCGGCGAGGCCATGCTGGCCTATCTGCCGCCGCGTGAACTGGCACGTGTGCTGGCGCTTAAGCCGAGGGCCGGCGGCTTTCCGCACAAGCCGATGCAGCGCGATGAAATCGAGCGCAGCCTGCGCAGCGTCCGCGATGACGGATATGCCTTGCGGGATTCCTATTTCGGCAGCGGCCTGCGTGTGCTCGCAGTGCCAGTGCTCGACGTCGACAATTATCCGCTCGCCGCGGTCAGCGTCGCGGTGCCGCAGATGCAGCTTTCGGTCGACGACTTTCGCGACAAGGCTCTCATCGCGGTGCGGCGGGCTGCCAAGGAGATTGCGCGGGTGGTGCAGGCAAGCGGAACGATTTCGGCGGCGGTTTAAGGAAGGCACGATGAGTCTAGCCACAGATGCACCAGGTTTCGCCGCGACCGCGACATCCGCGGCGACGCGGCAACGGAGCGCACGCGACCCGTTGATTGTCGTTGAGCGTTTGGTCAAGATTTATTCGACCGTCGCCGGTGACTCGGTGCTGGCGCTCGACAATGTCGATCTAACGGTACGCGATGGCGAATTCGTCTGTCTGGTCGGGCCGTCAGGCTGCGGCAAGACGACCTTGTTGCGGCTTCTCGCCGGGCTCGATACCGCGGATGCCGGCACCTCGTCGCTTGCCGGCAAGGCCCTGAATGGCCCGTCGCCGGAAGTCGGCGTCGTGTTCCAGCAGTCCAACCTGCTGCCTTGGTTCACCGTGATGCAGAACGTGATGCTGCCGCTGCGCGTCGGCGGCAGCTCGCGCGACGCCAGCAAGATCGCCGAAATCCACAAGCTTCTCGACATCGCTGGTCTGAAGGGCTTCGAGAACAAGTACCCTTACGAACTTTCGGGCGGCATGCAGCAACGCGCGGCCATCGTGCGCGCGCTGGCGCGCGATCCCAAATTGCTGCTGATGGACGAGCCGTTCGGTGCGCTCGACGCGCTGACCAGAGAACGAATGAACGCTGAATTGCAGCGCATCTGGCTGGCCAGCAAAAAAACCGTTGTGCTGATTACGCATTCGATCGACGAGGCGATTTTCCTCGGCGACCGCGTCGTGGTGATGTCCCCGCGCCCTGGCCGCATCGTGCGCGATCTCACCGTCGATGTGCCGCGGCCGCGTGTTGCGGCCGAGACCTTCGGTAGTCCGAAGCACGTCGCGCTGGCGCGCGAAATCCGCATGCTTCTGGAGTAACGCGCGATGGCCGATGTCCGCACTGAAACCAATGCTCTCGACCTGATCGCCAGTTCGGCAGCTGCCGCGCAGTCGCGACGCCGCAATGTGCGCATCCGCAATATTGGCATCGGCGTTGCCGGGTTTCTGACGCTGCTGCTGGTCTGGAAGCTCGGCGTCATCATCATGAAGGTGCCGCCTTATATTCTTCCGGCGCCGGAGCAGGTTCTTGTCGCATTATGGAGCGGCATTGCCGTGTCGCCGGCAAGCCCGCTCGGCTGGTACCTGCCGCTGTGGAGCACCATGTCGAATGCGCTGCTCGGCTTCGTTATTGGCGCCAGTTTTGGCCTGCTGTTCGGCTCGCTGATGGCGGAATTCCGCGCAGTCGAAACCGCATTGATGCCGTACGCCTTCGCGCTGCAAAGTCTTCCGAAAGTGGCGATCGCGCCGCTCATCGTCATCTGGTGCGGCTTCGGCGACGGCTCCAAGGTGGCGATGGCGGCTTTGCTCGCCTTCTTCCCGATGCTGGTGAACTGTTTTGCCGGCATGCGCGCCGCGGAGGTCGAGCGGCTCGAGTTGATGAAGTCTCTGTCGGCGTCGCGGCTGGAAACCTATTACATCGTCAAACTGCCCTCGGCGGCGCCGTACATTTTCGCCGGCCTCGATATGGGCATCGTTTACGCCTTGCTGGGGACCATCGTGGCCGAATTTCTCGGCGCGCAGTCCGGCATGGGCGTCGCCATTACCAAAGCGCAGGCTGTGACCGATGTCGCCGGCGTGTTCGCGGCGCTTGTCGTGCTTGGGGTCACCGGGATTCTGTTGCACCTGATCGTACGGTGGGTGGAACGCTCCGTCGTTCATTGGGCTAATCGCGGAAAACATTAGAAAAAAAGTGGGAGGATAATGATGGCTACACGTCGTGACGTTGTTAGAGGCCTTGGTGCGGCGGCTCTCGCCGGCGTTGCAATGCCGTCGGTCGTCGGCGCGCAGGGACTGACCAAGATATCGATGGGCTTTGGCATCAAGTCGATCAACCCGATCATCATCAACATCCTGATCGGCAGCGGTTTGGGCTATTACGCGGAAGAGGGCCTGGACTTCACCGCGCGGCCGCTTGGCACTAATTCCAACGCCCAGATCGCGGTCGACAAGGGCGACGTGCAGTTCGCGGTCGGCACGCCGAGCTTCCAGATGCCGCTCTATGCCAAGAAGGAGTTGCCGAAGATCGTCAACTTCTACGAATACACCTACCCCTATAAGTGGGACGTCGCGGTGCTGCCGGACTCGCCGCTGAAAGGCTACGAGTCGCTCAAGGGCAAGAAGATCGGCGTTTCCGATCTCGGCACCACCGATTATCCGGTGACCCGCGCCGTCCTCAAGAACATCGGCCTCGATCCCGACAAGGACGTGACCTGGATCGCGGTCGGCGCTGGTGTTACGGCCGGCGTGGCCTTGCAACGAGGCGTTATCGATGCGCTCGCTTATTTCGACACCGGCTTCGGCCAGATCGAGGCGGCCAACATTCCGCTGCGCATGCTGGATCGCCCGAAGGATGTGCCGTTGATCGGCGGCCTGTTCCTCAGCGCCATGGAAGATTACATCAAGGCCAACCGCAAGACCTGCGTCGGCTTTGCCCGCGGCGTCGCCAAATCGTCGGAATTCCTGCTGGCCAATCCGGAAGCGGGCGCGCGCGTTTTCCTCAAGCTGTTCCCGGAAACGGCGCCGCGCGGCGCCAGCGAAGCCGACGCGGTGAAATCGGTGCTGTTCGCGGCGCAGCGGCGCATTCCGCTGTTCAAGCCGCCTTATCCGAACACCAAGATGGGCTTCATCCACGAGGATGAATTGCTGCGCGATGCCAAGTTCCTCGGTCTCGACAGCATCACCGACGTCAAGCCGCTGATGACCAATGACATGATCGACGAGATCAACAATTTCGATCGCTCGAAGATTATTGATCAAGCGAAGAACTACAAAGCCTGACATGGTCGCAACCGCCCGCGCGCACGGTTTATGCAAAGCGGCGTCGTCATGTCGATGACGACGCCGATCATGCGCGCGCGCGCGGCGAAGGGCGCACATATGCCCGGCGAAGGGCGGATGCTGACCGATGCGGCGTCGGGCAGGCGGGTGCGGCAGGTCACCGATCATCCCAGCATCCACCATCATCCGTTCTTCTTTCTGCCGGCCTATGACCGGGCCGGCACGAAGCTGATCTTTATTTCGCACCGTACCGGCGCGCCGCAGATATTCTTTGAAGACCGCGCATCGGGACAACTCGTCCAGGCAACGGACCGTCCCGATCTGGCGGAATGGTCGATCTCACCGTCGCCGGACGGACGGTTCGTCTATTTCACCGCCGGGACGGGCGCGTGGAAGGTCGATCTCTATACCTTCGAGGAAACACAGCTCGCCGACTTCGGCGCTGTCGAGATGCGCGAAAAGGGCATGGTCGGCGCGGCCATGGGCACCACGGCTCTGTCGGCCAATGGCGACTGGTGGGCGATCCCGGTGAAGACCGGCAAGGTGTCGCGCTTCTTCGTTGTCGAGACTGCGACGGCCAAGAGCAGCGTCATTCTCGAACGTGACACGATTGGCCATCCGCAGTTCTGCCCGGATGACGACAATCTCATTCTCTATGCCGGGCCCTTGACCGACCGGGTCTGGACCGTGGCGCGGGACGGCGCCGACAACCGCCGCGTCTACAAGCGCGAAGACAGAATGCAATGGGTGACGCACGAAGTGTGGCTGCCGGGCCGGCGCGCGATTGCTTTCGTTGACTGGCCGCGCGGCATGCGGCTGCTCGATATCGGCACCGGCGAAGCGCATTGGCTGCATCACTTCCCGGCTTGGCACGCCGCGCCCGACGCCACCGGCACGCGCTTCGCCTGCGACACGAATTTTCCCGA
The DNA here is from genome assembly GCA_903839845.1 of uncultured Hyphomicrobiales bacterium. GTDB lineage: Bacteria > Pseudomonadota > Alphaproteobacteria > Rhizobiales > Xanthobacteraceae > Pseudolabrys. Next base: position 7,170 of record CAIMEA010000013.1, read on the forward strand.
CCGGGGCCTGCACATCGTTCCGTTAAGCGGCGCGCCGGAATTTCTCTGCGCCAGCGAGGCGACATCGGAAGGCGCGCATTGGGCGCATCCGTTCCCGTATAATGACGGGCCTGTTGCCGTTGAAGCACGCCAGCACACCCATCCCCATCCGCGCTTCTCGCCGGACGGCAAACGCGTCGTCTTCACCTCCGACCGAAGCGGCTTTGCGCAGATTTACGAAGTCGAACTTGAGGGGAGCGCGGCATGAAGGCCGACGCTCCCCTCGAGAGCCAGCGCATCCGCGCCGACATCCGCGCCGGCCGCCTGACCGGCACCAGCCGCGGCCTCGCGCATGGCTTCGTGCAGTGCAATCTCGCCATCATGCCGAAGGCCTATGCCTTCTACTTCATGCTGTATTGCCAGCGCAACCAGCGTGCTTGTCCGGTGCTGGAAGTGTGCGACGCCGGCGACCCGGTGCCGCGCAAGCTCGCGCCTCATGCCGACTTGCGCACCGACTGCGCGCGCTATTCGGTGTTCGTCGACGGCGAGAGCCAAGCCGACCGTACCGATATCAGCGACCTTTGGCGCGACGATCTGGTGTCGTTCCTGATCGGCTCCGGCATCACCTTTGACGATGCCTTTGAGCGCGCCGGTGTGCCGACCGACAAGGATCGCTGGGTGTTGCGCACCAGCCAGCCGACCGAACCAGCCGGCCCCTTCAAAGGCAATCTCATCGTCACCATGCGCTGGCTGACGGCGGAGCAGGCGATTACCGCAACGCAGGTGTCGGCGCGGTTTCCGTTCAACCACGGCGCGCCGATCCATATCGGTGATCCGGCCGTCATTGGCGCCGATCTCAAGAACCCGATGTTCGGCGGCCCGGTGCCCGGATTGCCGCGCGACAAGGTGCCGTTGTTCTGGGCCTGCGGGGTGACGCCGCAATCGGCCGCGCAAGCCGCGCGCCTGCCTTTGTTCATCGTGCACGCCGCCGCGCACAGTTTCATCACCGACATGCGGGCGGAAAGCCTGATGACGCCTTAAGGACGGAGTTTCGATCAGTGGATATGAAGACGGATCAAGGCCGCCTGCGCCTGTCGGCCGATGTCGGTGGCACTTTTACCGATGTCGCGGCCTTTGACGAGAAGACCGGACGCCTCAAGCTCGGCAAGGCCTTGACCACGCCGCAACGGCTGGTCGATGGCATCGAGAACGGCGTCGGCAAGGCGGATGCGACGTTTTCGGCGGCGCAATTGTTCCTGCACGGCACGACGGTGGCGATCAATACGATCCTGGAGCGCACCGGCGCGCCGTGCGCGCTGCTGACCACGCAGGGCTTCCGCGACATCTACGAGATCGGCCGCGTCAACCGCCCGGAAGCCTACAATTTGTTCTTCAAGAAGCACGTGCCGCTGATCGGCCGCGACATGCGTTTCGATATACGCGAACGTATGGATGCGTCGGGCCGGATCCTGATCCCGCTTGACGAGGCGCAGGTGCTGGAGATCGCCGGCGAGGCCGTCAGGAAGGGCGCCAAGGCGATCGCCATTCTGTTCCTGCACTCCTATCGCAACCCTGTGCACGAGCAGCGCGCCAAGGAAATCGTCGAGAAGGCGTTTCCCGATCTGTTCGTCACCGCCTCGCATGAACTGTCGCAGGAATACCGCGAATATGAGCGCACCTCGACGACGGCGGCGAACGCCTATGTCGGCCCGCGGGTGCGACGCTATCTCGCCGAAATGGACACGCATCTCGGCGACACCGGCTTC
>CAIMEA010000014.1 GCA_903839845.1 uncultured Hyphomicrobiales bacterium
CCTCGTCCGTCCAGCGCCGTCGACGCCCAGTATCGACCACTTCAAGCCGACTGATCTGATGACTGTCAGTAATGATATCCATACTGACTATCAACTATCCGCCGGACGATTCACGCAAGGCGGCCTACGCCGGATGGATACTCGGGACTGGTCGCCAACATCATTATTAATCAGGACCCCGAACGAAGCGTGGCAGAGGGATTACTTGTTGATCCACAATCAGCTCAGGACGCCGTGACAGAGACACTTCGCCCGGATTTTAAGACCCTTCGCAAGCGTCTACGGACAGTTACTGGCGGAAATCTGGAACGCGTCATTTTGACTGCGTATGGCAACCCTACGTTTCACAATGGTGGTCAAATATGCCCCGCCACACGAATAGGCTTTGATGCCCATCCAGCTTTTTCGGTAGATGGCGAAGCCCTCGCCAAGACGTCTAAATTCGTCGACGACACATTTCTTGCGGCATTAAAGGCTTACGCGACCTGTGCGGCAGGCAGCCAATGTTCAAACCCCAAAATGAACAGAATGACTTTTGTGGACAGTCATTTTAAAGCCTTTGGCGATCATGGCTTTTGCGCTGCCAGCGAAGCCGATCCGATCTTCGACCGGACTTGCTTTAAGAATGGCGATAGTTTTGCATCTAGCCTAAGCGCAGCCGATAATAACAATCCACTAACTTGTCGACTCCAAGCAAGCGAGTTCAGGCCCTACGCCAAGCGCGCGCGCTGGATCAGAACGGTAAACGACTCCTATTTTGCCGCCATGACCTATCCGACCAGTAGCTCGGCGCCGACCAATATTCATGACGGACGCTGGGGCCTTGAGGCCGTCGTCTACGGCGGAGCTCTTCACCCGACCGCCGAAGGCCATGCCGCCATGGCTGACGCCGCGTTGGTGGCTGCACGCACTTTGCTGGGGATGCCAGGTCGTTCCGAGGCGATTGCTAGCAAAAAATAAATCGTCAAAGAGGGCTCCTACCCAAAGCTATACTTGCTCACCGGCATAGCGCCTGCATTATTGCATTTAATTAAGTCGCCCTGTAGCAATACGTCCCATGGAAACTCGAATTTCGCAGTGGTCGCTGCATCCGAAACTCTCCGAACTCACAATCCCGGTCGGCGACCTGCCGCTGTCGCGCGTGCTGCTGGAGAACGACTCCAATTACCCCTGGCTGATCCTGGTGCCGCGCAAGGCGGGCGTCTCGGAAATCATCGATCTTGGCCCGGACGATCAGGCGCAACTGCTGGCCGAGATCAACGCCGCCTCGCACGCGCTCAGGGCCGTCGCCACATTCGACAAACTGAACATCGGCGCGCTCGGCAATATGGTGGCGCAATTGCACGTTCATGTGCTCGGACGCAGCAAGACGGACCCCGCCTGGCCGAAGCCGGTGTGGGGCGCAGGGCCGCAGCTGCACTATGAGCCGGCCGCGCGGGAGGCTTTGGTCGATGCGCTGCGGCGGGAGCTCGCCATAAGTTAACCCGTCATTCCGGGTCCGGCGCTGACGCGCCGTCCCGGAATGACGAAGTTGGTGCATTGCACTCGCCGGTCCCCCGTGCGAGTTTCCGCGCGATGTCACCTCCCCCGAATCTCGGTCCCCGACCCGTCCTCGGCTATACCGACAGCCGCCTCGAGCGCGCCGCCGAACTGCGCGGCAACGCATCGGCCATCGACGCCATGGCCAAGGGCGCGCGCGCCGGCGCCTATGTCATTGGCGGCGACCTGATCGTCACGAAAAAAACCGCAAGCCAGAGCGATCCGCTTTTTACACTTGCCGAGGCGCGCAGCTTCGCGCCCGTGACCGAAACGATTTTCCTCGGCCATCTCGATCATGACGGCCGCTTCGGCCTCGGCATTGCGCAGGACGCCGCCGAGGCGCTGAAGACGCGCGACGATCTCGTGGTCACCGATCTGCGCTCGATCGCGGTGCAGGGCCTGATCGACGCGCACCATTTGCCGCCGCTCGCCGAAGCCAAAGCTGTGCTGCAATGGCACCTGCGGCATCGTTTCTGCTCGAATTGCGGTGCGCCGACCGAGGCCGTCGATTCAGGCTGGAAGCGGACTTGTCCGTCCTGCAAGGCCGAGCACTTCCCGCGCACCGACCCGGTCGTCATCATGCTAATCGTCGACGGCGAGCGCTGCCTGCTCGGCCGTTCTCCCAGATTCGCGCCGACCATGTGGTCGTGTCTCGCCGGTTTCATCGAGCCCGGCGAATCCTTCGAGGACGCCGTGCACCGCGAGACCCGCGAGGAAGCCGGCATCGTCTGCGGCCGGGTGAAATATTACCGCTCGCAGCCCTGGCCGTTCCCGACCTCGCTGATGATCGGTTGCCATGCCGAAGCGCTCAGCCGCGATATTGTCGTCGATCGCACGGAACTCGAAGACGCCCGCTGGTTTAGCAAGGATGAGATCGTGAGCATGCTGCTGCGCAACCACCCGGACGGCCTGACGACGCCGCCGCCGGTGGCCATCGCGCATCACATCATCCGGGCCTGGGTCGAAGACGGGATCGAATTTGACTGACCGCGCGCCGTTGAACCGATCGCCGAGAATTGTCTGTGCCGGCGGCGCGGTGCAGGACATGGTCATGCGCGTCGAGCAATTTCCAAAGCCCGGCGAAAAGGTGCAGGCGTCGGATTTCATCATCACCAGCGGCGGCCAGGCCGGCAACGCCGCGGTGGCGATGGCGCGGCTCGGCGCAGAGGTCACCTATATCGGCGCGCTCGGCGACGAACACGACGACGTCGCCAATACGATCATCAAGACCTTCGCCAAGGAGAACATCGACGTCTCGCGCGCGCTGCGGGTGCCGGGCGCGAAGTCGTCGGCGTCGCTGATCATGATCGACTCGACCGGCGAGAAAATGATCGCCACCCGCCGCAATCAGGGTTTGAGCGAGGCGGTTCCGGCCGATCCGCAAGGCGCGGTGGCCAACGCCGACGCGGCCATGCTCGATAACCGCTACAGCAATATCAGCCTGCCCATCTGTCTGGCCGCCAAGGCGCGCGGCATTCCTCGCGTTCTCGATTTCGACAAGCCGACACCCGCGGACGATCCGCTGCTGCAGAACTGCACGCATGTCATCTGCTCGGCCGATGCGATCCGCGAAGCGACCGGCGCGACGGAATTGCCCGCCGCGCTAAGGAAACTCGGGGCAAGTTTTTCCGGATTTCTGGCCGTCACCAGCGGGCCTGAAGGAATACATTGGCTCGACAATGGTAGCGTCCGCCACATGGACGCGTTCAAGGTCGATGCCGTCGATACGCTCGGGGCCGGCGACACGTTCCACGGCGCCTTCGCGGTCCGCTTCGTCGAGACGCAGGATGTCGTCGAATCGATGCGCTTTGCCGCCGCCGCCGCCGCGATCAAATGCACGCGCTTTGGCGGACTGATGGGCGCGGCGACGCGGCCTGAGGTCGAGGCGTTTTTGAAAGAGCGGCCTTAAGCCTTTCCCGGGCGCGGCGCATCACGTTTCGTGTGCGCCGCAGACCCGGGATCATTACACATTTAAACCTGAGACGGCCCCGGTTCTGCGTCGCGGCATTGCATGCCGCGCCGCGCCCGGGGCAAGGTTTACTTCTTCGACGGGCATGGCGCGCCGCAGGGCGCGCAGGCGCCGGCGAAATCCTCCGGCGACACCGCGCGTCCGCTCGATGGGCTGGTCAGGTGATTGCCGACGATGGCGACAAGGGCGAACAGCACCACGGCCATATAGGTTTTGCGCATGGGCTTATTTCCTTTTGCGCATGATCTTGTCCGAAAACCGGTATCCACTTTTCGGGATCATGCGCTACTCCCTCGACAGGCCGAAGGCGGGACGCAAGCGAATGCCGATCAGGTTGCCGCATAAAGCCGCGCCGAACCAGACCCAGCCATGCAACGAGCCGGACGCGACGCCGCCAACGAAGGCGCCGATGTTGCAGCCGAAGCCGATGCGCGCACCCCAGCCGCACAGCAGACCGCCGATCGCGGCGGCGAGCAACGACTTCAACGGGGGCCAGTTCGCCGAGGCGAACGGCTTGGCCGCGGCGGCCGCCGCCATGGCGCCGAAGATCATGCCGAAGTCGGTCAGGCTCGACGTGTCGGACAGGACCGACGAAGTGAGCGCCTGCTTGTTGCCCGGCCATTGCCAGAAGCCGGCATTGGAAAAATCGAAGCCGAGCGCGGCGAAAATTTTCGCGCCCCATATCGTGTAGCCGTAGGTCACACTCCACGGATGACCGCCGGCAAAGAACACGCCGATGCACAACGCGCCGATGACGATGCCGCCAACGATGTAGGCGCGCGATGGCTGCCAGTTGGCGCCGCGCTTTCGCGCCACCGCGATCATGACGCCAGCGGCGAGCGCGATGCTGAGAAGCGTCGCCGCGAGTCCGCCCCAGGGCCCGAGATAATCCGACGCCAGCACCGGATCGACGCCGCCAAGCGCGAAGGTCGATGGCAGCGACAGCGAGCCGAACACGCTGCCGACGATAAAGAAGGCGAGCGTGATCAGCATGCGGCCGGAGCCGCCGCCGACGGTGTAAAGCGTGCCGGAGCCGCAGCCATTGGCGAGCTGCATGCCGATGCCGAAGACGAACGCGCCGATGATCAGCGACGGACCGAGCGGCGCGATGGCGCCGCCGAAATTCTTGTTGAGCGCCGCGACCGGCACGACGGCCAACGCGCAGATGGCGATGACGATCAGACCGCCGATCAGGCCGCCGGCTTCGCCGCGCGTGAGGAAGCGCCGCCATGACGCGGTGTAGCTGAATTCCGCTTTGAGGAATGCGACGCCGAGACCGAAGCCGCCGAGGATCAGTGCCGCCGAGGCCGGCTGGCCGTCAAGCAATACGAGGGCCACCAGGATCGCGGTGGCGATGAGCGCCGCGCCGAGGAACAGATAATCGATGCTGGGCGCGGCGCCGCTATCAGACGCCGACAAAGTCGCGGTGGACATAGGAACTCCTCGAAACGCCGCGCGAGCCTTTTAAGTCTTACGACCCCAGACCGAGCTTCTTTTTCAAGTCATCCCACTTCGTGCGCGCCGATTCAACCGGGCGATTGGGGTTGGCGGTCCATTCGACCATCGAGCCGTCGTAAAGGCGGACATCCTCGCGGCCGAGCAGTTCGTGCAGCACGAACCAGTCGGTCGCCGCCCAGTGGCCGGTGTTGCAATAGCTCACCGCCGGACCGGCCGGCACATGCGCCGACAGCGCGGCGAGTTCGGCCTTCGGCTTCAGCCGGTTCGTCTTGTCGTCGTAGTAAGAGGCGCTGTCGAGACTGAGCGCGCCGGGAATATGGCCATAGGCGGCGGCATTGGGCGCCTTTTCCTTGCCGAGGAAGAACGAGGCCGGCCGCGCGTCGATCAGGGTCGCGCCGCCTTTGCTTTCGATGGTCTCGACATCGGTGCCGCGCGCGATCAGACTCTTGTCGAGGGTCGCGGCAAAAATCGTCGCCGACGGCCGGGTTTCGCCCTGCTCGACCGGAAGGCCGGCCGCCTGCCAGGCGGCGACGCCGCCATCGAGGATCGAGACGTTCTTCAGGCCGACGACCTTGAGCGTCCAGTAGGTGCGCGCGGCGGAACCGAAATCGGTGTAGCTGTTGCCGGCCGGAACGACGACGACATGCTTGTCTTCGTCGATGCCGATATCGCCGATCAGCTTTTCCAGTTCGGCCACGGTCGGCAGCATGAACGGCACGTCGTTGCGGGTGACGCGCCAGCCGGCCTTGTCATAGTCGCTGTGCACGCTTCCCGGGATATGCGCGGCGACATAGGCCGCCGCGCCGCCGCCGTCGATGGCGGAGCGGATATCGAGGACGACCACATTCTTGTCGCTGAGATGAGCCTTGAGCCAGTCGATGCTCACCAGCGGCTGCTCGGCCGGCGCGGCGGAGGCCGTGAAGGTCGCGCCCAGCGTCATGACGGCGGCGAGCGCCGCGGCGCGGGCCTGTCGGGTGAAAAAAGAGGCGAAAATTCTCATGGTACCGGTCCAGTCAGCACAAGGCGCTCGATAGCGCGTCAGATTACTCTTGAAATAGAATATTTTTCTCTATAAAGACAGATGTGCGCTCAAATAAGAATGTCCTTCTAAATCTGAGCGATTTTATAGATTGCGATGCTGAATATTGAGGGGATTGGAGAATGGACGCCATCGACCGCAAGATCCTGGCTGTGGTTCAGCAGGACGCTTCGCTATCCGTCGCCGACATCGGTCAGAAAGTCGGCCTGTCCTCGACGCCGTGCTGGAAGCGGCTGCAGCGTCTGGAGGCCGACGGCGTCATCATGCGGCGCGTCGCGCTGATCGATCCGGAGAAAGTCGGCCTCGGCATCACCGTCTTCGTCTCGGTCGAGACCGGCGACCATTCGCAGGAATGGCTGGCGAAATTCGCCGAGGTCGTCAACGCGATGCCCGAGGTGATGGAATTCTACCGCATGGCCGGCGACGTCGATTACGTGCTGCGCGTGGTGGTGCACGACATGCAGAGCTACGACACCTTCTACAAGAAACTGATCGCCACCGTGCCGTTGAAGAACGTCACGTCGCGCTTTGCCATGGAGCGGATCAAATCGACCACCGCCCTGCCGATCGCCGAGCACAAGAGCGCGTAGAGATATGCCGGATACGGCCGCTCAGGTGCAGGTCGTGGTGCCGTAGGTCGGCGCGGTGATGCGCGGGCTCATATACATCTTGTCGGACAGATTGATCGTGCCGGTGATGTTATAGCCGACGGTCGGCGTATAGGCATAGGACGCCTCCGCCAGGATAATCTGGGTGCTGGCCACCGCCAGCGCCGACGGCAACGTCATGGTCCCGGTATTGGCCGAGCCGTTGCGGGTCACGCTCCACTTCACCGTCGCCTTCTTGGTCGAATCGATGTTGATGCAGGTGACCGTGATTTTCAGCTTGCTCTTGTCATAGGGCGCGACGATCGCACTCGATGCGTCGAGGATGTTGGTCATGTCGGAACTGGATATCGTCGAAACCTGCGCCGACAGGTTGGCCAGGGCCGCGGTGACCAGACTGACCTTGCGGTTAGCGCTGACGCCGTCGGAGGTTTCGACGACGCCGAAATAAAGACCGACCATCAGCGGCGCGACCAGCGCGAACTCGACCGCCGAGACGCCGCGTCTGTCGCCGGCGAGGCGGCGCAGGATGTTGGACTTCGATGGGGTGCGTTGCATCGTGGGGGCCATGGCGCGCTCGCTCATTTGTACGGCTCGACGCGGAAAACCGACGTCGCGGCCAGCAGACGCTTGCCGCCGCTGAGATTGTCCAGGCTGTTGCCGAGCATCGAAACGTAAATCGGCCACTGATAGTACAGCGACACGACGACGATATCGCCGACCGTGCCGGGACTATAGCTCATGTTACCGGTGTTGAAATTGCTGGCGGTGACAGGCGTCGCGGTAACCGCGGAAAAACTCGAATAGGTTTTCACGTCGACATAGACGCCGTTGGCGCAATCGAACAGGCCATAGATCCGGTTGCACACCTGGGTCTTGAAATCGGACGCGCTGAAATTTTTCGTCTGCGCCTGCCCGGTCATGATCAGTCGCGCCGAGTCGGCGGCTGCGGCTTCCAGGGTCTGGCCGGCGAAGAACACCATCGCGGTTTCGATGATGGCGAACAGCAAGGCCAGGAACGGCGCCGCCACCAGTGCGAACTCGACCGCAGCGCTGCCTTCCTGCTGGCGCACGAAGCGGCGGCACAGGCGCGATTGCCGCAGCCCGCGCAGGCAATCCGAGGACTTCTTCTTGATCGTCTCGAACATGGCGGCCACCCGATGCGACGGAAACGTCTGCTAATTCGCGTCTTTTATATCAAAGGCCCGTTTTAAATTTCTTGCGACGATTGCCAACAAACCGCCATGTCGCGTTAGCCCGCCGCTAACCATGTCAGAGCCGCGCGCTCGCAAGCCGCCGATATAACCGCGTCTCAGCGCGCCGCGGGCGCGCCGCCACCCGGGCCGCCGGTGCGGCTGCCGGCTTGCGACAGGATGGCGCCGAAATAAGCCGGCGAATCGCCGAGCGTCAGCCGGCGCTCGCACTCGGGCGCGCAGCTGTAGGATTCGCGTTCGATGCCTTTGTAGACCACGACCAGATCGCGGCTGGCCGGTCCGACGACTTGTATCGTCGTGTCCTTGATCACTTTGCCGCTGCGATCGAGCGCCAGGAGATTGGTCGAGCCGAAGCCCTTGCCGGTCAGCACCAGAATGCCGCCGCCCTGCAGCGCGGCGTCGGCAATCAGCGGATTGCCGATGACGATGGTCGCGACGCGATCCGGCAGTTTCATGATGCGCGCTTCGTCGACCGAGACCGAAACCTCGTCGGCGCGCGCCGGCTGAGCGAAAAATGCGACAGCGGCCAGCAACGTCCACGCCAATGCGGCAGACAAAGGCTTGCGACGCCCGTAAACGGTCGACATGGCACTCTCCAACGCTACGCAAACAAGTCGCGACCATACACGCCGCAGACCTACGCTAAGGCCCTCAGTTGACTGCAAATTGGTGAACGAAGTGAAAGTTTAATTGGTGAACGAATTGCAAAATATGGCCGCCTGCCCCGCCGCTTATTGGCGGAACGGATACAGCATCTGGCCGCCGAAGCTTTGCGGGAATTCCTTGTCGTCGACGCCATAGGCATCCGGCGTTTCGTTTTCCGGCATATACCAGGTGCCGAACATCAGATCCCAGACCGGGAACGTGCCGGCGAAATTGCTCGAGCCGCCGCGATCGGCGGCGGTGTGGTGCCAGCGGTGAAATACCGGGCCGGCCATTACATATTTGAACGGTCCGAGCGTCCAGTTCAGGTTGGCATGCACGAAGGCCGACGACGCCGTGGTGAACGGCCCGACCCACAGCATCACGTTCGGCGAAATGCCGGCCAGCAGCAGGCAGACGTCGATCAGAACGGTGCCAAGCAGGATATTGACCGGGTGGAAGCGCGCCGCCGAAATCCAGTCGACCTCCGAGGAGGAGTGATGGATGGCGTGATACTTCCACATCGCCGCGCCATGATAGAGGCGGTGAAACCAGTACAACAGGAAATCGGAAACGATGAGAAAGACGAGGGCCTGCGCCCAGAGCGGCAATTGCGCCAACGGGCCGAAGCCGTCGTCATAGAACGCGATCAGCGCATCGGAGCCGTGAATGCCATAAATGTAAGCGGCGCCCATCACCATCAGGCCGATGCGCACGAAGCGCGCGCCCATTGGAATGAGAAACCAGTACAGGATGTCGGTCGCGATCTCACGCTTGCGCCACCAGACATGGCCGGGATTACACGCCGACCAGTGGGTCAACACGGCGAATACCAGGCCAAGGGCGATTGTGATCGGCACGATCTTGAGGACGGTCTGGCCGGCAACCTGAAAGACAGAGATGAATTCGGTGAGCATATTTCCGCACCTGCCAAACGACAAAAACCGTCAGGCCGGTATCGCGCCGCCCGGTTAAAATGCCGTGAAGCCACCGCCTCCGGCTTTGCCCAGCGTGGTCGGCGCGTGGCGCGCGAGTATTGGCGACGGTGACACTTGCCGCGTCACCTGCGAAATATTCTCAATTGCCGATGAAAGGTAGCCACCCTTCCGTTTATTGGTATGTATATTTAAATTATATTGAGTTTGTTTTGCCTATAAATGATTTATTAACCGTAATATTCATGCGGTTACATCTTCTTAACTACGTTTTATATACACAGAATCACCGCGAATTTAGCGATGAGCTTTAATATAGCTGCAAGACCTCCAATGTAGGTTGCCCGGTATGGCGCGGAATAACTGGAGCTAATCCAGCGTTCCGAACCAACTCAGACAGCCACGAGTGGATCATGGAGCTACCAATGAAGAACCTCCTTTCGCGTTTCCTGAAGGACAATTCGGGCGCCACCGCCATCGAATACGGCCTTATCGCCGCCGGCATCTCGGTCGCGATCATCGCGGTCGTCAACGGCCTCGGCACCTCGCTGAACACCAAGTTCACGAGCATCTCGACCCAGCTCAAGTAGTCCGGTCGAACACACGAACTTCAAAGGCTCCGGCGCAGCGCCGGAGCCTTTTGCTTTTGCGCGCTAACCGATCGGCAATCATCGCACGGTTATATAAAGGGCGCGCCGAACATGGCGCCGAAGGAACCTGGCGATGACGCTCACCGACGCAACCCGGCTGCTGCTGTTTCCTGCGCTGATGGCGTTTGCCGCGTCGAGCGACCTTTTCACAATGACGATTTCGAATCGGCTGTCGCTGGCCTTAGCCGGCGGCTTCTGCCTGCTGGCGATAGTCACCGGCATGAGCCTGGCGGCGATCGGCCTGCATCTGGCCGCCGGCGCTTTGGTGCTGCTCGCCGCTTTCGGCTTCTTCTCGCAGGGCTGGATCGGCGGCGGCGATGCCAAACTGGCGGCGGCAACCGCGTTATGGTTCGGCTTCGACCACCTGCTCGACTATGTCACTTACGCTTCGCTGTTCGGCGGCGTACTGACTTTGGTGCTGATCCAGTTTCGCAAGCTGCCGTTGCCGGCTGTGCTGGCGCGGCAAAAGTGGATCATGCGTTTGCATGAAACCGGCGGCGGCGTGCCCTATGGCATTGCGCTCGCGGCGGCCGCGTTGATGGTCTATCCGAAGACCGTGTGGATGCCCGGCTTCGGACTTTGATTTTTCGCTTCAAATATTTCGGATTTAATTTTACGCGCCGCGTTCACGCTGTCTTTGAATCAACAAATTCTTAACTCGATTTAGTCACCGCTCCTTAACCATGCCTTGACCTTTAGCTGGTCAAATCCATGCAAGCGGCCGTCTCGGCCGCCATGTGTTTCAAGTGGCCAGTCCGGCCGCTTTGTTGGTGAGAGTGAGCGTATGAAAGCCGCGCGTCTAGTCGTCCTGACGGTCGCCATCGGTGCCGGTGGCATTGCTGCGCTGTTGGCAGGCCGTACCGAGAAGCCGCCGGAAACCCCGGTCGCCGCTCAGGTCAAGCCGGACACCATCGATATTCTGGTGGCGCGATCGGATATCGCGATGGGGCAGACCGTGTCGCCCAGCGAAATCCAATGGCAGCCGTGGCCGGCCAATGCCGCGACCGGCAATTTCATCCGCAAATCGGATCAACCGGGCGCGATCGAAAATCTTTCTGGCCAGATCGCCCGCGTTCCCTTCGTCGCCGGCGAACCGATCCGCGAGGCCAAGCTGGTCAATGCCAAGGGCTCCGGCTTCATGGCCGCGATCCTGCCGCAGGGAATGCGAGCAATGTCGATTCAGATTTCGCCGGAAACCGGCGCCGGCGGCTTCATCCTGCCGAATGACCGCGTCGATGTCGTTATGTCGCGCCGCGGCAATGGCGACAAGGCCGGCGAAACGAATGCCAGCGAGACGGTTCTCACCAATATCCGCGTGTTGGCGATCGACCAGAACATCGAAGAAAAAAACGGCCAGAAGGTCGTCATCGGCAAAACCGCGACGCTCGAACTGGCGCCGAGCCAGGTCGAAACGCTGACCATGTCGCAGCAGATGGGCACGATGTCGCTAGCGCTGCGCAGCATCACCGACGCATCCCAGAAGACCGAGGCGGTCGAGGATACGCGCCGTGGCGGCGTCAATATCGTCCGCTTCGGCGTCGGCACAATGACGACTCCGCGATGACCGGTCAAAGGGACATGAGCGACATGGCCAAGGTTTCCACCAGGGCATTTGCCAAAGGCACATTGGTCCGCGCCGTTGTCATGACGGCGATGGCCGGCGCAATGCTGACGTCAATGCACATCGCGCGCGCCGCCGATCCGGCGCCGGTGCAGGTGATCCAGGTCGCGGCCAGCGAAGCGACCTCGCGCTTCGTGCCACTCGGCATCGGCAAGTCGGTCGCCATCGACCTGCCGGTCGATATCAAGGATGTGCTGGTCGCCGATCCGACGGTCGCCAATGCGGTGGTGCGCTCGGCGCGCCGCGTCTATATGATCGGCGTCAAGGTCGGCCAGACCAACATCTTTTTCTTCGACGCCAACGGCAAGCAGATCGCCGGCTTCGACATCGCGGTGACACGCGACCTCAATGGCGTGCGCGCCGCGCTCAAGCAGTCGATGCCGGACGCCGACATCCGTATCGAAGGCGTCGGCGATGGCGTCATGCTGTCCGGCTCCGCCGCCAGCGCCGGCGAAGCGCAACAGGCCTTCGACCTCGCCTCCCGGCTGGTCGGCGACAACGCCAAGGTGGTCAACGGCATTTCGGTGCGCGGGCGCGACCAGGTCATGCTCAAGGTGACGGTCGCCGAAGTGCGCCGCGACGTCATCAAGCAGCTCGGCATCGATCTGTCCGGCAGCTTCAACTACGGCTCCTCGGTGGTGAACCTCAACACCCAGAATCCATTTTCCGCCACCGGCCAGACGCTCACCGAAACCGCCTTCGGCGGCAATGTGAAGGGCGTCAATGCCACCTTGCGGGCAATGGATCGGGCCGGCGTGCTGCGCACGCTCGCCGAACCGAACCTGACCGCGATCTCCGGCGAGACCGCGAGCTTCGTCGCTGGCGGCGAATTCCCTATCCCGAACGGCCTGTCGTGCGACACCACCAAATCGCCGCCGGTCTGTCAGGCGCAGGTCGACTTCAAAAAATTCGGCGTCAGCCTGGTGTTCACGCCGGTGGTGCTGTCGGAAGGCCGCATCAGCCTCAAGGTGATGACCGAAGTCTCCGACCTGTCCACGGAAAACGGCCTGACCCTGTCGGTGCCCGGCTCGACGCAGACTTTGACGATCCCGTCGATCTCGACGCGGCGCGCCGAAACCACCGTCGAAATTCCGTCCGGCGGTTCGCTGGCGCTGGCCGGCATGATCCAGGAACAGACCAAACAGCAGATCAACGGCACGCCTGGCCTGATGCAGCTTCCCATCCTCGGCGCGCTGTTCAAGAGCCGCGATTACATCAACCACCAGAGCGAACTGGTCGTCATCGTCACGCCCTATGTGGTGCGCGCGGTGTCGCAGAAACAATTGTCGCGGCCGGATGACGGTTTCGCGGACCCGAGCGATCCTTCGAGCGCGCTGCTCGGGCGGCTCAACCGGATTTACGGCAGCGCCAGCAAACCCGAGCCGCAGCAGGCCGGCAACGGTTACCACGGCAAGTACGGATTCATCCTCGATTGAGCGGCGGAGACGAGACAATGTTGGCAATTGATGCGGCGATGGTACGACGCCATGCACGCGCGGCCTTGCGGCTGCTGGCGGTTGGCGGCTTCGCGCTGATGGTCGGTGGCTGCTATCAGACCAATCAGGCCGAGTCGGCCTATCCGACCGATTATCGCGAGCGGCATCCGATCGCCCTGAAGGAAGGCAACCGGCGGGTCGAGGTTTTCCTCGGCCGCAATCGCGGCGGCCTCAATCCGGCGCAGCGCGCGGATGTGCTGTCATTCGCGCAACTGTGGCGGCGTGAATCCACCAGCGGCATCGTCATCGACGTGCCGCAGGGCGGACCGACCGGTCCTGCCGCGGCGGACGCGATGCGCGAAGTCTATTCGATCCTCGCCGCGTCCGGCGTGCCGCGCGACGCGGTGTTTGTCCGCAATTACCGGCCGTCGTCGATCACGCTCGCCAGCATCAAGATCAACTATTCGAAGCTCACCGCCGAAGCGGGGCCGTGCGGGCAATGGCCGTACAATCTCGGTCCGGGACAGGATGCGAGCTACTCGGAGAACCGGCCGTATTACAATCTCGGCTGTGCGAGCCAGCGCAATTTCGCCGCCATGCTCGACAATCCCGCCGACCTCGTGCAACCGCGCGGCGAACAGCCGGCCTATAGCGGACGCCGCTCGGTGGCGATCGACAAATTCCGCAAGGGTGAAAACCCCTCGGGCAGCTATGCCGGTTACGACACCGGCAAAATCAGCAGTATCGGCAAATGATCAAGCACGCCAGTCAGGTTGCCCTCGCACCGGATGAGCCGCCGCCGCCCATGGCGGCCGCCGTTGCCGAAGAACATATCGCGCCGGCGCCGCGCGTCTCGGTGCAGGCGTTTTGCGAAACGGTCGAGACCGCCGCCGCCGTGCAGGCCGCCGGCGAGGATCGCCGTCTCGGCAAGGCGCACGTTAAAATCCAGATGGGCGGCGCCACCGCCGCGGTCGAAGCCTATCGCACCGCGCCGACGCCGAATGTCATCGTCATCGAGGCGGAAGCCCGCGGCGACAGCATTCTCGGCCGTCTGGACCAACTGGCCGAGTGCTGCGACGCCGGCACGCGCGTCATCGTGATTGGCCGCGTCAACGATGTCACGCTGTATCGCGAACTGACCCGGCGCGGCGTCAGCGACTATCTGATCGCCCCTGTCGGCACCATCGATGTGGTGCGCGCGGTCTGCGGGCTGTTTTCCTCGCCTGAGGCCAAGCCGGTCGGCCGCATCATCGCCGTGGTCGGCGCCAAAGGCGGCGTCGGCGCGTCCACCGTCGCGCATAATATCGGCTGGGCAATCGCCCGCGATCTGGCGCTCGATTCGGTCGTCACCGATCTCGATCTGGCCTTCGGCACCGCCGGGCTCGACTACAATCAGGATCCGCCGCAGGGCATCGCCGACGCGGTGTTCTCGCCCGATCGTATCGACACCGCCTTCGTCGACCGCCTGCTGTCGAAATGCACCGATCATCTCAGCCTGCTGGCGGCGCCGGCGACTCTGGAACGGGTCTACGACTTCGGTGCGGAAGCTTTCGATTCCATTCTCGATTCGCTGCGCACGTCGATTCCCTGCGTCATACTCGACGTGCCGCATATATGGTCCGGCTGGACCAAGCGGCTGCTGGTGAGTGCCGACGAAATTCTGGTCGTCGCCGGCCCCGATCTGGCCAACCTGCGCAACGCCAAGAACATGGTCGACCTGCTGCGCGCGGCGCGGCCGAACGATCATCGGCCGCATTACTGTCTCAACCAGGTCGGCGTGCCGAAGCGTCCGGAAATCGCGCCGGGCGACTTTGCCAAGGCGCTGGAAGACGAGCCGCTGGTGGTAATCCCGTTCGAGCCGCAACTGTTCGGCACGGCCGCCAACAACGGCCAGATGATCGCCGAAGTGTCGTCGAGCCATAAGACGGCGGACATGTTCCGCCAGATGGCGCAGGTCCTGACCGGGCGCGCCGAAGCCAAGCGCGCGCGCACCGGCCTGCTGTCGCCGCTGCTGTCGAAACTGATGAGTCGCTAGAACGCCTTCGTATCGAAGAACGACCTGGAATTGTCTGGAGTAACTGACCTTGTTCGGAAAGCGTAGCGGAACTTCGGAAGCTCGCGCACCGGCGCCTGCCAGCCATGGCCACATGGCCGCGGCGCCCGTTGCCGTGCCCGCAAAACCCGCCGCCGAAGCGCAAAAGCCCGGCACCGGCGCCGCGATGGAAACCGGCCGCACGCCGTTTCCGTCCGACGGCCTCGGCGCCGCGCTGGTGCCGCCGCCGTCACCGTCCCGCGCCGTATCGAAGCACGACATGGTGCCGAGCGCGGTCGATTCGCGCCGCTCTGAAGCCTATTACACCACCAAGAGCACGATTTTCGGCGCGCTGATCGAGGCGATCGATCTCGCCCAGCTGGCGCGGCTCGACGCCGATTCGGCGCGCGAGGAAATCCGCGACATCGTCAACGAGATCATCTCGATCAAAAACATCGTGATGTCGATCTCCGAGCAGGAAGAACTTCTCGACGACATCTGCAACGACGTGCTCGGTTTCGGTCCGCTCGAACCGCTGTTGTCGCGCGACGACATCTCCGACATCATGGTCAACGGCTCGGGCACGGTCTACATCGAAGTCAAGGGCAAGATCCAGCGCACCGGCATTCGCTTCCGCGATAACCAGCAGCTCCTGAATATCTGCCAACGCATCGTCAGCCAGATCGGCCGCCGCGTCGATGAGAGTTCGCCGATATGCGACGCGCGCTTGCCGGATGGCTCGCGCGTCAACGCCATCGTGCCGCCATTGGCGATCGACGGCCCCGCGCTCACCATTCGTAAGTTCAAGAAGGACAAGCTGACGCTCGACCAGCTGGTCAAGTTCGGCACCATCACCGAGCAGGGCGCCGAAGTGCTGCGTATTATCGGCCGATGCCGCGTCAACTGCCTGATTTCCGGCGGCACGGGTTCGGGCAAGACCACGCTGCTCAACTGTCTCACGCAATTCATCGATGATGACGAGCGCGTCATCACCTGCGAGGACGCGGCGGAATTGCAATTGCAGCAGCCGCATGTGGTGCGCCTGGAAACCCGCCCGCCCAACCTCGAAGGCGAAGGCCAGGTGACCATGCGCGATCTGGTGCGCAACTGTCTGCGTATGCGGCCGGAACGCATCATCGTCGGCGAAGTCCGTGGACCCGAGGCTTTCGATTTGCTGCAAGCCATGAACACCGGCCATGACGGCTCGATGGGCACGCTGCACGCCAATACCCCGCGCGAGGCCCTGTCGCGTCTCGAATCGATGATCACCATGGGCGGCTTCTCGCTGCCCTCGCGCACCATTCGTGAAATGATCACCGGCTCCGTCGATGTCGTCATCCAGGCCACCCGCCTGCGCGACGGCTCACGCCGCATCACCCACATCACCGAGGTGATGGGCATGGAAGGCGACGTCATTATCACCCAGGACCTGTTCATCTACGACATGATGGGCGAAGACGCGGACGGCAACATCATCGGCCGGCATAAATCGAACGGCATCGGCCGGCCGCGTTTCTGGGATCGCGCCCGCTATTACGGCGAGGAAAAGCGGCTGGCCGCCGCCCTCGACGCCGCCGAATCCATCAATGAAACCCTGACCGGTTAAGCGGGGGGACGCCATGGACGCACTCGCCGTTTTTTTCCTGACATCCGTCGCAGTCGGCGGCATCGTTTATGTTT
This sequence comes from uncultured Hyphomicrobiales bacterium, assembly GCA_903839845.1. Taxonomy (GTDB): domain Bacteria; phylum Pseudomonadota; class Alphaproteobacteria; order Rhizobiales; family Xanthobacteraceae; genus Pseudolabrys. The sequence goes on from CAIMEA010000014.1 coordinate 16,821, forward strand.
TCGTGTTTCCGATCTTGTCCGGTGAGCGCAAGACGGAGAAGCGCGTCGCCAGTGTCGCCAAATCCGAACCGGTGGCGCGCGCCGCGCGCGGCCAGCAACGCTCGCGCCGCGATGTCGTCGAAAGCACGCTGAAGGAGTTCGAGGAACGGCACAAGAAGAGCAAGAATCCGTCGCTGTCGGTCAGGATCGCCCAGGCCGGACTGACCTGGACGAAGCAGAAATTCATGGTCATCTCGGTGATCGTCGGCTGCGTCCTGTTCGTCGGCGCCCTCATCGGCAATGCCGGACTGCTGCCGGCGGCCGGCATCGGCTTCGTCGGCGCATTCGGCCTGCCGCGCTGGCTGTTGTCGTTTTTCAAGAAACGGCGCGAGTCGAAATTTCTCAACGCCTTTCCCGACGCCGTCGATATCGTGGTGCGCGGCGTCAAGGCCGGTCTGCCGCTGCTCGATTGCATGAAAATGATTACCGTCGAGGCGCCGGAGCCGCTCAAATCCGAATTCCGCGCCATCATCGAGACACAGGCGATCGGCATTCCGCTCGGCGAGGCCTGCGGCAAGCTCTACGAGCGCATGCAGGTGCCGGAAGCGAATTTCTTCGGCATCGTCATCGCCATTCAGCAGAAGGCCGGCGGCAACCTGGCCGAAGCGCTCGGCAATCTTTCGCGTGTGTTGCGCGATCGCAAAAAAATGAAAGGCAAGATCCAGGCGATGTCACAGGAGGCGAAGGCCTCCGCCTCGATCATCGGCGCGCTGCCGGTGGCGGTGATGACGCTGGTCTGGGTCACCAGCCCGCAATACATCAACCTGCTGTTCACCGAACCGCTCGGCAACGTCATGCTCGTCGGCTCGGTGATGTGGATGTCGATGGGCATTCTCGTCATGAAGAAGATGATCAATTTCGATTTCTAGGAAAAGCGAAACACCGGACCGATGATCGATATTATCACCAGTGCCCTCAATACCCAGACGATGCTGGTGCTGTTCGCCGCCATCGGCGCGGCCGCCACGGTATTGACGCTGGCCATGCCGTTCGTCTTCGCCGATCCGCTCGACAAGCGGATGAAGGCGGTGGCGGTCGAGCGCGAGAAGATCAGAGCGCGGGAGCGCGAGCGCCTGGCGCAAGGCAAGCAGAAGGTCTCGCTACGGGAATCGCCCAAGCAATATATCCAGACCATCGTCGAGGGCTTCAACCTGAGCAAGTGGGTCGGCCAGGAAGAAGCCCGGCTCAAGCTGGTGCAGGCCGGCTATCGCGGCCAGGCGCCCTATGTCACCTATCTGTTTTTCCGTATGGTGACGCCGATTGTCGCCTTCCTCTCCGCCGCGTTTTATATGTTCGTGGTCATCAAGTTCGACCAGCCGGCGACCGTCAAGCTCGGCCTTTGCATCGGCGCGGCCTACATCGGCATGCACCTGCCGTGGATGCTGTTGAAGAGCAAGATCCAGAAGCGCCAGCAATCGATCAAGCGCGCCTTTCCCGACACGCTCGATCTGCTGCTGATCTGCGTCGAATCCGGCATGTCGATCGAAGCGGCGTTGAAGAAGGTCGGTGACGAGGTCGGCTCGCAATCGGTGGCGCTGGCGGAGGAATTGACGCTGACAACGGCCGAGTTGTCCTATTTGCCGGATCGCCGGCAGGCCTACGACAACCTCGCCAAGCGTACCGACCTCGATGGCGTGAAGTCGGTCTGTATGGCGCTGACCCAGGCCGAGAAGTACGGCACGCCGCTCGCCAATATGCTGCGGGTGATGGCCCAGGAAAATCGCGACATGCGCATGTCTGAAGCGGAGAAAAAGGCCGCCGGTCTGCCGCCGAAGCTGACGGTGCCGATGATCCTGTTCTTCCTGCCGGTGCTGTTCGTGGTGATTCTCGGACCGGCCGTGATCAAGGTCATGGCGATCAACTAGCGCGGTATCACCCGCCAGGGTTCGGCTGCGGCACGAACGGCTTGGCACCGGTCTTCTTCCAGTCTTTCTGCTGCGCCAGCATCTGGCGCAGGTAGCCGACATTGGCGGAAGCCTCGGCGTCGGAGAGACCTTCGCGCGCGATTTTCTCGGCGTCGTCGAAGCGGCCGCGCAGGCCGACGACCAGCGCGAGATTCTGCCGCACCTTCGGGTCGGCATTGGGCTGCGCCAGCGCGCGGCGCAGCGTCACCTCGGCGCGCGGCAAATCCTTCATCAGCAAATAAGACAGACCGAGATTGGACAGAACCGACGGCTCATCCGGCACGATCTTGAGCGCCGACGAATAATGACGTTGCGCCTCCGGATGGCGGCCGAGTTGATCGAGCACCGCGCCCTGGGCGTTGAGCACGCGCCAGTCCGGATTGTCGGGCGTATGCGCCCGGCCGAGAACCTCGAGCGCCTGATTGAGATCGCCAGCTTCGGCCAGAGCGCGGCCATAGGCGCCGAGCAGCGGCATGTTGGTGGGGTTGCGGATCGAGGCCTGTTCGAGCACGGCGACCGCCTGGGCGCGCTGGTCGGTGGCGCGCAGGCCGCGCGCATAGACCATGGCGGCGTCGGGATCGTCCGGATTGGCGCGGTAGCGCGCGCCCGAGGCTTCGAGCGACTGCCGCCATTCGGCGTCGCTGCGCGGCGTCGCGTCGGCGCCGATCGAGCCGGTGGTGTCGTCGCCCGTGGTCTTGCAGCCAGCGACCGGCAGCGCCAATAGCGCCACCAGGGCGACCGACGCCAGCAGGCGGAATTCCAGAGGACGGGCTTGCAGCGGCATAGCCGAGCAATAAAACGTTAACCCTAACGAGTGGTTAACTTGTATTCTGCCCCCGCCTTAAGGCCATTCCCGGGGCAGACAAGGCCCGCAGGACCTGGGGCTTGGGATCGACTCGGAATGGCCAGCGCAAATCCTGTATAAGACCGCATGACCCTCGATTTGCCCGTTGGCCTTTCCCCTGCCGAGACTGCCCTGCAAGCCCGCGCCCGCGATTTTTCGCTCCGGGTCGTACGCCCGCGCGCGGCGGCTATCGACCGCGACGAGCAATATCCCGCCGACATCGTCCAAGCGCTGGCCGAATCCGGCTTTCTCGGCATGACCATGCCGAAGGCGCTCGGCGGCAAGGGTGCGAGTTTCCTCGACGCCGTGCTGGTCATCGAGGAAATGGCCAAGTCCTGTACCGTCACGTCGCGCATCGTGGTCGAAACCAATATGGGCGCGATCTCGACGGTGATGGCCTATGGCAGCCTGGTGCAGAAAGAACTCGCGGCGCGCCTGGTGCTGGAGGGCGACAAGCCCGCGATCTGTATCACCGAGCCGAATGCCGGCAGCGACGCCATGGCCATGACAACCCGCGCCGACCGGCGCGGCGATGTGTTCGTCATCAATGGCAAGAAGCACTGGATCACCGGCGCCGGCGTCTCGCGTCTGCATTTGATCTTTGCCCGGGTGTTCGACGAGCGCGGCGAGGAAATGGGCGTTGGCGGCTTTCTCGCCGTGCGCGACGACAAGGCCTTGCGTCTGACCAAACGCGAAAAGACCATGGGCCTGCGCGGCATGCCCGAGGGCGAACTGACCTTCGACAATCTCGAAGTGCCGTCCGACATGGTGGTGATGCCGCCCTCGGGTTTCAAACGCGGCTTTGCCGATTTGATGAATGCCTATAACAGCCAGCGCGTCGGCGCCGGCACGGTGGCGCTGGGCATCGCCGGCGGTGCGCTCGATCACGCGCTGGCCTGGGCGAAAGCGCGTGAACAGTTCGGCCGTCCGATCGGCGAATTCCAGGGCCTGCAATGGATGCTGGCCGACATGCAGACGCAGCTCACCGCGTCGCGGCTGATGCTCTACCAGGCGGCGCGCTCGCGCGGACCGGATGGCAGCGCCTTCCCCGATCCGATGCTGGCGGCGCAGGCGAAGATTTTCGCTTCCGAGGCGGCGATCAAGATCGTCAACGACGCGCTGCAGTTTTTCGGCGCGCGCGGCTATTCGCGCGACCTGCCGCTGGAGCGCATGGCGCGCGACGTGCGCATGTTCACCATTGGCGGCGGCACGGCGCAGGTGCTGCGCACATTGGTCGCTTCCAAGATGCTCGGCTGGAAACTGCCGCAGACCCGCGACGGTTATGCCCCCAAACCCTCCTTAAGCGACGCCGCGGAGTAATCATGCATCCACAATTCGCCAGCGCATCCGAAGCGCGCGGCATTCCGATCTGGTTCGTCCACGCCGACAATGGCGAGGCGGTCTTGAAAGCGTTCGGCGAGCGCGAGCGCGCTTTCGCCGCTGCCGTCGGCTTTGAACCCAAGCCCGGCAAACTGCTGCTGCTGCCGAAGCTCGACGGCAAGCTCGCCGGCGTTCTGTTCGGCATCGAACGCCCCGGCGACACGCTCGACCCGTTCCGGCCCGGCCAGCTGGTCCACTCCTTGCCGGCCGGCATCTACCGCTTCGCCAATGCGCCGCACGACACGCGGCTCGCGGCGCTGGCCTTCGCGACCGGCGCCTATCAGTTCACCCGCTATCGCAAGGGCGAGGCGCGCAATGTGCGGCTGACCGTGCCGGACGGAATCGATGGCGACGACCTCAGCCGCGTTGCCGAAGGCGTCGCCCTGGCGCGCGACCTGATCAATACGCCGTCGAACGACATGGGGCCGGATGAGCTGGAAGCCGCGGCGCGGGCGCTCGCCAAGCAGCACGGCGCCAGGATCGAGGTTGTCGCCGGCGACAGGCTGACCAAGGAATTTCCGCTGATTCACGCCGTAGGCCAAGGTTCGCCGCGCAGCCCCCGCCTGATCGACATCGTCTGGGGCAAGGAGACCGATCCGAAGGTGACTCTTGTCGGCAAGGGCGTCTGCTTCGACACCGGCGGCCTCGACATCAAGAACGACACCGGCATGCTCAACATGAAAAAGGACATGGGCGGCGCCGCGACCTCGCTCGGCCTCGCCCACATGATCATGGCGCGCAAATTGGCGGTGCGGCTGCGCGTGCTGATTCCGGCGGTGGAGAATTCGATTTCAGGCACGAGCTTTCGTCCGCGCGACATTTACACCTCACGCAAGGGCATCACCGTCGAGATCGGCAATACCGACGCCGAGGGGCGGCTGGTCCTGGCCGATGCGCTGGCGCTCGCCGACGAGGAGAAGCCGGCGCTGATGATCGACTTCGCCACGCTGACCGGCGCGGCCCGCGTCGCGCTCGGTCCCGAACTGCCAGCCATGTTCACCGACGACGACGCGCTCGCCGCCGACATGGCGAAAATCGGCATGGCCGAGAACGACCCGGTCTGGCGCTTGCCGCTGTGGAAGCCTTACGAGGCGTTGCTCGATTCGAAAGTGTCCGACACCAACAATGTCTCGACCGGCGGCCAGGGCGGTGCGATCACCGCCGCGCTGTTCCTGAGGAAATTCGTCACCGCGCCGAGCTGGCTGCATTTCGATATCTTCGCCTGGACCATTTCGGCCAGGCCCGGCCGGCCGGAAGGCGCCGAATGCCAGACCGCGCGCGCGCTCTATGCGCTGCTGTGCGCAAGGTATGCGTAAGGATGAAGACAGAGCGGTACAACATTTTCCGTTCGTTCCCGCGGAAGCGGGAACCCAGTTCTTATAACGGTGCTCGGAATATGCAGCCCCTGGGTCCCCGCTTTCGCGGGGACGAACGGTTAAACCAATGACCGAGCTTGATCCCAGATTAAACCCCTACCGCCGCGACATCGCCGCGCGACATCTGCAAGGCCAGGTCGAGGCGGCGCAGTTTGTCGATGGCACAGTGTACGAAGTAATCGAGCCGATCGCCGACCTGCGGCGCGAACCCGCGCACGAGGCAGCGCTCGACACCCAGGCGCTCAAGGGCGAGCGCGTCACGGTGTATGAGGTGAGCGACGAAGGCTGGGCCTGGGGGCAACTGGAAACCGATGGCTATGTCGGCTATCTGTCGGCCAATGCGCTCGGCCCCGTGGGGCCGTTGCCGACGCACCGCGTCTGTGTGCCGCGCACGTTTGGGTTCCCGGGACCCGATATAAAACTGCCGCCGATGATCGCGCTCCCGATGGGCGCCAGGGTCGACATCGCGCGCGAGACAGAGCGCTTCGCACTCGACGCTTTCAACTGGCATTACCCGCTTTCCCATGTCGCGCCGCTGGCAAAACGTCAGCCGGATTTCGTCGCCGTCGGCGAAATGTTCATGAACGCGCCCTATCTGTGGGGCGGCAAGAGTTCGCTCGGCATCGACTGCTCGGGGCTTGTCCAGATCGCGCTGCAACTCGCCGGCGTTTCCTGCCCGCGCGACACCTACATGCAGGAAAGCGCGCTCGGCCGGCCGAAGTCGCTGACCGAATTGCGCCGCGGCGATCTGATCTTCTGGAAAGGCCATGTGGCGATTGCCTGCGACACGACAACGATCATTCACGCCAATGCCCATCACATGATGGTGGCGAAGGAACCGATTACCGAAGCGATAATCCGCATCAAACGCACCGGTAGTGACGTCACCAGCGTCAAACGGCTATAAAGAGAAAATTCCGGAGAAACGTCATGACCCCAACGACCACTCCCTGCATCATCACCGTCGCGATCACCGGCTCGGTGCCGACCAAGAAAGACAACCCGGCGGTGCCGATCACAGTGGCCGAGCAGGTCGAGTCGACGCAGGCGTCGTACGAGGCCGGCGCGTCGCTGGCGCATTGCCACGTCCGCAACGATGACGGCACCACCTCGTCCGACCCGGAGAAATTCGGCCGTCTGGTCGAGGGCCTGAAGAAGCACTGCCCCGGCATGATCATCCAGCTCTCGACCGGCGGCCGCTCCGGCAACGGCCGCGAGCGCGGAGGCATGCTGCCCCTTGCGCCCGACATGGCGTCGCTGTCGACCGGCTCGTGCAACTTCCCGACCCGCGTCTACGAGAATTCGCCGGAACTGGTCGACTGGCTGGCGGCCGAGATGATCGCCAACAACGTCAAGCCGGAGATCGAGGCCTTCGACCTGTCGATGATCTTCCAGGCGGTGAAAATGGAGCAGGACGGCCGGATCAAGGGCCCGCTGCATGTGCAGTTCGTGATGGGCGTGAAGAATGCCATGCCGGTCGACAAGGAAACTTTCGACTACTACGTCAAGACGCTGAAGCGCCTGGCACCGAATGCGACATGGACCGGCGCCGGCATCGGCAAGGGCCAGTTGATGCTAAACCGCTGGAGTCTGGAAGCCGGCGGCCATTGCCGCACCGGTCTGGAAGACAACATCCGCTGGGACGAAAGCGGCAAGCTCGCGCCGTCGAACGCGGCTCTGGTCAAGCGCGTCGCCGATCTGTGCGCGGAATACGGACGTCGCCCGGCGACGACCGCGGAGGCGAGAAAGCTTTTGTCGCTGGCGGCGGCCTGATTACGGGCAAACCACCTTGCCGCAACGCTCGACGGATGCAATGACCTTGGTGAGCGCGATCTTGCCCGGATAACCGACGATGACGACGCCGCCAATGACGAGGCCCGGCGTCGCCTGGATGCCGAGCGCGTCGCCGAGGCGCACATGCTCGGTCATGATCTTGGCGAAGGCCTCGTCGCTGGCCTTGGCCCGTACCTCGACGACATCAAGTCCAATCGCCTGCGCCGCCGCGAAAGCGCGGCTGTCTTCGATGGTGCCGCGGCCCGCATAGATCGTGCGGTGAAATTTATAGGCGTTCTCTGGCGACGCTATTTTATTGACGCCATACTCAACACGCGCAGCCAATATCGATGGAATGCCAAGCACCGGGAATGGCACCAGCACCAGCCGGAGGTTCCGATTGGCGCGTACCAGTTCGTCGATATCGGCCGACGCCTTGCGGCAATATGGGCAGTTGAGATCGTAGAATTCGTGGAGCGTCACCTTGCCATTCGGATTGGCGGCAACGACGATATTCTTGAGCTGCTCGATCCGGGCGACAAGATCTGCCGAAACACTGTGGTTGGCGATGACGGTGCCGTCATCGGCCATGATAGGAAATTCGCCGTCGTCGGCATGCGCCACCAGCACACAAGCCCACACGGCGAACACGGCGGTGATCAGACGTAAAAAACTTGGCATGGCTGTTGTTCGCTTAAGGTGATGGGTCGGGCGGGGACGCCGGCGCAACATCCCGTGTCATGCTCCATGAGCCCGTCACATAGCGAATCACGAATGCGTTACGATCGCGTGTGAATAATCTACTTACTGCGCCACCACACCCTCGGGCGCGGCTTCGATATTGAAAGCGGCGGCGAACAACGCGCGGGTGTAATCGCTCTTCGGATTCTTGAACAAATCGGCGGCGGCGCCCTCCTCCACCATCTTGCCGTTGCGCAGCACCAGAAGCCGCGACGCCAGAGCCGCGACCACGCGCAGATCGTGCGAGATGAACAGATACGTCAAGTCGCGCTTCTTTTGCAGGTCGCGCAACAGATCGACCATCTGCGCCTGGATCAGCATGTCGAGCGCCGAGGTCGGCTCGTCGAGCACGATGAAGGTCGGCTCCAGCACCAATGCGCGGGCAAGCGCGATGCGCTGGCGCTGGCCGCCGGAAAATTCGTGCGGGTAGCGGAAGCGCGTTGTGGTATCGAGACCGACATCCTTGAGCGCGGCCATGACGCGGGCTTCGCGCTCTTCCGGCGTCAGCTTGGGGTGATGCACCCAGAGGCCTTCCTCGATGATGTCGGACACCGACATGCGCGGCGACAGGGAACCATACGGGTCCTGGAACACGATCTGCATGTCGCGCCGGTACGGCCGCATCTCCTTGAACTTGAGGCCCTGGATGGTCTGGCCCATGAACACCACCGGACCTTCCGAGGAGATCAGGCGCAGGATGGCGAGGCCCAGCGTAGTCTTGCCGGAGCCGGACTCGCCGACGACGCCGAGCGTCTCGCCTTTGCGTACGTCGATGGTGATGCCGTCGACCGCCTTGATGTGGCCGACGGTTTTGCGCAGCACGCCGCGCTTGATCGGAAACCAGACTTTTAAATTGTCGGTCGAGATCACCACCGGCGCATCCGGGTTCGGCGGCGCCGGGTCGGGCTTCGGCTCGGCGGCGAGCAGCGCCTTGGTGTAGGCGTGTTCGGGCGCGGTGAAGACGCGTTCGACCGGCCCCTGCTCGACGATTTTGCCGTGCTGCATGACGCAGACCTTGTCGGCGATCTTGCGCACGATGCCGAGATCATGGGTGATGAACAGCATCGACATGCCGAGGCGCTGCTGGATATCCTTCAGCAGCTTCAATATCTGCGCCTGCACGGTGACGTCGAGCGCGGTGGTCGGCTCGTCGGCGATCAAAAGGTCCGGTTCGTTAGCGAGCGCCATCGCGATCATGACGCGCTGACGCTGGCCGCCGGACAGTTGATGCGGGTAGCTCTGCAGACGGCCGGCCGGATCGGGAATGCCGACCTGCTCCAGCAATTCGAGGATACGCGCGCGCGCGGCGCGTCCGGTGATGCCCTTGTGCAGCAGCAAGATCTCGGCGATCTGCTTTTCGATCGTATGCAGCGGATTGAGCGAGGTCATCGGCTCCTGGAAGATGATGGTGATGTCGTTGCCGCGCACCTTGCGGATCTCGTTCTCCGACATCGTCAGCATCTCGCGGTCCTTGAACGCGATCGACCCCGACGGATGATGCGCCGCCGGATAGGGCAACAGCTTCATCACCGACAAAGCGGTCACCGACTTGCCGGAGCCGGACTCGCCGACCAGCGCGACCGTTTCACCCTTGCCGATGTCGAAAGACACCCGGTCGACCGCGAGAATTTCGCGCGTGCCAATGCCGAAGGCGACGGACAGGTCCTTGACGCTGAGGAGAGGCTCGCTCATCGAAACGTCTTCCTTGGATCGAAGGCATCGCGCACGCCTTCGCCGATGAAAATCAGCAGCGACAGCATGATGGCGATCGAGAAGAAGCCGGTCAGGCCGAGCCACGGCGCTTGCACATTGGCCTTGCCCTGGCTGAGCAATTCGCCGAGCGACGGCGAACCGGGCGGCAGGCCGAAGCCGAGGAAATCGAGCGCCGTCAGCGTCATCACCGATGACGACAGAATGAATGGCAGGAAGGTCATGGTCGCGACCATGGCGTTCGGCAGCAAATGGCGGAAAATGATGGTGCCGTTCGAGACGCCGAGCGCGCGCGCCGCCTGGATATATTCGAAATTGCGGCCGCGCAGGAACTCGGCGCGCACCAGCCCGACGAGAGAAACCCAAGAGAACAGCAGCAGAATGCCGAGCAGCACAAAGAAGCCCGGCACCAGCACCGACGAAATGATGAGCAATAGATATAGCGACGGAATCGAGGTCCAGATTTCGATGAAGCGCTGGAACAAGAGATCGACCCAGCCGCCGAAATAGCCCTGCACCGCGCCGGCGGCGATGCCGATCACCGACGATACGATGGTCAGCGCCAGGCCGAACAGCACCGAGATGCGGAAGCCGTAGATCAATCGCGCCACCACGTCGCGGCCGCCGTCGTCAGTGCCGAGCCAATTGGTCTCGACCTCGCCGCACTTGGCGAAGCCGTTCTTGGCGGCGAAGGCGCAGTCCTTCTCGTTGAGCATCCAGGTCGGCTTGGACGGGAATGGCGATGGCGGCTTGCTCACCTGCGTGCCGTAGGAAAAGCGGATCGGCGGCCAGATCACCGTGCCGTTCTCCTGCTTGATCAGACCCATCAGATAGTCGTCGCGATAATCCGCCGCGGTGCCGAACAGCAGCGGATCCTTCTCCTTGGCGAAGGCCGTATCGGGATAGGTCACCACCGCCGGAAAAAACGACTGGCCGTTGACGTGGATATAGATCGGCTTGTCGTTGGCGACGAACTCGGCGAACAGCGACAGGACGAACATCGCCAGGAACACCCACAGCGACCAGTAGCCGCGGCGATTGGCCTTGAAGCTTTCCCAGCGGCGCTTGTTGAGCGGCGACACCTTGATCCAGCGCCGCGACGGCGGCACGTCGAGCCCGCCGACGCCGACGGCCGTATTATCGGGGGATTTGATCGAGGGTTGCGCGTCCACCTCAGACCTCCCGCGACTCGAAATCGATGCGCGGATCGATCCAGGTATATGTGAGATCGGAAATCAGGTTCACCACGACGCCAACCAGCGAGAAGATATAGAGCGTGGCGAAGACCACCGGATAATCGCGGTTCAGCACGCTCTCGAAGCCCAACAAACCGAGCCCGTCGAGCGAGAAGATCGTCTCGATCAGCAGCGAGCCGGTAAAGAAGGCATGCACGAAGGCCGACGGGAAACCGGCGATGACGATCAACATCGCGTTGCGGAAAACATGGCCATAAAGCACCTGGTTGCGCGAGCAGCCCTTGGCGCGCGCGGTCAGCACATATTGCTTGCGGATTTCCTCGAGAAACGAATTCTTGGTCAGCAGCGTCATGGTGGCGAAGGCCGACAGCGCCATGGCGATGATCGGTAACGTCAGATGCCAAAAATAGTCGATGACCTGCCGGTACCAGGGCAGCGCATGGAAATTCTCCGACACCAGCCCGCGCAAGGGAAACCAGTCGAGGAACGAGCCGCCGGCGAACAGGATGATCAACAGGATGGCGAACAAAAAGCCGGGGATGGCGTAGCCGACGATGATGACGCTCGAGGTCCACATATCAAAGCGCGAGCCGTCATCGACCGCCTTCTTGATGCCGAGCGGAATCGAAATGAGGTAAGTCAACAGCATCATCCAGATGCCGAGCGACATCGATACCGGCATCTTCTCCTTGATCAGTTGCAGCACGCTGACGTCGCGGAAATAGCTGTTGCCGAAATCGAAGCGGGCATAGTTCCACAGCATCAGGCCGAAGCGCTCATAGGCCGGTTTGTCGAAGCCGAACTGCTTTTCCAGCTTCTTGATGAATTCGGGGTCCAGCCCCTGCGCGCCGCGATACTTGGAACTGACGGCATCGACGGCGCCGCCGCCTTGCATTGCGCGGTTGCCGAAGTCGCCGCCGGGGGAACCGGAGATGCGCGAGGTGGCGCCGGTGTCGGAACCCGACAGTTTGGCGATCACCTGCTCGACCGGGCCGCCGGGTGCGAACTGCACGACCACGAAGGCGACGAACATGATGCCCAGCATGGTGGGGACGATGAACAGCAGGCGGCGGATGATATAGGCGGTCATGGGACTCTTTTATGCTGAACGCACGATGTCGTCGATGTCTAACTCCGTCATGCCCGGCCTTGTGCCAGGCATCCACGTCTTTCTAGCTTTCCAAGAAGGCGTGGATGGCCGGGACAAGCCCGGCCATGACGGTGAATAAATCACCCCTTCTTTTCATCCGCCCACCAGGTGTCGGGAATGCCGCGCGCGTAGCGTGGCTGGCGGTCGGGATGCGCAAAGACGTCCCAATAGGCGATGCGGTGCGAGGCCAGATACCATTGCGGCACCCAATAACGTCCGGCGCGGACGACGCGATCGAGCGCCTTGCAGGCGGTGGTCAGTTCGCCCCGCGTTTTGGCGGCAATGATGAGATCGACCAGCGCGTCGACCGCCGGATCGGCGATGCCGGCGAGGTTCTGCGACCCCTTGGTCGCCGCCGCCTGCGAACTGAAATAGTTGCGCAGCGAATCGCCCGGCGTCGATGAGAAGCTCATGCGCTCGACGGTGATGTCGAAATCGAAATCGTCGACGCGCTTGCGGTATTGCACCGGATCGACGAGGCGCAAAGTCGCCTGCAGGCCGAGCGCCTCCAAAGTCTTGATGTAAGCGAGGTGATGCGGATTGAAGCTCGGCTCTTCCGACAGAAATTCGATGTCGAAGGGCTGGCCGTTCGCCTGCATGCGTTTGCCGTCTTTTAAGGTGCAGCCGGCATCCGCCAACAATTGCTGCGCCAGCCGCAGCGCGCGGCGGTCCTGGCCGGAGCCGTCGGTGACCGGCGGCACATAAGGCTCGCCGAAAACCTCGTCGGGCAGTTTGCCGCGGAACGGCTCGAGCAGCGCCAGCTCGGCGGCGTCCGGTTTTCCCGTCGCCATCATCGGCGAATTCTGAAACACCGAATGGGTGCGCTTGTAGGCACCGTACATGATGTTCTTGTTGATCAATTCGAAGTCGAAGGCATTGATCAGCGCGTCGCGCACGCGCTTGTCCTTGAATTTCTCGCGCCGCATGTTCATGAACCAGCCTTGCGCGCCGGACGGCGTCTCGTCCGGAATAACGTCGCGCTTGACGCGGCCGTCCTTGAAGGCCGGGAAGTCGTAGCGCGTCGCCCAGGTGCGCGCGGTGTATTCCTCGCGGAACAGATAATTTTTCGCGGTGAAGCCGACGAAGGCTACTTCGCGGTCGCGATAATATTCGTAACGGATGGTATCGAAGTTGTTGAGGCCCTTCATCACCGGAAGGTTCGCGCCCCACCAATCCTCGACGCGATCGAATTCGATGAAGTGCCCGACCTCGACCCGTCCGACCTTGTAAGGCCCGCTGCCGAGCGGCGGCGTCAAAGTCGTCTGGTCGAATTCGTTTTTGGCATAGAACGCACGGGAGAAAATCGGCAGGGCGGCGACGAACAAAGGCACGTCGCGGCCGCGCTTGGCGCCGAACTTTGCCACCAATATGCGGTCGTCGATCGCTTCCGCGCCGGCAAAATCGCGCAACAACTGGGTGATGATCGGGTGGCCTCTTTCCTTCAGCGTCGTCAGCGACCACACAACATCCTGCGCGGTGATCGGCGTTCCGTCGTGGAATTTCGCGCCCTCGCGCATCGTAAACCGATAGGTCAGACCGTTATCGGTGATGCGGACGCTTTTTGCCGCCAGCCCATACATCGCGTCCGGTTCGTCGGCCGAGCGCGCCATCAGGCTGGCGAAAATGTAATCCATGCCGAGCGCGCCATTGCCCTTGAGAATGTAGGCATTGAGCGAATCGAAAGTCAGGAACGAGCCGTTATAGCCGCGGCTGCCGACGGCTTCGGAATACACGCCGCCCTTGGGTGCGCTCGGATTGACGTAGGCGAAATTCGCAAAGTCGGCCGGATATTGCAGATCGCCGAAGGCTGACATGCCGTGGCGGTCGGTGTCGAGGGCGATGTCTTGAGCGAGGGTGGACGAATTGAATTTCGCGACGGCCAGCGCGCCGGCCGAGAGTATGAGCGCGTTGCGGCGTGTGATCACGAGCGCTGCGGCACCTTGGCCGCCTTGTCCGCGTCGAACCACCAGACGGTCGGAAACGCCGCCGCCGCGTATTTCGGCATATTGTCGGGATGGCCGAAACGGTCCCAGCGCGCGCTGCGCTGCTTGCCATAGGTCCACTGCGGCACGACGTAGAAATTCCACAACAGTACCCGGTCGAGCGCCTTGGTGGCGGCGACCAGGTCGTCGCGATCTTTGGCGAAGATCACGCGGTCGATCAATTTGTCGATCGCCGGATTCTTGATGCCGATCAGGTTGCGCGAGCCGGGCTGATCGGCCGCCTGCGAACTCCAGAAGCCGCGCTGCTCGTTGCCCGGTGACAGCGACTGACCCCACGACGCGACGATGATGTCGTAGTCCCACTGCCGCAGCCGGTTTTCATATTGCGCGGCATCGACCGTCCGACTGGTGACAGTAATGCCGAGCCGTTCGAGCGACGGCTTGTAGAACAGCACGAAGCGTTCGGTCGCCGGGTCGTCGACCAGAAACTCAATGCCGAACTGCTCGCCGGTTTTGACATTGACCAGCTTGGTATCCTTGATCTCGTAGCCGGCATCGCGGAACAATTTGAGCGCGTCGCGCAAATTATTGCGCAGCGCCTGCTGGTCGCCGCCTTTCGGATTGCTGTAGGGCGTGGTGAAAACCTCCGGCGGCACCTGATCCTTCACAGTGTTGAGAATTTCCAGCTCGCGGCCTTCCGGCAGGCCCGACGAGGCGAGTTCGGTGCCCTCGAAGTAGCTGGCGATGCGCCGGTACTGGCCGAAGAAAATCTGCTTGTTCATTTCCTCGAAGTCGAAGGCGAAGTTGAAAGCGCGCCGCACGCGCGGGTCCTTGAACTTGTCGCGGCGGATATTGAAGGTGAAGGCCTGCATCACGCCGAGATTGCGGATGGCGAATTCCTCCAGCACGACTTTTTTGTCGCGCACCGCCGGAAAATCGTAGGCTGTCGCCCAGTTCTTGGCGCTGTTCTCGGTGCGCCAGTCGACCTGATCGCCTTTGAACGCTTCCAGCGCGACGGTCGAGTCGCGGAAATATTCGTAGCGGATCTGCTGGAAATTGCGGGTGCCGATGACGACGTTGAGATCCTTGCCCCAGTAATTGTCGACCTTCTCGTAGACCAGCGTGCGGCCGGGCGCGAAGTCCTTCAGCCGATACGGACCGGAGCCGAGCGGCGGCTCCAATGTTGTCTGCGTCACGTCGCGCTTCTTGCCGGACTTGTCGGCGCCCTCCCACCAGTGCTTCGCCAGCACCGGCAACTGGCCGACGATCTGCGGCAATTCGCGATTGCCCGGGCCGTCGAAGGTGAAGGTGATCTCGCGTTCGCCGGTCTTCTCCGCCTTGGTGACGTGGCGGTAATAGGCGCCGAGTTGCGGGCTGTTTTCCTTGAAGGCGTTGAACGAGAAAATCACGTCCTCGGGCGTCACCGGTTTGCCGTCGTGCCAGCGCGCAGCGGCGCGCAGCCGGTAGGTCACGGAAGCAAAATCGTCCGGATGGCTGACCGCTTCGGCGAGCAGACCGTATTCGGTCGAGACCTCGTCGAGCGCCGCCGTCATCAAGGTTTCGTTCGCCAGCTCAGTCCCGATAGCGATCGAGCCCTTTACGCCGGCGACAACGGTGTTGAAATTGTCGAAGGTACCGAAGGCGACCTGGCGCACCGTGCCGCCCTGCGGCGCCGTCGGATTGACGTAGTCGAAATTCCTGAAGCCCTCGGGGTATTTCAGGTCGCCGAACAGCGACAGGCCGTGCTTCCACTTCTTGTCTTGCGGCATGCCTTGCGCGGCGGCGGGTCCGGCAGCGGGCAAGCCGCCAAGCGCGCCAAAGGCAGACGCGGCGAGTGCCGCGGCGGTGGCGCGCATCAGGGAGCGTCTGGTCAATGTCATGGACAATCCGTTCCTGCGAAAAGCACCCGCCCGCCATCATATCCCGACGGAATCGCGGGAGATTATGTCGGTTTTTCGGTCCACTACCAGCGGCGCGGCGACGCAGGGTTCCAAAACAAAACGGCCGGGCTTTGGGCCCGGCCGTCTGGTTGAACGATCTTGTCGGCGCCTAGTGCTTCATGGCGGGCGCCGCAGCCGGGGCCGCGGGAGCGGCAGGCTTGGCTGCATCCGCAGGCTTGGCAGCGCCGGCGGCGGCGGCTTTCGGCATCGGCTGCGGGCTGTCCGACAGCGTGTTGAGGTAATCGATCACGTCGGCGCGCTGCTGGCCACGCGACAGGCCGGCGAAGGTCATGTTGGTGCCCGGGATATAGCCGCGCGGATTGGCCAGGAAGGCGTAAAGCTCGCCGAAGGTCCAGGTGCCGCCCTTGGCCTTCATCGCCGCCGAATAGTTGAACCCGGCTTCCGACGCGCGGGCGCGGCCGACGATCCCATAGAGATTGGGACCGACGCGGTTCGGACCGCCCTTCTCGAAGGTGTGGCAAGCGCCGCATTGCTTGGCGGTCGCCTGGCCTTTTTCGACCGAGGCGCTGGCGAGCATCGCTTCCATCGGCTCTTCCGCCGCCGCCGGGCCGGCCTTCTCGCCGGCGCCTTCCTTGACGGCAATCGCATAGCCGGGCTTTTCCGGCTTCTGCGGCGCGAACAGCGCGCCGGCGGCGATATTGAGCGACAGCGTGATCAGGACGCACCCGAGCAGGGCGCCGAGAACTTTATTGAGTTCGAAGGAATTCATCGACTTTGGGCTCCCGGAGCGGGCGCGAGACGGCACAGGGTGGGTCGCCGCCGAGGATTGCGGCAGCGGCGGACAGATACCGGTTTGCCCGCGCTCTGGCAACCCGTATAAGCGCCACTATAACCACCAATATTCCCGGCTGGCAGTTCGACATTCGTCATGTCCCGCACAATTATTCTGATACCGGCCCGCATGGCCTCGACCCGTCTGCCGGGCAAGCCTTTGGCCGATATCCACGGCCTGCCGATGATCGTCCACGTTCAGCGCCGCGCCCAAGAGGCCGGCATCGGCGAGGCCATCGTGGCGACCGATTCGGAGGCGGTGCAGGCGGCGGTGGAAAAGGCCGGCGGCCGCGCGGTGATGACCGGCTCCGGCCACCAGTCCGGCTCCGATCGCATTTTCGAGGCGCTCGAGGCGCTTGACCCGGAGCACCGCATCGACACGATCGTCAATGTGCAGGGCGACCTGCCGACCATCGACCCGGCCGAGATTCGCGCCGCGCTCAAGCCCCTCGCCGACCCTGCCGTCGACATCGCCACGCTCGCCGCCGTCATCCATGACCCGACCGACCGCACCAATCCGAACGTGGTCAAGGTGTCGGGGCCGATGCTAGCGGCCGGCCTGATGCGCGGCAAAACCTTTACCCGCGCCGATGCGCAAGGCGCCGGGCCGCATTATCATCACATCGGCCTTTACGCCTACCGGCGCGCGGCGCTGGAGCGGTTCGTCAAGCTGCCGCCGTCGGCCAATGAAATGCGCGAGCGGCTGGAGCAGCTGCGCGCGCTCGACAATGGCATGCGCATCGATGTCGCTATCGTCGACAGCGTGCCGCTCGGCGTCGATACGCCGGAGGATCTGGCCAAGGCGCGCGCCATGCTCGGCGGTTGACTTGAGGTTGCGGGTCTGCGCAAGGATCGCCGAATAGGCGACGAGGATTCAGCGATGGCCAAGAAAAAAATCGTATTCCAGGGCGAGCGCGGGGCGAATTCCGATCTCGCCTGCCGCGAGGCCTATCCCGATTACGAGCCGATGCCGTGCCCGACCTTCGAGGACTGCTTCTCGGCGCTGACCGCCGGCGAGGCCGATCTCGGCATGATCCCGATCGAGAACTCGGTCGCCGGCCGCGTCGCAGATATTCATCATTTGATGCCGACGGCGAAGCTGCACATCATCGCCGAATGGTTTCTGCCGATCCGCAATCAGCTGATGGCGCCGAAGGGCGCGACCTTGCAGACCATCAAGACGGTGCAGAGTCATGTCATGGCGCTCGGCCAGTGCCGCAACTCCATGCGTGAGTTGAAGCTCAAGCCGATCGTCGCCGCCGACACCGCGGGCTCGGCGCGCGAAATCGCCGAGGCCAACGATCCGACCCGCGCGGCGATTGCCTCACGGCTGGCCGCCGAAATCTATGGTCTCAATATTCTCAAAGAGAATGTCGAGGACGAGTCAAATTCGACGACGCGCTTTGTCGTTCTGTCGCGCGAGAAGAAATGGGCCAAGCCGGGCAACGGCAAGGTCATCACCACTTTTGTTTTCCGCGTGCGCAACATCCCCGCCGCGCTGTACAAGGCGATGGGCGGCTTCGCCACCAACGGCGTCAACATGACCAAGCTCGAGAGCTACATGGTCGGCGGCAATTTCTTTGCCACCCAATTCTACGCCGACGTCGAGGGTCACCCCGACGACACGGCGCTTGTGCATGCGCTGGAAGAACTCGCCTTCTTCTCCAAGGAGCTGACCGTGCTCGGCGTCTATCCGGCGCACGCCTATCGCGAGACCTTTAGCGAAGAAACCGACTAGCCGTCATTCCGGGACGGTCCGAAGGACCGGACCCGGAATCCAGCCACAAGCAGTTTCCGGTATATCTGGATTCCGGGTTCGCGGCCCATTGGCCGCGCCCCGGAATGACGCCAGCAGGCACTACTTCGTCATCTTGTCTTCGACCTTGAAGTACTTGCGCGCGTGCGCGACCAGCTGACCGTCGCTCGGGTGATCGACGGTCTCGACGGCTGCGATCATCTTTTTCAGTTTCGGATCGTGCTTCTCGATGTGCGAAGCCAGCTCGTTCTTGGCCGCGCCAGGACCTGCGATCAGAATGGCGCCGGCATCGGCGACCGACTGCGCCACCGCATGCAGGAAATCATGATCGCCGCCGGCATGCCCGCTGCCGACGGAGCCTGCCTTGTGATGAATATGCTTGGTCGGGTGGTCCGGATGCAGCACCAGCTTCTCGACCTCGGTCGGGCTGAAATGAAATACCTTTGCCTCGCGGTGATCGATCCAGACGACGGCGTGATAATGGCTCATGGAGATTGATCCTTATAGACAAGACAATACGGCCCGGTCGGCCGGTTCCGCTTGAAAGATACCATGCCCGAACCGGGCCGCCCCGGTTTTGATCTAGCGCATGACCCGGCCGCGTCGCCGGCGGGCTTGATCGGGAGCCTGAAAACCGGCTTTCTGGTGGCCACAGGCCCAAAGACGCCTGCCGGGGGAAGCAGAATGAGCCAAGCCACAAAAGTCGCCCTGGTCACCGGCGCCGCGCGCGGCATCGGGCTGGCCGCTGCCAAGCGTTTTCTCGCCGAGGGCTGGCGGGTCGCCCTGCTCGACATCAATGCCGAGACTCTGCACGCCGCGCACGCGGCGATCGCCAAATCTCAGGACACCATCGCCATCGAATGCGACGTGTCACAGCCGGACGCGGTGTCGCTGGCGCTGGAGACGGTCGGCCGGCACTTCGGCCGGCTCGACGCGCTGGTCAACAATGCCGGTATCGCCATTTTCAAGCCGATCCTCGACGTGACCTATGAGGACTGGTCGCGCGTGATGGCCGTCAATCTCACCGGGCCGTTTCTGTGCACGCAGGCAGCCGTGCCGCTGATGCGCGACTCGGGCGGCGGCGCCATCGTCAACATCACATCCATATCGGGACTGCGCGCCTCGACCCTGCGCACCGCCTACGGCACTAGCAAGGCGGGGCTGGCGCACCTGACCAAGCAGCAGGCCGCCGAACTGGCGCAACTCGGCATTCGCGTCAACGCCGTCGCGCCCGGCCCGGTCGACACCGCGATGGCCAAAGCCGTGCATACGCCGGAGATCCGCGCCGACTATCACGACCATATGCCGCTCAACCGCTATGGCCTTGAGAGCGAACTCGCCGAAGTGATTTTCTTTTTGTGCAGCGACAAATCGAGCTACGTCACCGGCCAGGTGCTGTGCGTCGATGGTGGCTTCGATTCGACCGGCATCGGCCTGCCGACCTTGCGCAAGGAAATGCGAAACAGTTGAAAACCTGCTGGTCTCAGACCGCGACGCGGGCGAGGAAATGCTCGATGCGGCGCTGCAGGCCGGCGGCGGCGGCCTCGACCGATTCCGACGCTTCCAGCACCTTAGCGGCGGCGCCGCGCGTATCGCTGACCGCGACCGTCACCTCATCCAGCACTTCGACCATGCGCAGCGCGCCACGCGCCGCGCCCGACACGTTGCGCGAGATTTCCTCGGTCGCGCTGTCCTGCTCGTCGAGCGCCACCGTCACCGCCGACGTATAGCCGTCGATCTCGCCCATGCGATCGGTGTTGCGGCGAATGGCTTCGACCGCGAGCTGCGTCGATTTTTGCACCGCCTCGATCTGCACTGCGATCTTCTCGGTTGCCTGCGCCGTCTGCACCGCGAGCGATTTGACTTCCGACGCGACGACCGCGAAGCCGCGGCCGGCTTCGCCGGCGCGCGCCGCCTCGATGGTGGCGTTGAGCGCCAGCAGATTTGTCTGCCCGGCAATGTCGCGAATCAAATTAACGATCTCGCCGATTTCCTGAACGTTCTTGCTCAGCCGCAGCATCTGCTCGTCGGTCTTGCGCGCTTCCGCGACGGAGTGCGAGACCAGTTCCGCCGCCTGACCGACCTGACGGCCTATTTCCGCGATCGAGGCAATCAGCTGCTCCGCGGCGGAAGCGGCGGCGGTCATGTTGGCCGATGCCTCGGTCGAGTTGCGGAGGGCGCCGGCGGTCCGATCCGACGTACTGTTCGACGAATCCGACAGCGCCATGGCGATCGACTTCAGTGCTTCCGTGCTTTCGCTCACGGTCCGCAGAACGGCGGTGGCATTTTCGCGGAACGCATCGATTTCCGATTCGATTTCGAGCCGGCGGCGCTCCTGCTCCGACAGCGCCGCGCTTTTCCGCTCGGCTTCGGTGCGCTCGGTAATATCGTCGTGGGTGCCTATCCAGAATCGTCCGCCCTCGATCGACCGGTTGACGACAGCCACCACCCGGCCATCTGGCGTTTCAACAATTCGACTCATGCCGTGTTCGTGGCGCACCGCATCCAGAATCTCGGCGCGATATTTTTCAACGTCGATGTTGAGACTGCCGGTCGCTATTCGGTTCTTGATCAGATCAGTCAGCGTGCAGCCCGCCTTCACGACGTCGCGCGACATCCCGTACATGTCGACATAGCGGTCGTTGCAAACCAGCACGCGCTCGTTGGCATCGATGAGGACGACCCCTTGCGTCATGTTGTTGATGACCATGCGCAGCAGGGCGCCTTCGCCCTTGCCGACGCGGCGGCGCAGCCACAGGCCAAGCAAAAGCACGGCCGACAGCAGGCCAATGCCGGTGACGAAAAAACGCCAATCCTGCTGAATCAGAAAATCCAAAGAGACAATCCCCGGGCGCGACTTTTTGTAGCCGACAACCATTTATGAATTGTTAACCAAAACGACGGGAACCGCCTAGATGCGCGCCTTTTCGTACCAATCGACAAATTTCGGCGACAGCCTGCGCAGCCGCTCGATGTCGATGCGGCCGGAGCGCGTGATGTAGCTCATGGCGAAATCGGCCGCCGGCAGCTTCATATGCGCGGCAAAGCGCTGGTACCAGTCGGCGCTGCCATTGGCGCCGGCAACCAGTTTTTCCAGGACCGGCCGGCGCGATGATTCGTAAGCCGCAAGCGCCTCGCTCATGTTCTTTTGCGCGGCCAGTGCCTTGTTCAGCGCCATGGCATCTTCCAGTGCCAGCCTTGTCCCGGAGCCGATGGAAAAATGCGCGGTGTGCAGCGCGTCGCCGAGCAAAACATATTTGCCGTGTGACCAGCGCTTATTGTGCACGATGGGAAACTGCCGCCAGATCGAATTGTTGGAAATCAGAGCTTCGCCATCGAGCGCCTCGGCAAAAATCCGTTCGCAGAGCGCCTTGGCGCCCCGCTCAGTCATCGCTGCAAGGCCGGCGCGCTCAAATGTCGCCGCGTCGGTCTCGACGATGAAGGTGCTCTTGTCGTTTTCGTAGCGGTAATGATGCGCGTTAAACGCGCCCCAGTCGCTGTCGACGAAGGTCTGCGTTAAGGTCTCGAAACGCTTCGCCGTGCCGAACCAGGCGAAGCGGTTGCTCAGGTAACCCAGGCTGGCGCCGAACCTGTCGGCAAAGGTCTTGCGCACCAGCGAATTGACGCCATCGGCGCCGACCACCAGGTCGAAGTCGGCAAGCTCACCCAGCGATTTGACCGCGCAACCATAGACCACTGTGACCCGCGCCGACGCGGCGCGCGCCTGCAGCAATTGCAGCAGCCTGAGCCGGCCGATGGCGGCAAAGCCGATGCCGTCGATGACGATGCGCTCGCCGCGCAGCACGAGAGCGATGTCGCGCCAGGTTTCCATATGCAGCACGATCGCCGCATAGGTTTCTTCGTCGTCCTCGCGCAAGAATTCCAGCGCCCGGTCGGAAAACACCACGCCGAAGCCGAAGGTGGCGTCAGCCGGATTTTGCTCGAACACCGTGACATCGGCGTCCGGTTCTCGGCGCTTGATCAGGTAGCTGAGATAAAGGCCGGCCGGACCCGCGCCGAGGATGGCAATGCGCATGCGAGGTTTGTACCGCACTGGCCGGCGTCCGTGCTAGCGTGGTTACAACCAATCCAACGAGCGAGCCCCCGTCCATGAAACTCACCGCACTCCTGCTGACGCTACACATCCTTGCCGCCACGATCTGGGCCGGCGGCATGTTCGCGGCCTATGTCTGCCTGCGCCCGGCGGCGGGGCCGCTCGACGGCCCGGCGCGATTCACGCTCTGGCGCGCGTTCTTCGCCAAATTCTTCATCTGGGTCTGGGTGTCGGTGCTGCTGCTGCTGATCAGCGGCTACTGGATGCTGGTCACGACCTTCGGCGGATTCGCCGGCGCGCCGCTTTACATCAACCTGATGCAGACGCTCGGCCTCATCATGGTCGCGCTGTTCGTCTGGCTGTTTCACGGCCCGTGGCTGAAATTCAAGCGGGCGGTCGACGCCAAGGATTATTCGACCGCCGGCATTCAGCTCAACCGCATCCGCCGGATCATCATGATCAACATGCCGCTCGGCCTGTTGGTCGTGGCGATCGGGGGGACGGGACGGTTTTGGGGGTGACGTCGTCCCGGCAAGCGGAAAAGCCAAATAATTCACACGTCCTGGAGAGACAGCGTCAATAATTTCCTTGCCCTCAACGCTCGTTTAAGTTGTGATGACCCAGGAGGCGTCCAGTTAGGGGGCTGGTATGGCAACACGGGCCGCGATTCTCATTGGAGTTGGCAAGACCGGTGGCCTTCCAGTCCTGCTGGGAGCCGCGGATGATGCGGCAAAGATGCGGGACTGGCTTGCAAGCGAAGGATTCCAAACCACGCTGATTACCGACACGAAGGATGGCGTCCCTGCCACCGGTGTCGTAAAGGCAGAAGAGATCGCGACCAGTATCCGAGCCTTGACCGATCT
This sequence comes from uncultured Hyphomicrobiales bacterium, assembly GCA_903839845.1. GTDB lineage: Bacteria > Pseudomonadota > Alphaproteobacteria > Rhizobiales > Xanthobacteraceae > Pseudolabrys. The sequence goes on from CAIMEA010000014.1 coordinate 40,282, forward strand.
CGGAACGCTCGAGCAGTTGGTCGTCTATTTCTCCGGCCATGGGTATAACAATTTCGACACTGAGATTTGGTTGCTTTCCAACGCACCCGCGCAGGATAACGAAGCTATCAATCTCTTTGCCTGCGTAGAGCAGGCGAAAGACTGCGGCATTCCCAATGTCGTGTTCATATCTGATGCGTGCCGCTCAAACCCGGTCGATCCGGCCGCTCGCCGTGTCAGAGGACAAAGCGTTTTTCCCAATGTTGTAACGGGCATGCGCCGACGCGGCAAAGCCGACTCCTTCCTCGCGACCATTCCTAATGCAGCGGCGTACGAAGTCGCCGAAACAATCGACAACATCACTAAACGCGCCGGCATCTTCACTGCCGAGCTGATTGCAGCTCACGACAAGCCTGTCTCGGACGATGCCGAGGACGCACTCGTCGGCAATATCAACATTAATGGCAAGCCAACGCGGGTCGTCCTGTCTGCCAAACTTGGGCCATATCTAGAAGACCGCGTCCCCATCGCGATTCAAGAAAAGACCAATCAGCGCCAGCAGCCGGAGTGCAACATCACGTCCGGCCTGCAGAGCTTCATCGGCGGAGCACGTTTCAAGCCAGAGCCGAGGTCACTTGGGGATATATTAGAAAGGCAGCTTAGAAATACTTTCAACTTTAATCGCCTCGACGCAGATGCACCCCCTATTGACTTTGATAGTGACGCGTTTCGCAAACAGGCACGAACGAAACGCCCCGATTTCAAGCCGACTTTGCGTGACGTTGCCGCCGCCAGTCTTCGCCAGGAACCACTGAGTCCGTCGGCTATTAGTGTCGCGCAAACGTCCGGCTATACCGCCGCACGCAATCTCATCGTGGATAGCGGCACCATCGATTGGCGCTTCGAATCGATGACGGGAATTCTCTTATCAGGCGCAACCGTCGCTTCTGTTTACTCCCACAATTTCCGACATGAGCTTAAGCATCAAGAAGGCGAGATGTTTGATGAAGTCGTGCTATGGTCGCAGAGCGACCGTCCCGGCTCGGTGCTGCTTGAATTCGACAGCGGCAAAGCGACAGTCGTCGTCGGCATTCCGGAATTCATCGCCAACGTGACGGTCGTCGACGGCCGCACTGCCAATGTCAGCTATACGCCTTCGTCGAACTCGCGGCGTTGGGATGGTATCGGCCGCAATACCTTGGTGCGACTCCAGGGCGTGCGCTCCGAGGTTGCCGCCGCCGTAAAATTCGGCGCGCTCAAATTGCACGGTGACGAAGCCTTGGATTTCGCTGACCGAATTCGCGAGTTCAAGGCATCCGATCCTGCGCTGGGCCTATATGCGGCCTATGCCTATAGCGATGCCGACCGGCCGGATCAGATCAATTCGATTCGAAACATCATGCGGTATGAACTCAACTTCGATCTCTTCGACATCGCCTTGCTTGCCGGAGAACCGACCGCGGGCGTCCCGATCTTCCCGTTTTGCCCAATGCTGATGCGCGGCTGGTCGCTGCTGCTGACGAAAAATGTGTCGTTGCCAAGAGCTGTCGAGCAGGCCTCGCGGCACATTTATCCCGCACTTTGGACCACCTTCGATCCTGAAGGTGTGGCCATCTTGAAGACCGCCTTTGAAGCCGGAGAGCTCCAATGACCAAACTTGCGCTCGTCATGGTACATGGCCGGGCCCAGGGCCAGAAAGACCCGGCCGCGCTGGAGAAGGAATGGATCGTCGCCTTGAAAAAGGGTCTCGGCGAGGCACACGCTTCGGTACTCGACGGGGTCGAAATTCGCTTTCCCTTCTACGGCAAGAAACTCGACGACCTGGCAGCAGGGCTTGAAGAAGAAGCGCCCAGCGACCTTCAAGCCAAGGGCGACGCCAGCGGCGCCGACCAGGATTTCCTCCGCTTTGAGCAAGCGATCCTCGAGCGCGCGCTTGAGCAGCAAGGCATAGCTCGTGAACGGCAGGCAGAGTTGATTTCGAAAGGCGTCCAGCCGAAAGGACCAGGAAGCTGGGAGTGGGTTCAGGAACTACTCCGCCTTCTCGACAATATTCCGGGCCTGAGCAGCGCCGCCCTCGCTATCGTGCTGCGCGACGTATTTGTGTATTTGAATTACTCGAAAATCACAAAAGCCATCGACGATATTGTCGCACCCAGCCTGACCGAAAATTGCGTCATCATCGCGCATTCGTTAGGCACCGTTATCACCTACAAACTGCTGAAAGCCGCCAAGGTCGCGCCGACAGTCCCGCAATTATTGACACTCGGTTCGCCGCTAGGCGTCAGCCCGATTCGGCAGGCGGTGATGCCGCTTAAATTTCCGAAAGGCGTCGGGGCCTGGAACAATATGTTCGACGAACGCGATGTGGTCGCGCTTTATCCCCTCGACAAAGCGCGTTTCGGTGTCGTTCCGCCAATCGTTAATGACGATACCATCAAAAACGAGACGGAGAACCACCATGGCATTGTCGAATATTTGAACAAAGCAGTGGTTGCAGCGCTCGTACACAAAGCGTTGACAGCCTAGCGTAAGACCACCTTAAGCTAAATCGTCTGATTATACTCGCCGACGTCCGGATAGGTCCGCAGCACGGCGTCGACCGATTTGAACATCTCGCGCATGCGCGCGTCCGACACCGGACTTTCGACAACGACCACCAGTTCCGGCTTGTTCGACGAGGCGCGCACCAGGCCCCAGGTGCCATCCTCGACGGTGACGCGCACGCCGTTGACCGTGACCAGATCGCGGATCGGCTGGCCGCAAAAATGCTGGCCATCCTTCTTCATTTTCTCGAAGTGCTTCACCACTGAATCGACGATGCCGTATTTCTTTTCGTCGGCGCAGTGCGGCGCCATGGTCGGCGAGCCCCAGGTCTTCGGCAGCGCCTTACGCAGGTCGGCCATCGACTTGCCGGGATTGCGATCGAGCATGTCGCAGACCGCGAGCGCGAAGATCATGCCGTCGTCATAGCCGCGGCCGAACGGCTTGTTGAAGAAGAAGTGTCCCGATTTCTCGAAGCCGGCGACGGCGCCGAGTTCATTGACGCGGCGCTTGATGTAGGAATGCCCGGTCTTCCAGTAATCGACCTTGACGCCGTTGGCCTTGAGCACCGGATCGGTGAGAAACAGCCCGGTCGATTTCACGTCGACGACGAAAGTGGAATTCTTGTGCAGGCTCGACATGTCGCGCGCCAGCATGACGCCGACCTTGTCGGCGAAGATTTCCTCGCCCTCGTTGTCGACGACGCCGCAGCGGTCGCCGTCGCCATCGAAGCCGAGCGCGACGTCGGCATTGTTGACCAGCACGGCGTCGCGCATCGCGTGCAGCATCTTCATGTCTTCGGTGTTCGGATTGTAGCGCGGGAAGGTGTGATCGAGATCGCAATCGAGCGGTACGACCTCGCAGCCAATGGCTTCCAGCACGCGCGGGGCAAAGGCGCCGGCGGTGCCGTTGCCGCAGGCGGCGACGACCTTCAGTTTGCGCTTGAGCTTCGGCCGGTTGGTGACGTCGGCGATATAGCGGTCCGGAAAATTCTCGACGAAGACATAGGAGCCGGGGCTCAGCTTGAACTGGGCGCCGAGCACGATGTCCTTGAGCCTCGTCATCTCGGTCGGCCCGAAGGTCAGCGGCCGGTTGGCGCCCATCTTCACGCCGGTCCAGCCATTGTCGTTGTGCGAGGCGGTGACCATGGCGACGCAGGGCACGTCGAGATCGAACTGGGCGAAATAGGCCATCGGCGTGATGCACAGGCCGATGTCATGCACCTTGCAGCCGGCCGCCATCAGGCCGGACACCAGCGCCATTTTCACCGACGCCGAATAGCTGCGGAAATCGTGTCCGGTGACGATCTCCGGCTTGACGCCCATTTCCTTAATCAAGGTGCCGAGCCCCATGCCCAGCGCCTGGATGCCCATCAGGTTGATTTCTTTTTCCAGGAGCCAGCGCGCGTCGTATTCGCGAAAGCCGGTCGGCTTCACCAGCGGCGAGGACTCATAGGCATAGGTGTTCGGGGTCAGTACGGATTTCGGGATGGGAAACATCAGGTCCTCGGAAAAAGGATCGGGCGGGGCATTCTCAATAACCTAGCGCATAAGCGGGGCAAAGCGGTCCAAAATAGGGCGAGGTTCGCCGGCTATTGCTCCAGCATCATCCGGCCATTGGCGACTTCGTAGCGCTTGAGCTTCGACAGAAACGACATGCCGAGCAGATTGCGCCACAACGCCTCATCCGGCAGCACCAGAGCCCGCACGTCATAGACCGTGATGCCGCCGACCTCGATGCGGTCGAGCGTCGCCGGGGCGGCCTTGGTCTTGCCATTGGCGGTCGAGACCGTGGCGGTGTAGTCGGCGCGCGATGGCCGGATACCGACGCGGGCGGCGTCGGATTCGCGCAGGATGACAAGTGTCGCGCCGGTATCGACGATGAAGTCGATGGACCGGCCCTCGATGCGGGCGGTCGCCTCGAAATGCGCGTCGCGGCCGCTGTCGAGCGTCATGGTGCGGCCGGAGGCGGCCTGATCGCGCGGCGCATCGGCGCGCACGACGGCGGCTTTGGTCCTGGTCGGCGTCACCGCGCTGTCGAGAAAGCGCGTCAAAGCGCCGCTACCGATCAGAAGGATGCCTGCGAAGATCATCAGAATGCGGATCATGCCGTCCCGACTTGTCACGGCGACGGCAAAAATGGCCTTAACGCGCCAGCGGCAGCCCGCCGCATGGTGACCGGGAGGTTAAGTCCCGGGAAACTTAAGTCCCCTTGGGCTTGGCCCGCCGGGTCGGCGGCGCCGAGGTCGGGTCCTCCGGCCAGGGATGGCGGGGATAGCGGCCGCGCAGGTCGGAGCGCACATCGGCGTAGCTGCCGCGCCAGAAACCCGGCAGATCGCGGGTGATCTGCACCGCCTTGTGACCGGGCGACAACAATTCGATGACCAAAGGCACCCGGCCGCCGGCGATGGAAGGGTGCGTCGTCAGCCCGAACAATTCCTGCACGCGGATCGACACCGTCGGGCCCTGCTCGGCCTCGTAGTCGATCGGCACCGACGTACCGGTCGGCGCGGTAAAATGCGTCGGCGCCTCGGCATCGAGACGGCGGCGCAAATTCCACGGCACCAGATTGCTGACCGCGTCGAACAGTTCGCCGGCGCTGATCTGACTGCGCGAAGTTTTGTCGGCAAGCAAAGGCTCCAGCCAGCGGGCGGTGGTGCGCGCCAAGCCTTCGTCGGAGACATCCGGCCATTCGTCGCCTTCCGCCTTGCGGAGCGACTGAACGCGGGTGCGGAATTGCAGCGCCGCCTTGCTCCAGTCGAGCCGATCGAGACCGAGGCCAACGATTCCGTCGCTGAGAATGCGCGCCGTCTCTTCGTTCGGCGTCACTTGCTTGACCTGCTCGGCCAGCACCACCGACCCTAGCCGCCGCGAGCGGCGCGCGCGCAACGAGGCCGAGCCGGTATCGAAGGTCACCGCATCGCGGTCTTCGATTTTATCGGCGAAGCGCGCTTCGATTTCCTCCGGCGTGATCGCCGCCGCCAGCACGATGCGCGATGAGGCCGCGGCACCCGTGAGTTCGGCGACAACGAGGAACGGCTCACGCGCGAGATTGGACGCCGCATCGACCTGGCCGCCGCGGCCGTTGGCCAGCACAAAGCCGCCGGCGCCGCCGCCGCGATTTTTCGCCACGCGGTCGGGATAGGCGAGCGAGAGGATGGAGCCGGTCGATAATTCGCCGCCCCTGCCGCGCGTGTCGAGCGTATCGACCCACCGCTTCACCATCGCCCGCGCATCCTCGGCGCGGCGCGAGCGGTCGCGGCGGAATTGATCGACACGATGCCGCAGATCGACATCGTCGCCGCCCAGTCCGCGCTCGGTGAGAATGGCGGCCATCGCCACAGCGTCCGCGCCTGCGCCCTGCTCGCCGGCATCGACCACCATGCGCGCCAGCCGTGGTGGCAAGGGCAACTGGCGCAGTCTGCGGCCTTCGTCGGTAATGCGGCCCTGCGCGTCGATCGCGCCGAGTTCAAGGAGCAGCGCCTTCGCCTCGTTCATCGCCGCTTGCGGCGGGGCATCGATGAAAGCAAGCTTTCCGGCGTCGGAAGCACCCCATTGCGCCAGATCGAGCACGAAGCTGGACAGATCGGCCGATAAAATTTCGGGTCTCGTGTAAGCGTCGAACGAGCCAGTCTGCGGCTCGTCCCACAGCCGATAACAGACGCCCGGTTCGGTGCGGCCGGCGCGGCCCCGCCTTTGATCGGCGGCGGCGCGCGATACCCGCACCGTTTCCAATCGCGTCAGGCCGACGTCCGGCTCGTAGCGCGGCACGCGCGAAAGACCGGAGTCTATAACCACGCGCACCCCTTCGATGGTCAACGAGGTTTCGGCGATCGACGTCGCCAGCACAACCTTGCGCCGTCCCGGCGGCGCCGGCAAAATGGCGCGGTCTTGATCGCGGGCGTCGAGCGCGCCGAACAGAGTGACGATATCGACATTCGGATCGCGCACTTGTTCCTTGAGCAATGTTTCGGTGCGACGGATTTCCGCCGCGCCCGGCAGGAACACCAGAAGCGATCCCGGATCGGAGCGCAGCGCGCGCTGCACGGCGTCGGCGACCGGCCGCTCGATGCGGTCGCGCGGATCGCGGCTGAGATAGCGCGTCTCGACCGGAAAAGCGCGGCCTTCGCTGGTGACCACCGGCGCGTCGCCGAGCAGCGCCGCAACGCGGGCGCCGTCGAGCGTCGCCGACATCACCAGCACTTTCAGATCGTCGCGCAGGCCTTCCTGCACTTCGCGCGCCAGAGCGAGGCCGAGATCGGCATCAAGCGAACGCTCGTGGAATTCGTCGAACAGAACAGCGGCAACACCGTCAAGCGACGGATCGTCCAGCACCAGCCGCGTGAACACGCCTTCGGTGATGACCTCGATGCGCGTGCGTTTGGAAATCTTCGAACCGAAGCGCACCCGCAAACCGACCGTGTCGCCGACCTGTTCGCCAAGCGTCGCCGCCATGCGTGACGCCGCCGCGCGCGCCGCCAGCCGGCGCGGTTCCAGCAGCAATATCTTTTTGTCTTTTGCCCACGCCCCGTCGAGCAACACCAAAGGCACGCGCGTGGTCTTGCCGGCGCCGGGCGGCGCTACCAGCACCACGGCATTGCTGCGCGTAAACGCCTCCACCAGCCGCGGCAGCGCGTCGTCGATGGGAAGCGGGGAGTCGAATTGGCGCATCAGCTCTTGGCGGAATGTCCGCGCCCGACGCTCTCATAGGCAAAACCGTGCCGGGCGACTTCGTCGGCGCGGTAGATGTTGCGCAGGTCGACCAGCAGCGGGTTGACCATCGCCGCCTTGAGCCGAGCAAAATCGAGCGCGCGGAACTGCTCCCATTCGGTGACGATCACCAGAGCCGACGCGCCCTTGGCGCAGGCATAGGCGTCGTCGCAGAAGGTCACATTGCTGATATAGCCCTTGGCCTGCTCCATGCCGACCGGATCGTAGGCGCGCACGCTGGCGCCCATGTCCTGCAAGGCGGTGATCAGTGGAATCGACGGCGCATCGCGCATGTCGTCGGTGTTCGGCTTGAAAGTCAGGCCGAGAACGGCGATAGTCTTGCCACGCATGTCGCCGCCGAGCGCGGTCGATACCTTGCGCGCCATGGCCCGCTTGCGGGTGTCGTTAACCGCGGCCACCGCCTCGACGATGCGCAACGGCGCGGCGTAGTCCTGCCCGGTCTTGATCAGCGCCAAGGTATCCTTGGGAAAGCACGAGCCGCCATAGCCCGGACCGGCGTGCAAAAACTTCGAACCGATGCGATTGTCGAGGCCGATACCGCGCGCGATCTCCTGCACGTCGGCGCCAACTTTTTCGGCAAGATCGGCGATCTCGTTGATGAAGGTGATCTTGGTGGCGAGAAAGGCGTTGGCGGCGTATTTGATCAGCTCGGCGGTGCGCCGGTCGGTGAACATGATCGGCGAGCGGTTGAGATAAAGCGGCCGATACAGTTCGCTCATCACCTCGCGCCCGCGCGCATGATCGCCGCCGACGACGATGCGGTCGGGCCGCTTGAAATCCTGGATGGCGGCGCCTTCGCGCAGGAATTCCGGGTTCGACATTACCGCGTAATCGGCGCCAGCGCGCGTCTCATGAATAATGCGCTCGACCTCGTCGCCGGTGCCGACCGGCACGGTCGATTTGGTGACGACGACGGTAAAGCCATCGATTGCCGCCGCGATCTCGCGCGCCGCGTCGAACACGTAAGTCAGATCGGCATGACCGTCGCCGCGCCGCGACGGCGTGCCGACGGCGATGAACACCGCGTCGGCGTCCTTCACCGCGCTCTTGAGATCGGTAGTGAATGTCAGCCGGCCGGCCTTGGCATTGGCGGCGACCAGATCGGTCAGCCCGGGCTCATAGATCGGCACCTCGCCGGCATTGAGCGCGTCGATCTTGGCCTTGTCCTTGTCGACGCAAATAACCTGATGGCCGAAGTCGGCGAAACAGGCCCCGGAAACCAGGCCGACATAACCCGAGCCGATCATCGCAACGTGCATGTTCACAAATCCGTCAGATCAAGAAACGGCCGCCGTCATGGTTAACAGCCGGTCGCCAAACCGCCGCTGTTTCCATAGCAGAGCCGGTTGCACGTTGCGAGCGGTCCGAACCGGACCTTGTTTATGCGATCGCGTAAAGAGTAACGAAACCGGCTTCTGGCATGACTAGCGCATGAACGGCATCGATAAAATGCAACACAACGGCCCTGCCGGGCGGATCGACTGGGTCGATTACGCCAAGGGCTTTTGCATCGTCTTCGTGGTGATGATGCACTCGACGCTCGGCGTCGAAACGGCCGTCGGCCAGGACGGCTGGCTTCACGCGGTGGTCGATTTCGCGCGGCCGTTCCGCATGCCGGACTTTTTCATGATCTCCGGCCTGTTTCTGGCGCATGTGATCGGCCGCGACTGGCGCACTTATCTCGACCGCAAGGTCGCGCACTTCGCTTATTTCTATCTTTTGTGGATGACCATCCAGTTCGCCTTCAAGGCGCCCGGGATCGCTGCCGAATCCGGCGCCGTTGAAGTCGCGCGGCTCTATCTCCTGTCGTTGATCGATCCGTTCGGCACTTTGTGGTTCATCTATCTGCTGCCGATCTTCTTTGTCACCGTGAAGCTGCTGCGCCGCGTGCCGGTCGCCATCGTCTGGCTTGTCGCCGCTGCGCTCGAAATCGCGCATATCGACACCGGCTGGATGGTGCCGGATGAATTCGCCGCCCGCTTCGTTTATTTCTACACGGGCTATGTGCTGGCCGGGCACATCTTCAAAGTGGCGCGCGGCGTGCAGGACAATCCGCTCAAGGGCGTCGCCATCCTGGCGCTATGGGCAATCGCCAATGGCGCCATGATCTGGAACGGCTATTCGCAATTGCCTTTCGTCTCGCTGGCGCTGGGCCTGATCGGCGCCGCCGCCGTCATTCGCCTGGCCGCGCTGATGTCGCTGTTCGACGCCTTCAAGCCGCTGCGTTATTGCGGTCGCAACTCGATCGTCATTTATCTCGCTTTCTTCCTGCCGATGGCGATGACGCGCACGGCCTTGCTCAAGAGCGGGCTGATCGCCGATGTCGGCACGATCTCGGCAATCGTCACTGTGGTCGGCGTCATCGGATCGCTCGCCATCTTCTGGGCCGCGCGCGCCGCCGGCGCGACCTTCCTGTTCGAGCGGCCGGACATGTTCCGCCTGGTGCCGGACAAGAAAAGGCCGCTGCCGCGGCCGGCCATGCAACCGGCGGAATAGCTCTCCACAGGCGCATTTCGGCGGATTGATTAAGCCGTCCTGACGGCCCACATTCGGGCCATGCCGACATCAGCAAAATCCAAAGCCGCCCCGAAATCCGCTGCCAAACCGCAGGCAGACAAGGCCGCGCCGGCCAATCCCGCCGCCCGGGCCCTGAAAAAAGGCGACCACGTCTTTCTGGTCGATGGTTCCGGCTACATTTTCCGCGCCTATCACGCGCTGCCGCCGCTGACCCGCAAATCGGACGGGTTGCAGGTCAATGCCGTGCTCGGTTTCTGCAACATGTTGTGGAAGTTGCTCGCGGACATGCCGAAGGACGACAAGCCGACGCATCTGGCCGTCGTCTTCGACAAATCGGAAAAGACGTTCCGCACCGAGATGTACCCGGAATACAAGGCGCACCGCCCGGACCTGCCGGAAGACCTGCGGCCGCAATTCCCGCTGATCCGCGACGCGGTGCGCGCTTTTGAAATTCCCTGCCTCGAACAGGCCGGCTTCGAGGCCGACGACCTGATCGCGACCTATGCGCGGCTGGCGGTCGAGGCCGGCGCCACTGCGACCATCGTCTCGTCCGACAAGGACCTGATGCAGCTCGTCGGCAACGGCGTCACCATGTACGACACGATGAAGGACAAGCGCATCGGCCCGGCCGAGGTGATGGAGAAGTTCGGCGTCGGTCCGGACAAGGTGATCGAGGTGCAGGCGCTGATCGGCGATTCGTCCGACAACGTGCCCGGCGTGCCCGGCATCGGCGTGAAAACCGCGGCGCAGTTGATCGGAGAATATGGCGATCTCGAAACGCTGCTCGCCCGCGCTTCCGAAATCAAGCAGGACAAGCGCCGCCAGACTCTGATCGACAATGCCGAGATCGCGCGCATCTCGAAGCGTCTCGTCACGCTCGATCAGAACGTGCCGCTCGACGTCGCGGTCGACGAGCTCGCGGTGCATGAGCCGGACTACAAGAACCTGATCGCGTTTTTGAAGGCGATGGAATTTTCCACCATCACCCGCCGCGTCGCCGACAAGAGCGGCATCGATGCCAGCAAGATCGAACCGGATGGCAAGGCGACGACGGGATCGGCTGCTTCTATCCCTCCCCAATCCCAACTTGTCATGGCCGGGCTTGACCCGGCCATCCATGATACAGCGCCGCGTTCGCCGGGCGACCGAATGGCCCCCCGGGTCAAGCCCGGGGGTGACGGTCAGAGTACGGGGCAAAGCGCTGCAAACGTGCTCACACCCATCTCCCTCGCCGCCGCGCGCGCCGAACGCGCGCGCACCGCCAAGATCGACCGCTCCACATACGAAACCGTGCGCACGCTAAAGCGGCTGAAGGAATGGATCGCGCGTGCTTACGACCTCGGAGTCGTCGCGGTTGATACCGAGACGACCAGCCTCGATCCGATGACCGCGCATTTGTGCGGCTTTTCTCTCGCCGTCGCGCCGAACGAGGCGTGCTATGTGCCGCTCGGCCACCGTGATGGCGGACCCGCCGGCGGCAGCGACCTGTTCGCGCCGGAATCGAAACTCTGCCCCGACCAGATTCCGGAGACGGAAGCGCTCGCCGCGCTGAAGAAGATGCTCGAGGACAGGAGCATTCTCAAAGTCGCGCAGAACATGAAGTACGACTGGCTTATCTTCGCCCAGCGCAACATCTTCATCGACGGCTATGACGACACCATGCTCATCTCTTATGTGCTCGACGCCGGCAAAGGCGGCCACGGCATGGACGATCTCGCCAAACGCTGGCTCAACCACGACACCATCGAATTCGGTCACGTCGCCGGCACCGGCAAGGCGCAGGTGACGTTCGACTGCGTCGCCATCGACAAGGCCTCGGAATACGCCGCCGAGGATGCCGACGTCACGCTGCGGCTGTGGTCGGCGCTGAAGGCGCGGCTCGCCGCCGAGAACGTGACCACCGTCTATGAGACGCTGGAACGCCAGATGCCGGAAGTGCTGGCTCGCATGGAGCGGCGCGGCATTTCGATCGATCGTCAGGTGCTGTCGCGGCTGTCCGGCGAATTCGCGCAGAAACAGGCCGGGCTCGAGGAAGAGATCAAGGAACTGGCCGGCGAGCCACTCAATCCAGGCTCGCCCAAGCAGCTCGGCGACATTCTCTTTGGAAAGATGGCGCTGCCCGGCGGCACCAAGACTAAGACCGGGCAATGGTCGACCGGCGCGCGCGAACTGGAAGAACTGGCGGAGCAGGGCCACCAGTTGCCGCGCAAGATTCTCGACTGGCGCCAGGTGTCGAAGCTGCGCTCGACCTATACTGAAGCATTGCCGAACCACGTCAATCCGACGACACACCGCGTGCATACGTCTTACGCGCTCGCCGCGACATCGACCGGCCGCCTGTCGTCGTCCGAGCCTAATCTCCAGAACATCCCGATCCGCACCGAGGAAGGCCGCAAGATCCGCAAGGCCTTCGTCGCCGCGCCCGGCATGAAGCTGGTATCGGCTGACTATTCGCAAATCGAGTTGCGCCTGCTCGCAGAAGTCGCCGACGTGCCAACCTTGCGCCAGGCCTTCAAGGACGGCATCGACATTCACGCCATGACCGCGTCGGAAATGTTCGGCGTGCCGGTCAAGGACATGCCGAGCGATATTCGCCGCCGCGCCAAGGCGATCAATTTCGGCATTATCTACGGCATCTCGGCCTTCGGGCTAGCCAATCAATTGTCGATCGAGCGCGAGGAAGCCGGCGCCTATATCAAGAAATATTTCGAGCGCTTCCCCGGCATCCGCGACTACATGGACGAGACCAAGGAATTCTGCCGCGCGCACGGCTATGTGCTCACTTTATTCGGCCGCAAGTGCCACTACCCCGACATCAAGGCGTCGAACGGCTCGATCCGCGCCTTCAACGAACGCGCCGCGATCAATGCGCGCCTGCAGGGCTCGGCTGCCGATATCATTCGCCGGGCCATGATCCGCATGGAGCCGGAACTGAAAGCGGCGAAACTCTCGGCGCAGATGCTGTTGCAGGTGCACGACGAACTAATTTTTGAAGTCCCCGAGAAGGAAGTCAAAGACACCATCGTCATCGTCAAGGACGTGATGGAATCGGCGCCGCACCCGGCGGTGTCGCTGCATGTGCCGTTGCAGGTCGATGCTCGTGCCGCGGACAACTGGGACGAGGCGCATTAACGCAGTTTGCGGAAGACCGCGTCGACCTTGCCGCCGCCGTCCGGCAAACGCCGGTTGTCCGGGCCGAACAGCGGCGTTGGCGACGTCATTCTCAGCACGCTTTCAAAGTCGGCGCTGGTGCGCGTGTCGCTGAAGCGGAAGTTGCTGTGCGCGATGGCCAGCAAGCCGCCGCGCCGCAGGCAGCGGGCAAAATCCGCGACGGCGTTTTCAAAATCGGCGAAGCGCAACAGATGATCGCTGCGCGTCACGCCCGGCTCGCCGAGACCGCCGTGGCGCAGCACCGCCATGCAGAAGATGGCGTCGTAGGCGCCGGTCGCCTCGCCGGCGGTCGACTCCGCGCATTCGAACCTGATCCCCGGATCGCTCTGTTCGGCCAGCCGCCGCTTGCCGATGGCGATGTTGGCCGGATTGATATCGACGCCCTTGATGCGCGCGGCCGGAAAATAGCGCCGCAGCGTGAACACTTCCTCGCCGGTCGAACAGCCGAAGGACAAAAGCACGAGCGGATGGCCGGCCAGCGGATCGTCTGCGAGGGCCGTCTGGACAAAGCGAAAAATGCCGGGATACCGGTCGGGTCGCGTATCGTTGACCGGCTGGAACGCCCCGCGCGGCCGCACCCAGTAAAGCCACATGACATTGCGATAGGACCGGTCGGCCGCCAGCCGCCACAGCAGCCGCGCCGCGCGGTTGATCAACCACGGGCGCCTGGGTCGCGGATGCGGCTCGCTGCCTGTCATGACAGCGCAATCATGACAATGCCGCCGGGCCAACGCAATCGAACCGAGGCGGCCCGATTTGGCTCGTCTCAGGCCACGATCTGCTTCATCACAGCGTACAGATTGTTCTTCGCTTCAAAACCGATGCCCGGAATATCCGGCATGGCAATGCGGCTGTCGGTGACTTTGGTATCGTCGGCAAAGCCGCCGAACGGCGCGAACACCTGCGGATACGATTCGTTGCCGCCAAGACCTAAGCCCACCGCGATGTTCAGCGCGAACTGGTGGCCGCCATGCGGCACGCAGCGCCGCCGCGACCAGCCGTGCTGGGCCAACATGTCGAGCGTGCGCAGATATTCGACCAGGCCATAGGACAAAGCCGGATCGAATTGCAGCCAGTCCCTGTCCGCGCGAAGTCCGCCGTGGCGGATGAGATTGCGCGCATCCTGCATCGAGAACAGGTTCTCGCCTGTCGCCAGCGGCGGCGCGTAGCGCGTCGCCAAGGCCGCGTGCAGCAGGTAATCGAGCGGGTCGAGCGGCTCCTCGTACCATTTGAGTTTATAGGGCGCGATGGCGTCGCCGCAGGCCAAGGCCTCGTCGAGATCGTAGCGGCCATTGACGTCGACGCACAGGTTCTCGCCCTTGCCGCCGACCACCTTCAACGCCGCCTCGATGCGCTTGATGTCGTCCTTCAGCGGCACGCCGCCGATTTTCATCTTCACGGTCGAATAGCCGAGATCGAGATAATGCTTCATCTCGGTCTCGAGGCCGTCAATGTCCTTGTCCGGATAATAATAGCCGCCGGCGGCGTAGACCCACGCCGTCTTATCGGCGATGCCATTATTGTAGCGGTCGGCCAGCATGCGCCACAGCGGCACGCCTTCGGCCTTTGACACGGCATCCCACAAAGCCATGTCGAGCACGCCGACGGCAACCGAACGCTCGCCGTGGCCGCCGGGCTTCTCGTTCTTCATCATCGCCGCCCAGGCCTTGCCCGGATCGATCAGCCCGCGCGCGTCCTGAATGCTCTCCGGCTTGGCGTCGCGCAGGCGCGGGATGAAGCGTTCGTGCAGCAGGCCCTGCGGCGCGTAGCGGCCGTTCGAGTTGAAGCCGAAGCCGACGACCGGCTTGCCGTCCTTCACCACGTCGGTGAAGATCGCCACCACGCTCGCCGTCATGGTCGAGAAGTCGATATAAGCATTGGCGATTTTCGACGAGATCGGCACGACGATGTCGCGGATGGCGGTGATGCGCATGGCACTCTCTTGTGGAATTGGCCCGTACCCTTAAACCCGGAACGCCATCGCTGCCAGCGCCTTTTGTCGCAGTTGTCGCCTCAACGCATGCCTGCTAGCCACATGCGATGATCATCCTCTGGCCGGTTATTGCAAGTATCGCGCTGCTCATCCCTTCCGCCGCGCAGGCGGCGACGCTGGAAGGCGCAGGAATGGGCTGGTATTGGGGGCTTCCCTTCGCTGGGATGCTCCTGTCGATCGCGCTATGCCCGTTGCTGGTTCCGAAAATCTGGCACGGCCATTACGGCAAGATCGCGCTCGGCTGGGCGGTCGTGACGCTTGTCGCCATCGCCGCCTTCTTCGGGGCGCCGGCCGCGCTCGCCGCCTTCGTGCATGCCGCGCTCGCCGAATATATGAGCTTCATTATTCTTTTGTTCGCGCTCTACGTCGTCGCCGGCGGCATTCTCGTGACCGGCACCCTGCGCGGCACGCCGGCGACCAATCTCGCCATCCTCGCTTTCGGCACGGTTATCGCCAGCGTCGTCGGCACCACCGGCGCCTCGATGATCCTGATCCGGCCGCTAGTCCGCGCCAATGCCGAGCGAACCGGCAACGCCCATGTCGTGGTGTTCTTTATTTTTCTCGTTGCCAATATCGGCGGCGCGCTGTCGCCGCTCGGCGACCCGCCTTTGTTCGTCGGCTTCCTGCGCGGCGTCGACTTTTTCTGGACCGCGCAGCATCTCTGGCTGCAAACGGCCATTGTCGCCGGTCTTGTGCTGGCGATTTTCTTTGCGCTCGATACTTACAAGTTTCGCGCTGAAGCACCGGCGTTGACGAAGGAGCCGGCGGTCGCGCTTACGGTTCGCGGCCGCCGCAACATCGTGCTGATCGGCATGATCGTCGCCGCCATTCTTTTATCGGCGGCCTGGCAACCGGGCACCGCCTTCGACGTCTACGGCACGCACGTCGAATTGCAGAACCTCGCGCGCGACGCCGCGCTGGTCGCGATCGCACTCGCTTCCCTGTGGCTGACGCCCGACGAACACCGCGCCGCCAACGGCTTCACCTTCGAGCCGATCCGCGAAGTCGCCATCCTGTTCGCCGGCATCTTCGTCGCCATCATCCCGGTGCTGGCGATGCTGCAGGCCGGCCCTGACGGCACCTTCGCCTTCCTGCTCAAGGCTGTGACGGCCAAAGACGGCACGCCGCACGAGGCCGCCTATTTCTGGCTGACCGGCGCTTTGTCCGGTTTTCTCGACAACGCGCCGACTTATCTCGTGTTCTTTGAACTCGCCTCCGGCGACGCCAAAGAATTGATGGGGCCGTTGTCCGGTACCCTGGCGGCGATCTCGATGGGCGCGGTCTATATGGGCGCGCTCAGCTATATCGGCAACGCGCCGAACCTGATGATCTACGCCATTGCCACCGAACAGGGCGTGCGCATGCCGGGCTTTTTCGCCTATGTGATGTGGGCAGCTTGCGTGCTGGTGCCGCTGTTCCTGCTGCTGACGTTGCTGCCGATTTCGCCGATCCTCAAACCGTTTTGATATTCGGCCCTACGCCGCCAACACCGCGACCGCCTCGATCTCGAATAGCGCGCCGGGCCGCGCCAGCGCCGGAATGGCGATGGTGGTCGAAGCCGGCGGTGCCTTGGTATTGAGGAAGGAGTCCCGCACTTCGCGGAAGACGCCGATATGGGCGATGTCGGTGAGGTAGTTGTTGATCTTGACCACGTCGTTGAACGTGGCGCCGACCGACGCGAGAGCAAGTCCGAGGTTCTCAAAGGCTTTTGTGCATTGCGCGCGGAAGTCGCCCGGCTGGCCGACGAGCTTGTTGTCGAGGTCGAGGCCGAGTTGTCCCGCGATATAGACGGTGCGGCCCGGGCCGGTGACTTCGACGACGTGCGTATAGCCCGGCGGTTTCGCCACCGTCGCCGGATTAAGATGCCGGATTTGCGTCATCGCTTGTTCCCCCCGTTTTGCGCGCCTTCAGGCGCATCGGCAGGAATGCTAGCGCGCGACTCGCCGCCTGGACAGACCCGGACCGACGAGTCGCAAAACATCCGCCGCGAACTTGACTCCCCCGGCCCATTGCCGGAGTTTCGCAGCCGGGCTTTCAGGGCGCCATCGGCGGCACAGCCGGGGCCCCGCGATATTGGGGGGACTTCGCTTATGACCGCACACGCGGTATCTCAGGTCTATTTCGGGCTCAATCCGATGTGGGTGTCGACCTGCATCCTGGCCATCACTTATGCCGTCATCATGTCGGAAAAGGTCAACCGCGCGATCGTCGCGCTGGTCGGCTCCGGGCTAATGATCGTGGTCGGCGTGCTCGATCAGGACGAGGCGATCAAGGGCATCGACTGGAACACCATCGGCCTGTTGACCGGCATGATGATTCTCGTCTCGATCTCGCGCCGCTCCGGCATGTTCCAGTATCTCGCCATCTGGTCGGCGCAGGCCGCCAAGGCGCATCCGGCCGGAATCCTGTTCATCCTCCAGATCACCACCGCGGTCTTGTCGGCGTTCCTCGACAACGTCACCACCGTGCTGCTGGTCGTGCCCGTCACCCTGGCGATCTGCGGCACGCTGAAAGTGCCGGTCTATCCCTATTTGTTCGCGGAAATTTTCGCTTCCAATATCGGCGGCACCGCCACCTTGATCGGCGATCCGCCCAATATCCTGATCGGCTCGCAGGCGGGACTCGCCTTCAACGATTTCGTCTATCACCTGACGCCGGTGATCATCATCGTCATGGTGGTGCAGGCGATCATGATTCACATCGTCTGGGGCAAGGATCTGAAGGCGACGGCCGAGTCGGAAGCCGCCGTCATGGCGATGAATGCCAAGGAAGCCATTCAGGATTGGGTCCTGCTCCGGCAATCCTTGATCGTCATCGGTCTGGTGATGATCGGCTTCATCCTGGCGCGGCCGCTGCATCTGGAGCCGGCCACCATCGCCATGCTTGGCGCGGCGATCCTGATGCTGCTCGACAACTGGGAGCATCATAACGAAAAGGCGGCGCAGAACATCCATTCGACGTTCGGCGACGTCGAATGGATCACGATCTTCTTCTTCATCGGCCTGTTCATTGTCGTGCACGGCGTCGATGTCGGCGGATTGCTCAATATGCTGGCCAACAAGCTGGTGGCGGCAACCGGCGGCAGCCTGGGTCACACCGGCTACGCCATCCTGTGGGCGTCGGCGATCCTCTCGGCGATCGTCGACAACATCCCGTTTGTCGCCACCATGATTCCGCTGATCAAGAACATGGCGCCGTCTTTCGGCGGCGCCGACCACATCCAGCCGCTGTGGTGGTGCCTGTCGCTCGGCGCCTGTCTCGGCGGCAATGGAACCCTGATCGGCGCGTCGGCCAACCTGACGGTCGCCGGCATCGCCGAGCGCAACGGCGTACCGTTCCGTTTCATGACCTACACGCTGTATGCGTTCCCGATGATGCTGGTGTCCGTGGCGATCTGCCACGTCTACCTGTGGTGGCGCTATTTCTGAGCTGGCCTGACGTCGCAACGAGTCAACGGCGCGCAATCCACCCGGTTGCGCGCCGTTTTCTTGTCCGCCGCTTGCCCGCCGCATTTGCTAACCGATCGTTTACTTCGCTGCGATTAGCTCGCCGGACGAATCGCCTGACGGCGGCGGCAACCTTCCGCCTGTCCCGGCGTTGATAAAAAGGCCGCCCCATTCAGGTCGGCCGAAAGCTCAGGCGGGCGTGCGATGGTCTATCGAAGCCGATATCGGGAGATCAGACTTGGCGTCGCCGCGCTGGCCGTTGGTATCGCGTTGTCCGCCACTCTGCTGCCGCAAGCAGCCTCGGCCGGCTTTCTCGACCGGCTGTTCGGCGACGTGCGCCGCGCCATCGAAGCGCCGCGCCAGTCGGCGCCGCTGCCGTTCCTCGATCCGTTGAGCAGCATCGCCAATCATCTCAGTGCGCCGGCCCCCGAGCGCGAGCAATTGCGTGCCGACAATAGCGGCCCGGCGAAAGCCTTTTGCGTGCGCACCTGCGATGGACATTTCTTTCCGGTGCAGGCCCATGCGGGCGCGACCGCGGCCGAGAGCTGCCGCTCGTTCTGCCCGGCAACCGAGACCAGACTTTACGGCGGCAGCAATATCGACACCGCCACCGCCAGCGACGGCGGCCGTTATGCCGATTTGCCGAACGCCTTCGTCTATCGCAAGGCAATGGTCGCCGGCTGCACCTGCAACGGCAAGAACGCTTTCGGCCTCGCCCGGCTCGACGCGACAACCGACCCGACCTTGCGCCAGGGCGATGTCGTCGCCACCAAGACAGGGCTGGTCGCCTTCACGGGTGCGACCAACAACGTCGCCAATTTCACGCCGATCGAAAATTATTCGCGCCTGCCCAAGACCACGCGCGACAAACTCGCCGACACCAAGATCATGCCGCCGACGCCGGGCGCGGCGGCCGCCGCCGACGTCACCTCATCGATCACGCCGGTCGCCGACAATCCGCGCGATCCCAATCGCGGCCGCGTTCAGCTCGCGCGCTGATCTCAAGCCGAGACGAGGTCGGCCACTTCCTCGGCCAGCGACAGCGAACTGGTCAGGCCTGGCGATTCGATGCCGAACATCTGCACCAGCCCCGGCACATTGTGGTGCGCCGGACCATCGATCAGGAAATCCGCCGCCGGCTCGCCGGGGCCGGTGAGCTTTGGCCGGATGCCGGAATAATCCGGCGCCAGCGAGCCGTCCGGCATCGCCGGGAAATAGGTGCGGATGCGCTCGTAGAACACGTCGGCACGCTTGGGATCGACCGGGTAATATTCGCGGTCGATCCATTCGACGTCCGGCCCGAA
This sequence comes from uncultured Hyphomicrobiales bacterium, assembly GCA_903839845.1. GTDB lineage: Bacteria > Pseudomonadota > Alphaproteobacteria > Rhizobiales > Xanthobacteraceae > Pseudolabrys. The sequence goes on from CAIMEA010000014.1 coordinate 59,963, forward strand.
GCGCATGCGGCCAGCCAGATCGAGCGTCACATGCACGCCAAGCCCGCCATGCACCGGCGCCGGATAGATCAGCCGGCTGAAAGCCGGTCGGCCGGTGAAGGTGAAGTAATTGCCTTTGGCCAGCACCTGCTTGGGCACGCGCGCCTGCGGATAATCCTGCAGCGTCTTCGCCACGCTCTGCGCCCGCAAGCCGGCGCAATTCACCACCGCGTCGAATTCGAAGTCGCCGCCATCGCTGCCGCCGAAGGTGACGACCCACTGGCCGTCTTTGCGCTTCGCCCCGGTGACCGGCGTGTTGAAGGCAATGGCGCCGCCTGTGTCCTCGATGTCGCCGCGCAAAGCCAGCATATAAGAGTGCGCATCGACAATGCCGGTCTCCGGCGAATGCAGCGCCGCGGTGCAGGACAGTTGCGGCTCGAGCGCCATCGCCGCCTGCGCGCTCAGCATCACCAGCCCTTCGACATCGTTGATCTTGCCCTGCGCGGCGATTGCCTCGATCTTGGCGGTCTCCTCCGCATCGGTAGCGACGATGAACTTGCCGCACTTCTTGTGCGGCACGCCGTGCGTGGCGCAGAAGGCGTAGAGCAGCCGGCGGCCATTGACACAGTGTCGCGCGCGCAGCGACCCGGTCGGGTAATACATGCCGCCATGAATGACCTCGCTGTTGCGCGAGGAGATGCCGGTGCCGATGGCGTTTTCGGCTTCCGCCACGATGACGTCGTGGCCTCGCACGGCGATGGCGCGCGCCACGGCCAGACCGACGACGCCGGCGCCGATAACCAATACTTGCATGCGGATTCAGTCTCGATCGTCTGTCGCGGAAGTGGAACCAAGGCGCACGGCCTTAAAGGTAAACCGCCGTTTGCACAAGAAACCGCCGGACCTTTGATCTTAACGCAGATCGGCGATCGGCCTTGACCTTTGCCCGCTAATGGCAAGATTCAGCCCGGGAATTTTCCCAACGGGCGGCGAAAATGATGGGCAAATTAGCACTTCGCGTGGCGGCCGGGCTGCTCGGGGCCGGTTTGATGACCGGCTCGGCTTTGGCCGCGCCGCGCTGCCAGAACACCGGCAATTTCGACGCCTGGGTCGCCCAATTCAAGAAAGACGCGCTGGCCCAGGGCATTTCGCCGAAAGTCCTGGCGGCGGCGTCTCCCGAATTAACCTTTGACGAGTCGGTGATCAAACGCGATTCCGGCCAGGGCGTGTTCCAGCGCACCTTCCTCGACTTCGCCAGGCGGCTGCTCGCAGGCGCCCGCATCCCCAACGGCGTCGCCAAGATGAAAGAGCATCAGGCGCTGTTTGCCCGTATCGAGAAAACCTATGGCGTGCCGGCCGAGGTCATCACCGCGGTCTGGGGCCTGGAAAGCGATTACGGCGCGCTGTTCGGCAAATTCAAGATTCTGCCGTCGCTGGCGACGCTCGCTTATGACTGTCGGCGCGGCGACCATTTCCGTCCCGAGCTGATGGACGCGCTGCGCATCATCGAGCGCGGCGACCAGCGGATCGACGAAATGACCGGCAACTGGGCCGGCGAATTCGGCGGCATGCAGTTCACGCCAAGCAACTACATCAAATACGGCGTCGACTTCGACGGCGACGGCCGCCGCGACCTGATCAAGAGCACGCCGGACACGCTCGCCTCAGCCGCCAATTATCTCAAGAGCATCGGCTGGCGGCGTGGCGAGCCGTGGCTGCAGGAAGTCAATGTGCCGGCCAATATGCCGTGGCAGGAAGCCGATCTCGATATCCAGCATTCGCTTGCCGAGTGGCAGGCCTGGGGCGTCAAGCCGGCGCATGGCGCGCTGCCGTCGGACAGCACCATGCCGGCGGCGCTGATCCTGCCGATGGGACGTCTCGGTCCGGCCTTCCTCGCTTATGCCAACTTCAAGGTCTTCATCGGCTGGAATTCGGCTTATGTCTATTCGACCACGGTCGCCTATTTCGCCACCCGGCTCGGCGGCGCGCCGCCGGTCAGCGAAGAGGGCGCGACAAAGGTCCAGTTGCTGACCACCGAACAGATGATGGAATTGCAGCGCCTGTTGCAGAAGCAGGGCCACGATGTCGGCCAGATCGACGGCCGCCTCGGCTCCGGCACCCGCAAGGCAGTGCGCAAGGCGCAGCTCAAATACAAACTGCCGGCCGATTCCTGGCCGACCGCTGAGTTGATTGCGAAATTGCAGGGCGGTTGAACATAAACTCATCAGCCTCGCTTCTAGCGTTCCCTCACCCCTTGTGGGGGAGGGACAGGGAGGGGGGGGGTAACGACGATAAGCCAATGCCAAACACCCCCACCCCCAACCCCAACCCCGACCCCGACCCACAAGGGGGAGGGGAGCAGAAGCAACAAGGCTCGTTCATGCGCAATATATTCGCGATTGCCTTTGTCGCCGGCGCACTCGCTAGCGCCTCCCCCGCTCTCGCCGCCACCTGCCAGAACACCGGCAGCTACGACAAATGGCTGGAAGCGTTCAAGAAGGACGCGCTGGCGCAGGGCATCTCGCCGCGCGTGCTCAATGACGCCGCGCCGTCGATGGTCTTCGACCCGAGCATCATCAAGCGCGACCACGGCCAGTCGGTGTTCTCGCAGACCTTCCTGCAATTCTCCGACCGCATGACCGGCGGCGGCCGCATTCCGAACGGCCAGGCCAAGATAAAACAGCACGCCGACATCTTCGCGCGCATCGACAAGCAATATGGCGTGCCGGCGGCGGTGCTGGTGGCGTTCTGGGGACTGGAGAGCGATTTCGGCGCCGACTTCGGCAAATACAAAATCCTCAGCGCCAATGCGACGCTCGCTTATGACTGCCGGCGTTCGGACTTCTTCCGCACGCAACTGCTCGATACCTTGCGCATCATCCAGCGCGGCGATCAGCGGGTCGAGGATCTGATCGGCGACTGGGCCGGCGAATTCGGCGGCATGCAGTTCACCGCTTCGGATTATCTCAAGAATGCCGTCGACTTCGACGGCGACGGCCGCCGCGATCTCATTCACAGCATTCCCGATACGCTCGCCTCCGCCGCCAACTTTCTCGTCAGCCTCGGCTGGCAGCGCGGCCAGCCCTGGCTGCAGGAAGTCACCGTCCCGGCCGACATGCCGTGGCAGGAAGCCGATAACGCTATCCAGCACCCGGTGTCGCAATGGGCGAAGTGGGGCGTGAAGGGCGCGCACGGCAATCTGGCCGCCGCCGATCTGCAAGCCTCGCTGATCCTGCCGATGGGACGGCTCGGTCCGGCGTTCCTCGCCTATCCGAACTTCAAGGCCTTCCTCGGCTGGAATTCGGCTTACGTCTATTCGACCACGGTCGCCTATTACGCCACCCGCATCGCCGGCGCGCCGGTGGTCAACCATGCCGGCGCCACCGCCGTCGTGCCGCTGACCGGGCCGCAGGTCATGGAGTTGCAGAAGCTTTTGACCAAAGCCGGTTACGACGGCGTCGGCGAGATCGACGGCAAGATCGGCTCCGGCACGCGCACCGCGGTGCGAAAGGCGCAGTTGAAACTGGGTTTGCCGGCGGATGGCTATCCGACGCTCGAATTGATTGCGCGTTTGCAGCGCTGATTGGTCCACTTGGTCTTGTTGCACCGCACGATGCGGCAAGAAGCGGACGAATATGACTAAATATTCATCCGCGATCACAAACGCATGATTGACGCCGGTCAATGAGACGGGTCGCGGCAACCGATACGTTGAATGAATAATGGAACTTTATTCAGTCGGCGGAGTCGATATCCATCATGAAAAAACAATTTGCCTGTTTGAGTCTGGTCGCGCTTTTGTTCACCGTGGCCGCGCCACATTACGCCGGCGCGCAGACGCCGGCTGAAATCGAGGCTGCCAAGAAGAAGGCAGCCCCGGCGGCACGGCCCGCGCCGCCGCCACCGGCCGCGCGCCCCGCCGCGCCGCCGCCAGCCGCAGCACGCCCCGCGCCACCACCGGCTGTTGCCCGCCCGGCGCCGGCAGCCCGCCCGGCCGGACCGCCACCGGCCGCTCGTATCGCTCCGCCTCGGCGCGAGGCGCCGGCAGCGCGCATTGCCCCGCACCGTGCGCAACCGCCGGCCGCCCGCATTGCACCGCCGACGCAATCGCCCGCCGCGCGCGTCGCGCCGCAACGCCAGGAGCGCCAGCGCGCCGCCGATCGGCCGCGTCCCGGCACGCCGGCCGCCAACCGTGCGCAGCGCAATCAACCGGCCGCTCGCACCGCCACCCCGCAGGCCGCGCCGAACGCCGCACGAACCGCGACGCCGGCAGCCCCGGTCTCGCGCGCGCAGGCGCAACGCCAGCAGCGTCAGGAACGCCTGTTGCAACGGCGCGAAGACCGCGCTCTGCGCGCATTGCCGCCAGCGCAGCGCACCGCGCGGCGCGAGCAGATCCAGCAGCAGCGTCAACAACGCGCCGCGCAACGGCAAGGTATCCAGCCGAACGCGCGCGGCGTCGCGCAACCGAATGCGCTTGTCGCGCCGAATGCGCGCAACGCCGGTAACGCCAATCGCGGTGCGCTTCGCAACGGTCAGGCCCGCATCACGCCGCAGGCCGCGCGTCAGGGACGCTTTGCCGCGCTCCGCGCGCAAGGCGCCGGCGCCAATGCCCGCGCCGCCGCCGCGCCGCAGGCCCGCACCGCGCGTTACGCGCCGCGCCGCGCCTGGGAGCGCGGCCTGCGCGCCGCCTTCGTGCCGTGGTACGGCCCGGTGTTCTGGCCTTATGCCTATTCCGACATCTTCGATTACACGTTCTTCCCGAGCGGCTACGAGGACAGCTACTGGGACTACGCCTATGACGATTTCTTCGATGGCGTGTTCTATGGCGAAGTCGGCCCGCCGCAGGAGTACGTGACCGAGACCACCGGCTCGGCGCCGGCGACGCCAGCCCCCGCGCAACCGACCTACGCCGCCGTGCGCGACCTCTGCGCCACGCCGGGCGGCGGCATCACCGCCTGGCCGACCGCCGAGATCGAAAGCAAGGTCGGCTTGAACGGCGAGCAGAAGCAGTTGCTTGGCAACGTCAAGGAAGCCGGAGCCAAGGCCGCGGCCGTGTTCAAGGCGACCTGCCCTTCGGAGAACGCCTTCCCGCTGACGCCTCCCGGCCGGCTTGGCTCGATGACCGCGCGGCTCGACGCCACGCTGCAAGCGGTGCAGACCGTGCGGCCCGCTCTGGAAACGTTCTACGATTCGCTCAATGACGAGCAGAAAGAACGCTTCAACCAGATCGGACCGTCGAAGGCTGCCGCCAGTCCTGAAGCGCAGTCGGCAACCACCGACGACGCCAAGAAGTGCGGCGAAGCCAAGCCCGGCCTCACCAATCTGCCGATCGAGCAGATCGAGGACGTCATCGCGCCGAACGACAAGCAGCAGGCCGAACTCGACAAACTCGGCGAAGCCACCGTCAAGGCCGTCGGCGTTCTGCAGGCCGCTTGCCCGGCCGAAACGCCGCTGACCCCTCCCGGCCGCTTGCAGGCGATCGAGACGCGGCTCAAGGCGATGATCGAGGCCGCCAACACGGTGAAGCCGGCGCTTGGCAGCTTCTACGCTTCGCTCTCCGCCGAGCAGAAGGCACGCTTCAATCGCCTCGGTCAGGAACTGGCGCAGAACAGCGGCGCATCGAACCAGTAACCTTTAGCGCACAAGCAAACCGAAAAGGGCGGCCGATGAGGCCGCCCTTTTTTTGCTTGTGGTGTCGCAACCGAGGCTTGGAACCTATTTCGCCTTGAGGCCATCGCGGAAAGCGATTGCTTCGAGTTCGACCCGCACCGCGTCCATGACAGGCACGACCGGCCGGGCTTCGAAAACAAACGACGGCAGCATCGAGCAGAATTTGTGGACAGCAAGCGGGTCATCGCAGTCCAACAGCATGTAGCCGCCCCAGTCGCCGACGCGGATGACGAACATCTCGATTTTGAAATTGTCCGGCGCCTTCCACTGCGTGAACACTTCCAGAATTCGCTTCTGGGCGTTCTCGTATTCGATCGGCGTGCCTTGCGGCCTTTCGTTCCAGGTGATCACATATTTCACGGGCGTCCTCCGTTTTGATCCGATTGCCGTCAGGCGCTGTATTGACCGCTGAGTTGCGCGACCTGAGGCTTGGTTTTGTGTCCAGCCTCTTTCAGGATCGGCGGCAGGGTCGGATCGGAGACGAAGCTTTGCCAGCCCTTGTCGTCCCAATCGAAGACGACCCAGACGCGGTCAGCCTGGTTGGGATCGCGAAACACGACCGCGCCCTTCGAGCCATGCTGTTTGCGCTTCTCGAGGCTTGTGGTCGAAAATATTTTCAGGAAACGGTCGACCTCCTCAACCGTCGTGGTCGCGAGCATCATCTTGCGCTCGCCCGACTGCGCCAGGGCGCCGTCCGTGAAAATCGCCACGGATGCGCCGGCCGCACTGACGGCGACGGCGGATTTCATCAGCGAGCGGCGCGACAATTCTTTCGATGAGAGTTTGCGCATTTCCAGTTCTCCAATTGCATGGGCTCCTGTGAGCCCCGCGCATGGACGAACGTCGGCCCGGCGCTCACGATTGCAGGATGCAAAAGGCGCCAGGCCGGCACATGGGGTGGATTCCCTATGCCGGGGAAATTCCGTGCTGGATCAGGCCGCGCTCAAGCGCATACAGCGCGGCGGCGGCGCGCGTCGAGACGCCGATCTTGGAATACAGGCTCTGGATATGGTTGTCGGCGGTCTTCGGCGCGATCTCGAGCCGGCGCGCCGCTTCCTTCGCCGTATGGCCGCCGGCGATCAGCCGCAGAACCTCGATTTCGCGTGGCGTCAGCCCGGCCAGACGCTCGGGCGTGTCCCGCCGGGCTGGCTGGCCGGCGCATGCCAGCACCGCCTCGACCGCGTCACCGCACAGCTTTTCTTCCCGCACAGCGGTCCGCACCTTCGCCGCCGCCGCCGCGTCGCTCAAAGCGGGGCGATACGGTCTATCTTCCCGCGCGGTCTGGAACGCTTCGGCGGCGGCGAGAATGCGGGCGGCCGGCGAGAGATCGGCGCCCCTCGCGTTGCGGAAATAGCCGCTGCCATCGAGACGCTCTTGGTGGCGCTGGACCAACGCCGCGATGGCCTTGCCATCGCCGCCCAGCGGGGCCAACGCGCGCTCGCCGTGATAGGGATGCAGCCGCGCCGCATCGGTCTCGCGTTCGGTCAGGCGGCCGGCGCGCATCCAGACTGAAACGGGGACCGCCAGCTCGCCGATATCGTGCGCATAGGCAGCCCACCGCACGTCGCGAATGTCGGCGGTGGGCAGGCCGATGTGTTTGCCCGCAGCCTCCGCGAGCGCCGCCACCGCGCGCGAATGACCGAAGGTGAATGGCGTCCGCATGTCGATCATGTCGGCGATGGCCAGATAGGCTTCCTCGCAGCCGGTCTCATCGAGCATCGCGTGCGGCGCCGGCTCAAGCGCCAATATTGTCTCGCGATCCACCGGCCCGTCGAGGTCTGCGAACAGCCGCTCGGCATGAACGAGAAAAAGACCGGCCAGTTCGGCTTCATAACCACCGCCGGCGCGCTTGCCGATCATCGCCTTCATGGTGTCGAAGCCATGCGCTTCATTCAGCGCAATGGCGTCCTGCGCCAATGTCACCAGCCGCACCGGAAGCTTGACGGCATTGCCGGAGAGGCCACGCGGCAGTCCTTTGCCGTCCCAGCGCTCATAAAGCTGGCCCAGATTTTCGCGGATCTCGTCGGAAAGACCGATACGCTCGGCGATGCGGCGCGCCACTTCGCAATGGCCGGACAGAATAGGCACGCTGACCTGCATGGCCTCGGCAAGGCCCCGCTCGACCGCTTCGGCCAAAGCCGCGGGGGCCGCGTCGGCGAAGGTGCGGGAAATGGCGCGGACAATCGTTTCGGCCAGTTCGGATTTGTTGCCGATATCGATACGCTGAAGGTCGCGCCGCAATGCGATCTCGTCACCGAACGCCGATGCCAGAAGATGTGTATCGGCATTGCAGCCGATGTAACGCAACAAGGCCTGGTGATAGACGCCGCGGCGCGTTTCGACATCGAGGCCGGCGACTTCGGCAAAACGCATCGCCAACACGCAGGATCGCAGGGCGAAATCGCGCGAATGCCCGGTTGCGAGATCGGTCGCGTAAGCCAGCGCCATCAGAAAGTCGGCACGCCGCACAGATGTCGTCATCCGCCCCCCACACCGAGATACTGCCGTTATGGTGGCATAAAGCGCGGCAGGCAAAAAATAAAAAAGGCGGCCCGAAGGGCCGCCTTTTCCGATCTATGCCGGCCGGCTACTCCGCCGCGATGCGCACTTCCGGCGCTGCCGCGCGGATTTCCGGCGTGACGTGCTGTTCAAACTTGGCGAAGTTCTTCTGGAACATGGCAACCAGTGCGCGCGCCGTCTTGTCGAACTCGGCCTTGTTCTGCCAGGTCTTGATCGGATTCAAGAGATGCGGCTCGACACCGGGCACCGAGGTCGGCACCGAGAAACCGAAATAGGGATCGGTGCGGAAATCAGCGTCCTTGAGCGAACCGTCAAGCGCGGCGGTCAGCAGCGTGCGCGTTGCCTTGATCGGCATGCGGCGGCCGACGCCGTAGATGCCACCGGTCCAGCCGGAGTTGACCAGCCAGACGTCGACCTTGTGCTTCTTGATGTATTCCTGCAGCAGGTTGGCATAGACCGACGGATGACGCGGCAGGAACGGCGCACCGAAGCAGGTCGAGAATTCCGGCTCGACGCCAACCAAACCCTTCTCGGTGCCGGCGACCTTAGCGGTGTAGCCGGATAGGAAGTGATACATCGCCTGCGTCGGCGTCAGCTTGGCGATCGGCGGCATCACGCCGTAAGCGTCGGCGGTCAGGAAGATGACGTTCTTCGGATGACCGGCGCAGCCCGAGCGCGAGGCGTTCGGAATGAAGTCCAAAGGATACGCAGAACGCGTGTTCTCGGTCTTCGAGCCGTCGTCGTAATCCGGCACGCGGGTATAGGGATCGTAAGTGACGTTCTCCAGCACCGCGCCGAAGCGGTTGGTCGCGTCCCAGATCTGCGGCTCGGCTTCCTTCGACAGCTTGATGGTCTTGGCGTAGCAGCCGCCTTCGAAATTGAAGATGCCGTGCGGGCCCCAGCCGTGTTCGTCATCGCCGATCAGGATGCGGTTCGGATCGGACGACAAAGTGGTCTTGCCGGTGCCGGACAGGCCGAAGAACAAAGCGCTCTCGCCCTCGTGCGAAACGTTGGCCGAGCAGTGCATCGGCACGACGTTCTGCGCCGGCAGATAAAAGTTGAGCGTGGTGAACACCGACTTCTTCATTTCGCCGGCGTAGGAACTGCCGGCGATCAGCACGATCTTGTTGGTGAAGTCGATGGCGACCTGGGTGTCGGAGCCTTCGCGGCCGCCGTGACGCTTCGGGTCCGGCACAAACGACGGCAGATCGATGATGGTGAGTTCCGGCGTGAAACTCGCAAGTTCCGCGATTTCCGGACGGATCAGAAGCTGGCGGATGAACAGCGAGTGCCAGGCATATTCGGTGTAGACGCGCACCTTGATGCGGTAGCTCGGGTCGGCGCCGCCATAGAGATCCTGCGCGAACAGGGTCTTGCCCTTCACATGGGCGCGGAAGTCGCCGAGCATCGTCGCGAACTGTTCCTCGGTCTGCTTGCGGTTGCCGTCCCACCACAGAACGTCGTGCGTGAGCTTGTCGTCGACGGTGTGCTTGTCCTTGGGCGAGCGGCCGGTGTGGTGGCCGGTAAAGGCCGACAGCGCGCCGCCCTCGACCATCTTGGCTTCGCCGTTTCGGATCGAGTGCTCGTAGAGCGTCGGGGCGGTCAGGTTCCAGTGAACCGCTTCAAGGCCCGTCAAACCGAATTTGTCGGCGCCGAAGGCGTCGTTCCGCACACCTGTTTCTTGCACGCTTCTCTCCCACACAGTCAGGCCGCTGTTGCAGCGCGCCCCGATCGAGGCCTTTCGGCCGTAAAAAATATAGACCTTAGTTTAAGCCCAGGTCCACGGCGCCGGGACCATACTCATCAAGCCCATGAATGCCAAGATCAAATGCCATGCATTGGACGCTGGCCGCATTGCACTGCATCAATAAGTTAACGGCCAAGCCGCCGCGCAAAATGATGTTTTATAAATCATATGATGTCTTACCAATGCCGCGGTTCAACGGCATGAACGGCTGGGGCGCATGTATCGTGACGTCGTCCAGGCCCGCCGCGGCGAAAGATCGGGCAAGTCCGCGCTTTCATGTTAGACGTGTCCATGACTCAATCATCCGAACCCGGGAAGCCGGTCGTCGAGGCGAAAGCCGCCGCCAGTCCGTCGGACTTGACCGAACGGACGCTGCATCTGCGCCTTCGGCAGCAGGAAATTCTCGCAGAACTCGGCGTGCATGCATTGCAGGGCACCGCGTTTCTCGACCTGCTGAATCTCACGGCCAGTCTGGCGGCCGAAGGCCTTGAGGCCGAATACTGCAAAATTCTCGAGTTTATCCCTTCCGAAAACCGGTTGCTGGTACGCGCCGGCGTCGGCTGGAACGAAGGCGTCGTCGGCATCGCGACGGTCGGCGCCGACATGGCCTCGCCCGCCGGCTTCGCCTTGCACACCGGCAAGCCTGTCATCTCCAACCATCTCGAGAACGAGCAACGGTTCCGGACCCCGGAACTGCTGGTCGAACACGGCATTCGCCGCGCCATGAACGTCATTCTGCAAGGCGACAATGCGCCGTTCGGCGTGCTGGAAGTCGACAGCAGGTCGCCGGGCGAGTTCGGCAAACACGACGTCGCGTTTTTGCAGGGCACCGCCAACATACTCGGAATGGCGATCGAACAGCAGCGATCGCAGCTCAAGCTGCAAAACGCGCTCGACCGTCATGAATTGCTGCTCAAGGAAGTCAATCACCGGGTCAAGAACAGCCTTCAGGTCGTGGCCGCCATGCTTCGCGTGCAAGCAAGCGCCGCCGCCGATACCGAGTTAAGCGCCGGCCTGATCGAAGCGGCGTCGCGGATTTCGACCGTCGGCCGGGCCTACGATCACCTCGCTTACGCCGCCGACTATGAAAAGATCGATCTCGTTTCTTATCTTCGTGAAGTGTTCAACGAGTTGACCGCCACCGTTGCACCGAACGTTATTCATTTTGAAGCGCCAGGAGAAATCAGGATCGCAGGCGACAGAGCCATCCTGATTGGCCTCGTCCTCAACGAACTTATCTCGAATGCCGGGAAGTACGCCTATCCGGACGATGCCTCCGGCCCGATCTGGATCTCCGTCGCGCCGATCGACGGTCGCTCCATGAGTATCTCGGTTCGCGATGAAGGCGTCGGCATGCCGCCCGGTTTCGACGTCACGAAAAGCAAACGCCTGGGCACCCGCCTAGTGGCGGCGCTATCGCAGCAATTGAATGCGACGCTGACAAATCCAGCCGGCGTGCGCGGATCGAGTTTTTGCCTGGTCGTTCCGATTGAAAATTCTTGACCCCGCCGCCCGGTATCGGCAGCGGTTCGCAAGTCGTCGGCTTTCAGGCCGCCCGCGCCTGCTCAGCCAGTTGCTTCAGCACTGCGCGTAACTCCCCCGGCGACGTGACGCGCTGCGGAAACGGCAGCCACAGCGCATCCGGGCCGTTCTGCAGATCGAGGCCTTCCGGATCGAGACCGGGGCAGCGCCAGTCGCCGGGCGGCGCGCCGAGAAGTTTCGTCGCATAAAGCCGGCACGTCTCGGCGTGGTCGTCATTCATATGCGCGGCCGCGCCCGCTTCCGCGTCGAGCAGCGCGCCGGCGCCGGTAATGTCGGTCAACACATTGGCGGCGGTCAGATCGGCGGCGCGGGCAAAGCCGCCATTGAGATGCGCGGATGCCACCTGCATGCGCCAGAAGGCGAAGTCGGCGAAGCCGGCATAGAGTTTCGATTTCGGATGCCGCGCCAGGAAACGGCGGCGCATGCGCTCAGCATCGGCGTGCTCAGTGCCGACCGCCTCGAACCGGCCGAGCACGGTCAGACGTGGATGCGTCAAAGCGTCGCCTTTGCCGGTCGTTGCCAGCAGCAGCGAGGCGCGGCCGTCGATTTCCAGATTGGCGGTGTGGGTCGCCAGCTTTGAGATCAGGATCAGCGGCGCGCCGTCGGCGTCGGTGGCGACGTTCACCAGAGACGCGAAAGGATGGCCGGTATTGCGGTCGAGCGTCGCCAGGGTGCCGGTGCGGGTTGCGCGCAGCAGCGCCTTGGCTTGCGGGATCGGCGCGAAATCGGCCGCTTGCGGCGCATTCTCCGGCGTCCGGCCCGGCATGACGCCGGGAAGCGGCGTTTCGGCGTCGCTTTTGCTCTTATTGTCACCCGAGCCTGCGTCCATGCGCGCTCCTTAACTGTCGGCCATCAACGTGTATTCGCGTCCATGTGACGCCATTGACCTTGAATTCGCTACAGAATCACATAGTTGTTGCAAAGAGGCCACATTTCGGACCCTGTTTCTGGGCTTCAAACCTAGCTCCAGGCGTCAATCCTGGCGGGCTGTCACGCAATTTTTTCAGACGACGCATTAGAGGGGCTCTATGCCAACAATCGCTCTCGTCGACGATGACCGCAACATCCTCACCTCGGTGTCGATGGCGCTGGAAGCCGAAGGCTACCGCATTATGACCTATACCGACGGCGCCTCCGCGCTGGACGGTTTCAAGACCTCGCCGCCCGACCTCGCCATCCTGGATATCAAGATGCCGCGCATGGACGGGATGGAGACGTTGCGCCGCTTGCGCCAGAAGTCGGACATGCCGGTGATCTTCCTGACCTCAAAGGACGAGGAAATCGACGAGATGTTCGGCCTCAAGATGGGCGCCGACGATTTCATCCGCAAACCGTTTTCGCAGCGTCTGTTGGTAGAGCGCGTCAAGGCGGTACTGCGTCGCGCCAGTCCGAAGGACCCGGCTCTGACGCAGAAGGAAGTCGACAGCGCCGCCGCCAAGGTTCTTGAGCGCGGCCTGCTGCGCATGGATCCGGAACGCCACACCTGCACCTGGAAGGGCGAGCAGGTCACCCTCACCGTCACCGAATTCCTCATCCTGCAGGCGCTCGCTACCCGCCCCGGCGTGGTCAAGAGCCGCAATGCGCTGATGGATGCCGCCTACGACGATCAGGTTTACGTCGATGACCGCACCATCGATAGCCACATCAAGCGCCTGCGCAAGAAATTCAAGGTCGTCGATGACGACTTCGAAATGATCGAAACGCTGTACGGCGTCGGCTACCGGTTCAAGGAATAATGCATCTCCGCTCATTCCCGCGCATAGACGTTCGAAGAACGGCGTTCTTTCAGAACGCCAATGAGCGGGAATCCAGACTAAGCTAAAGTACTGGACCCCCGCCTTCGCGGGAATGAGCGGATTGCGGTATCCTTCCGAGGGACAGTCTGCAGGCTGTAAACGACGTGCTCGACCGAACCGCCGAAAACGAAACGCGCGACAATGGCGAAGCCGAAATCGCCGAGCCGGCGCGCGTCAATGAAAAGCGTGGCAGCGCCTGGCGGCGCGTTTACCGTTCGGCCTGGAGCTTCTTCGTCGCGCAAAGCTTCTCCAGTCTCACGCGCCGCATCGTCTTTCTCAATCTCACCGGACTGGTCGCGCTGCTGATCGGCGTCATGTATCTCTCGCAGTTCCGCGCCGGCCTGATCGACGCGCGGGTGCAGAGCCTGCTGGTGCAGAGCGAGATCATCGCCGGCGCGATCGCCGCGTCGGCCACGGTGGAAACCGACTCGATCACCATCGATCCCGACCGTCTCTTGGAATTGCAGGCCGGCGAAAGCTACGGGCCGGCCGACGACGCTTTGTCCGGCATCGAATTCCCGATCAATCCCGAACGCGTCGCGCCGGTGCTGCGCCGTCTGGTGTCGCCGACCAAGACGCGCGCCCGCATTTACGACCGCGACGGCGTGCTCATCCTCGACAGCCGCAATCTGTACGGCCGCGGCGACGTGCTGCGTTTCGACCTGCCGTCGCCGACCGCCGAGCAGCCCGGCCTGATGGAGCGCGCATTCATCGGCCTGCGCCGCTGGTTCGGCCGTGGCGACCTGCCGCTGTACAAGGAACTCGGCCCCGAGAACGGCAAGGGCTATCCGGAAATCGGCCAGGCCTTGGCCGGCCTGCATGCCAGCATGGTGCGGATCAACGATCGCGGCGAGGTCATCGTCTCGGTCGCCGTGCCGGTGCAGCGCTTCCGCGCCGTGCGCGGCGCGCTGATGCTGTCGACGCAAGGCGCCGATATCGACGACATGGTCGAAGCCGAGCGCCTCGCCATCGTCAAAGTGTTTCTCGTCGCCGCCGCGGTGATGATCGTGTTGTCGATGCTGCTCGCCGGCACCATCGCCGGTCCGGTGCGGCGTCTCGCCGAAGGCGCCGAGCGCGTGCGCCGCCGCATTCGCACCCGCGTCGAAATTCCCGACTTCACCCGGCGCAAGGACGAGATCGGCCATTTGTCGGGCGCGCTGCGCGGCATGACCGACGCGCTGTATTCGCGCATCGAGGCGATCGAAAGTTTCGCCGCCGATGTGTCGCATGAATTGCGCAATCCGCTGACCTCGCTGCGTTCGGCGGTCGAAACCTTGCCGATGGCCAAGACCGACGCCAACCGCAAGCGCCTGCTCGACGTCATCGAACACGATGTGAAGCGCCTCGACCGCCTGATCTCGGATATTTCCGACGCCAGCCGGCTGGACGCCGAATTGCAGCGCCAGGAAGCAGCCCCCGTCGATCTCGCCCGCCTGCTCGATGCGCTGGTGACCGCCGCCAATGAAGTGCACCGCGACGACGTCAAGGTGACGCTCAAATTCGAAGGCGGCGCGCCCGCGCAGTTCAAGGTGCCCGGCCACGATTCGCGCATCGGCCAGGTGGTGTCGAACCTGATCGACAATGCGCGCTCGTTTTCGCCCGCCGGCGGCACCGTGCGCATTACCTGCCGCAAATTGAAGAACGACGTCGAGATCGTCGTCGACGATGACGGCCCCGGCATTCAGCCGGACGCGCTCGAGAAAATCTTCGAGCGCTTCTACACCGACCGGCCGCACCAGGGCTTCGGCCAGAATTCCGGACTCGGCCTGTCGATCTCGCAGCAGATCGTCGAGGCGCATGGCGGCACGATCCGCGTCGAGAACCGCGTGGCGCCCCGCATGCAGAAGAACGAGCATGGCGAGGACGGCCGGCGCATCCTCGGCGCCCGCTTCGTCGTGCGCCTGCCGGCGATGTGACCTGCAGTCATTCCGGGGCGCGCGCCTTTCGCGCGAACCCGGAATCCAGAGCGGCACATTTTGCTTTAGTCTGGATTCCGGGTCCGCTTGCTTCGCTCGCGGCCCGGAATGACAGGAGAATGATTGACCGCCACCCCCACCCTCCACGCCACCGCCGTCCTGATCGGCCCGAAAGCCGTGCTGATTGGCGGCCCCTCCGGCTCGGGCAAATCGTCGCTGGCCTGGGACCTGATCCAGGCCTCCGGCACCGCCGCCCTGCCCTTTGCCCGGTTGGTCGGCGACGACCGCGTTCACATTGACGTGCACGCCGGCCGCCTTCTGGTCCGCCCGGCGGAGGCTTTGGCCGGCCTGATCGAAATCCGCGGGCTGGGCATCCGCCACCTGCCCCATGAAGCGGTTGCCGTGCTCGGCCTGGTGGTCGATCTGGCCGCCGCCGACGCCGCCCGCCTGCCGCCCCGGGAAGCCGCTGAGACCGCCATTTCCGGGGTCATATTGCCGCGGCTGGCGGCCGCCCCCGGGCAAAGCCCGTTGCCGCTGGTCCTCGCCTGGCTGGGTACAGCGTTAGGGGTAAGCCCGGCCGGCAATTGACCCCGGGGGGCTAACTGGGCTACGCCCGCGCGCTCGGTCCGCTTAGAAAAATTAACGATAACGGGTTTAGGATCGACCCCGCCGACTATCGGACATTGAGTGCCCCTTTGGCCCCGCCTTTCCGCAGTGCAGCAGAGCGCCTATATAAGCAGGCGAGCCCTTGCAACGGGGCTTCGGATGCGCCTCAATGCGCCCCCATTCGTGCGGTGCACCAAAGCGCCCGCGAGGAGTTCGGGATGATCGGCCTCGTATTAGTGACCCACGGACGGCTCGCCGTCGAATTTCGCTCCGCACTGGAGCACGTGGTGGGACCTCAGAATCAAATCGAGACGATTACCATCGGTCCCGAGGATGATGTTGAGCAGTGCCGCAAAAATATCCTCGACGCCGTCAAGCGCGTGGATAGCGGCGATGGCGTGGCCATTTTGACCGACA